>CAWUTK010000146.1:0-24380 GCA_963924785.1 uncultured Opitutales bacterium
CATTTTTACCTGATCCATTAGGTCTAAAATCATGTCCGCAACCTTTTCAGGATCTGCTTTCATCAGTTTTATTAATGCTTTCTTTTTCTCCTTTCGCCCCTGCATTCATAAGTGTATGACACAGCGAAAATTAGGGTACAAGTAAAAAATGGCGATTTCGGAAATTAATTTATTGATCTGTTGAACTCACTGCCGTGAGTAGTTACCTTTTAATTAAATATTATTGAGATGATAATGAATATTTGATTTCAACTGGGGTGCAATCTGAAACTGGATTGAGCCATGATTTTTCAAGCGCCCGAGAGTGATTCGATTATGAATGAAGGAGGTATACAGTTCAAAATAGTGTTGGGGTTGTCTGTATTGTTACTGGCTTTCCTTTTTCTGTTTAAAATGGTAATTCCGAGCTATTTTGAATCGAGTATTTCGGATTACTTGTCGGATCAAGTGGATGGTGTGTGTGTGGTTGATTTACAGAATCTTGGTTTCGACGATTTTTGTTTAGAGCGCATTCAGATCCGTACTGCGTTTACGAATTTACAGGTTGATGTGAGTGAGATGAAGTTTTCTTATGCCTTTAACAATTTATTTAAAAGAAAGTTCAATGATATTTCGCTTTATCGGCTTAAGATCAAAAATAGCGATTGGTCGCATGAAGGGGATGCTTTTGTTGAGACGTTGAAACTGGGACTTACTCAGTGGTTGACCCAATTAGATATCCAATTTGATACATTGACGCTTCATCAGGGGGAGTATTCATATCAAGAAGGTTCTTTAGAGAAAGTTATTTATTTTGATGGAACCGTTGTTATGGAGAAACCTTTATCACCAGAAGGGAAATCGATTCCTACGCTTAAGGTGAAAGTGCGCGTAAAGTCTTCTTCTTCTTTGTAAGTGATTTATTCGGGTAAGTAAATTTACCCAAAATTAGTGTTTTATGACAGGGTGTTAAATTTAGTACACTGTGTGGTGTTTGGGAAAGTGTTAATAGCGGGGCTGTTATTTTTTAGCAGTCTCGCTTGTTTGTTTGGAAATGATTCAGTTAAGTGGGTTGTTTTGGAAAACTGTACACTTGTTGAAGGTGCATACATGGACGCCGATAGTTTTCATGTCAGGACGAATGATATCAATGGTGATGAACAGCTATTCCATTTCAGGATATATTCCGTTGATGCATTGGAGTCGGATAATCGATATGGAGATCGAATAGATGAGCAGGCAGAGTATTTTGGGATTGAAGCTGATTCAATTAACGAACAGGGGGAATTCGCTAGTGATACTGTGCGGCAGTGGTTGCAGTCGCCTTTTACTATTTACACTAAATTTGTAGATGCTCGTGGGGCTAGTAAAGATAAGCGTTACTATGCGGTTGTGGTAACGAAACAGGGAAACCTTGCTGATAGATTGGTTGAAAATGGATTGGCGAGAATTCATGGGTGGCCATCATTGCTTCCGGGGGTTTCTTTACTGAAGTTTTACAAGAATTTGTATCGTTTGGAATCTGCTGCAATGAATGCAAGAAGGGGAGCGTGGGAGAAGTCTACAAAAAAAGATAAGGTTGGGGTGGCTAAGGTTTCTGAGGAAATGAAGCATTCCCATCCCACTCGTTTCGATTCTTCTGTTATTCCTATGACGGGTACTTTTCGAAATGTACTGAATAAAAGCATTCAGTATTTCTCGGAAAAATCTATGATGAAGGCGTTTTTGTCATTTCAAGTTTTAGAGAGAGATTTTAGTGAAGAACCGGAGTACTTGAATGAGCATTTTCTAAAAACGATATTACCGCTTTATGGTTTTACTGCTTTTATCAATAAGGAGTATGCAACCGCCGCAGATGTGTTTAATAACTATTTGTCATTGTTTGATACTGCAGGATTCAACGACAAGTATTCGTTTGTGCAATATTCATTAGCGCGATCCTATTTTTTAAGTGAACAGTATGAATTAGCATGTGGAGCCTTTGCAGAATACATCGAGTCATTTCCGGGGAAATCGGAGTCAGGGTTGGCGTTGTTAAAAATGGCAGAAGCCCGTTTGAATATGAATGAAGTCGAGCTCGCAATTGGCTTGCTTGATTCGTTGTATAAATCTGGTAAACCTAAACCTTTACGTATGCGGGCAAGGGTTCGATCTTTAGAGATTCTAGTTGAACATGAAAACTGGGAATTGGCGGCGGAGGTTTTACATGGCACAGAGTGGAATGTGTCAGAGATGCCTGATTTATCTTCACTGACATTTTCTACTCTGCAAGTGGGAGAGCATTATTTTAAACTAAAACAATATAATCTCGCTCTATCATCATTTCACATGGTTGTTCCCCTTCGAAAGCTTTTAGAGGCTCAATTGAAATTGGTTGAACAGGTTAAAATTGATCGTGGAAAATGGGAGAAGGAGGGGGTTGATGTTTTAGGTAAAAATATATGGCGTTCATATTTTCAAGAGCTGTTAGTTCGTGTGAATGGTGTGTCTGCGCAGTTAGAACAGATGGAGGATTATACCGCCAATTGTTTTCTTCATTATGGACTTTGTTATTTTAACTTAAAAAGAAACTTGGAATCGACTATGATCTTTGATCGATTGGTGAGCGATCGCATGGTAGCAAAAGAAGTACGCTCCGTTGCACAATTTCATTTGTTGTTAACGGCTTATCAGGAAAATAAATTTGATAAGACCTTGGAGCTCGCCGAATTTTTTATTTCTGAATTCTCAGACGATAAACGGTTGCTTCCACAAATAATATCAATGATTGGAGAGGTTTATATTTCCAAGGGTTTACTAGAGAAAGCAATTTCTAGTGTGTATACATTGCTGATTGATAAATATCCAGAACATGCTCTGTTTTCTCAATGGTTAATTCGTCGAGGTCATTTGTTAATGACGCTTGATAAGTTTGAGGCAAGTCGGGCAGATTTCAAACAGTATCTGACATT
The DNA here is from genome assembly GCA_963924785.1 of uncultured Opitutales bacterium. Classification (GTDB taxonomy): domain Bacteria; phylum Verrucomicrobiota; class Verrucomicrobiia; order Opitutales; family CAJWYM01; genus CAWUTK01. The sequence continues at coordinate 2,931 of CAWUTK010000146.1, forward strand.
GAGAGATAATGGGTTTAGATTGCAGGTAGGCTTATGGCACGCGTTAACTCATTCAATAGAGAAGAACTATGGACTGTGTTTTGACGAATTGGAAATCTTGAAGCCTTCAAGTTTCGGACACGCGCTAGAGTCTGAGGTGGATTATCAATTGGCGAAAACGGCTTTTTCGATGAAGCAGTTTGATGAATCATTAAATCTTACGGAAGCCTTTTTAATGAATTATCCTTCACATTGGCGTTACTCAGAAGCCCTTGTATTAAAGGGGAATGTTTATGTGGTTTTAGGTCAAAGGGCAGTGGCGTTTGAAGTTTTCGAAAAGGTGGAGGCGGATCAGTTGCAGCTTTATAGTTACGCTCGTTTCAAGATGGGGGACATCATTCGGCAAGATCGCTCGCTTGCATTGGATCAACGTTGTCAGCAATTGATCCAGCATTTTGGGGATTATGTTGAATCGGATGGAGTTCGGAATGATGACCGATTGACCGAGGCGATATATTGGTTGGGTTGGTCATGGCAGCAGTTAGGAGAATTTGATAAGGCGGAGAAATTGTATTTGAACGCTTTGGATGAATATGGGGATGATAAGAATGTTTATAATCTGTTGAGCTTGTTGCTAGGCTATGAATCGATTTTAAAGAAACTTACAAAGGGGGCTGGTTTCGATGAAGGTTCGAAAAAAGAGCGGTTCGTTGAGTGGTTGAAAATTAAAAGCCGGGAGGCGTTATCAAACGACAGGATGACCTTTTATGTGCGATTGAGGATGTGTATTGCTGAACAGTATGAGAAAGGCGGCTCTTTGGCGAAGTCATTCTCCCTCGTTAAGGAAACTGTTAGGATTGCAGATATATCTGATTTTGACGCTATGAGTTTGGGGACAGTTGGACTGCGTTATTCGGAAAAGGGCTTACTCGATGAAAGTATTGTTTTTTTTGAAAAGTTACTTGAGGCGTACCCTAAATCTAAACTTCGTTATTTCTCGTATTATGGGATTGCGAAATCTAATTACCAAAAGTTACTCTTGGATTACGATGCCATGTTTAAAGAGGAGCGTTCTTATGTGTTGTTTTGTGAGGATGCGTTAGGGTATGTTGATCTGTTTGAAAAAGAAACGCCGTGGAATGAATACAGTTATAAATTGAAATTGCTGAAGGGCGATTTGCTTTTCATGTCGATAAGACATAAGGACGATGTTTTAGATGAAGCAGGCACGCTTCTTGTCTGGGAGAATGCAAAGGCGGAATATGAAGCTGTATTGAAAATTAAAAAGATGCGTGGCATCGGCCATGTTCGTGCATTGGAGGGTTTGGCGAAGTTAGTAGAATTATCTGGTGACATAGAGAGAGCTATTCCTTATTGGCAGCGGATTTATACGCTTTACCGAGGTTTTCCTGAACATGTGGCAACGGCTTATATTGAAAGTGCTCGTTTGTTTAAGCAACGTGGCGATTATGAAATAGCGGAAAAAACGTTAATAGAATTCTTTAAAGATGACAGGCTCGCCTCATCGGATATGGCTCGGCAGGCAAAGGTTGCGTTGAAATCTTTACAGGAAGATCGTCAGAAAGTGGAATCTATATAATGAAAACTATCGTTATCACTTTTTTTTTTTTATTCACAAGTGCAGGACTCTTGTGTGCAGTTCCATCAATGAAAGCATATATGTTAATTGATAAAGAAGGAAAAACGTATGTGGGGGAAATAAGGGTTTTCGCTGGCAAGGTTTCTGTGTTGAAGCGTGATTCGGGTGGTGAACTTAAGTATGAGTTTAAGCAAGGTGATATACATATAATTATTCTTTCTGATGAAGCAGGCGCTTATTCTATAAATGAATTGAATTTATATGAGCCTTATTTTGCTTATATGAATGAACCCGTTTTTGTGGAATTTTCTCATTTGTGTTTTTCCAATCTGGAACAAGGTAAAGTGAATCAATGCCGCAGCATCGTTCGTCGTTTGAATCATGCTTTTACTTTATGGAGAAAAGGTTTATCGGGAACCTTGTCACCAGTTCGTAGTCATCGAATTACTCAATTTGAGAAGGATATGTTTGAACTTGATTTGTTATTAAACTTGCATGATGGGCGAGGGAAGCTGTTGAAGCGGAATGTTAATAAATGGTTGATGGATTCTGGGCATTATGGGGACAGTGCATTGGGTTGGTATGTGTTGTCTGAATATTATTTGAGTCAAAGTGAATTTTTGAAAGCCTTGGATACGGCGTTGATTCCTGTTGTTTTTTCCAGTCAGTTAAAGATGAAATATCTCGAGCACTGTTATTCGATAGCAATTTTATCTTGCAAGAAAATAAAAGATTTAGATCAAGCAGATCAATTGTCGCGTGAAATGGAAGAGCGTGGGTATTCAATTGTTGGCGGAAAGGGGATGTCGACTGAAACCTTAGGTGCCAGTCATGATATTCGTCAGAAGCATTTGTTTAAAGACTATGATCCTCAATCAACTGATGTTGAAAGTGTTTTAATAGCGAATGAACCGGAAAGTAAGAGTCCTCCTCGTCGATGGTTGCCATCAGTTAAATTAAATAAATTGGAAAATGAAAAAAAGTAAACACTCCTTAGGGAAAATTAAATTAAATATCATTGTGTTGTTGTTCTTAGCAGAGACAACTTCGTTGCAGGCTTCAGAAGGAGAAGGATTGAATGGTAGTCTTTTTGAACTTATTATGCAGGGCGGGTGGTCGATGATACCCCTGTTTACATGTTCTATGGCTGTACTGTTTCTGACGATATACGCCTGGATGGAAACGAAGCCGACTCGTTTTGTATCAGGAAATGTAATTGATCGAGCCTGTTCATTAATTGCTAATGCCGATATTGAAGGAGCAAAAGAAACGTTGTTGATGTCTGCCTGTCACCTGTCTCGTTCCATGAATCATGCAATGGGGAAAATACGAGTGAATTCTATAAATATTAATTTGGAAAAAGCTGAAGACGCTTTAATGGATCAGTTGACTGCAAGAGAGGATGATATTTCTCAGTGGATAAATTATTTGAATGTAACCGCCGCTATTGCTCCAATGATCGGTTTGTTGGGGACCGTTAGTGGTATGATCAGTGCTTTTCAAACAATTGGTCAAGGGGGGATGGGTAGGCCAGAACTTCTTGCTGGTAATATTGGTGAAGCTTTAATTACAACTGCCGCAGGACTGGTGATTGGTATTCCTGCAATGTTATTTTACTTTATTTTGAAAAACCGATTAAGCCGACGTATCACAGAGACAATAGAATCCGCGGAAAAGATTTTTGATCAATTTATTCCCCTGCTTGATGTGCCTCAACCTTCATCAGAATCAATTACTGAAGAATCTCAAACGTGGCATGAACCTGTCGAAGAATAAGCTTACAATGTTTAGTTGAGAAACGTAGTTCATTCACGCCTTTGCTTAAAGAAAGGATTCACATGTGTGAATGGTCAGGTGTTTGCAATTGAGGCCTAAGCGTATTTTATTGTGTGGAAATATTATTATAAAATATATTTCGATATGAAAAAGAAGACCCTGTTCGCTATTGTTTTTAAGCATACGATCAAGGTTAGAAGCCTGATCGCTTTGTTGTTCATAGCTTCTTTTACGCTTTGCCAGAGATTTTCTTTTTTCAGCTTTTAAGGGTAGCGCTAAATCCCTTTAAGCAATTCATGGTAAACATCAACCGATTGAATTTCGCTACAACTTAAGTTTTCACTAATCAGTAGCGGCCAGTCTTTTTTGTCTTTAGGTCTACAACCGTGAGAGCCTTTGACGAGTGTATCGTCTAGTGGGATAACATCCATTAGCATGCGGAAGCCTAGTTTCTTTTGGATGAGTTTGCCTATGATTTTTAATTTTGGAAGGGCGATATCTGGGTCTAAGAAAAGTTCAACGGGGTCGTAACCGTATTTACGGTGAATATCGATACAGCGAGCAAAGTCAGGGGCAACGGCATCATCGAGCCAATAGTAGTATGAGAACCAAGTGTCTTCGTTTGAAATAACTATGATGTCACCCGAGCGTTCGTGATTCAGTCCGTGCTCTTTGATGGAATCGCCGTGAAGGATCTTTGAAATGCCATCGGTATTTTCTAAAGCTTTAATGGCTTCGTGTTTGATGCTTTGATCGTTGAGGTAAATGTGGGCGATTTGGTGATCGCAAATCGCAAAGGCTTTACTGGCTCCGCAGTCCATGAGTTCTAGGCCGAGTTCCTCTTTGATTGTGATCCACCCGTTTTTGCGAAAAACCCGATTGAGCTGAATCGCTTTGTTGACCTCTGTGATTCCGTATTCGGATAAGAGACTCACTTTAATAGAGCGTTGTTCGTAAAATGAAATTAAGTCCCCGACGATTTTGTCTATTTCTAAAAGATCATTTTTTATATCAAGATGATTCGGGCCAAGACGCTGGAGATTATAATCCAAATGAGGAAGGTAGACTAGGGATAGGTTGGGCTTGTTTTTTTCTTCAATCCATTTTGCTGACTCGGCGATCCAGTCCGAAGATTTTATGCCTGCCATTGGACCCCAAAAGGAGGGAAAGGGGAAGTCGCCTATGGACTCTTTTATATCGTGTCGAATGTTTTGAGGCTGTGTGTAGACATCAAAAAACTTATTTCCATCGGCAGGATACATCGGGCGTGGAGTGATCGACCAATCCGCGGATGAATACATGTTGTACCACCAGAATAGTTTGGCGCAGGTGAACTCGGAATTTTTTTCTTTGGCGGCTTCCCAAAGTTTTTTTCCTTTGACGAGGTGGTTGGATTGTTTCCAAAAATGATGTTCTGCAAGGTCACGATCATACCAACCGTTGGCAACGATGCCGTGCTCGGAGGGAAGGGTTCCTGTCAGATAAGTCGCTTGTGCTGAGCAGGTCAGTGCTGGTAGTACGGGATCAATGTGCGCCCGTTTATTACGGTCGACAAATTTTTGTATGTTCGGGGTTCGCTCGCCGATAAGTCTTTCGCAAAGACCTACGATATTGATGATTGCTGTGCGCTTGTGACTCATGAACGATCTTGATTTGCGTAGGCTTTAGGGGTAATGCCCAGTTGTTTTTTAAATTCTTTTGTCATATAACTTTGATCGCAGAAGCCGCATGACAAGGCGATTTCCGAAAGGCTGATGTTCGAATTATGAATAAGATGTGACACGGCATTCACCCTCGTTTGTTTAATATAGTTAGCGGCAGTGATGCCAAAGGTTTTCTTGAAAAGCCGTTCTAGCGTTCTTTGGGAGGTATGGCCATGAATGGCAAGCGTCTTGATGTTGATCTTTTCAGCATAGTTTTTTGCGATGTACTGTAAAACTTTTGACAGGGGTTGAGGGTAGATGGTGGAGAGATAGGATTCTTCGATTTTCTGGCAAATTCCGGTGATGCCGATAAGAGTGTTTTCTGCAGAAGCTAGTGGGTATTTGTGAGTGATATACCAATCGAGATAGCCTTTAGTGTTAGGGATGAGTTCTATGATGTTCAGTTTTGGTAAACTCCGAGCCATGACTTCTTCATCGTCACTCCTGTAACCTTCGGCGATGTGCTTGGGGAAGAAATCGAAATCATCTTTGCCTATGACTTCTTCTTCCGTTGTGCATTTCAGAATGGAAACCAGCGCTTTATTACAGCTTAGAAATTTCCCTTGGGAGTCTTTAACGAAAAATGTGGTATCTTTAATTTTATCAAATAGGGCCGACATTGTCCCCGAGGGGACATTAGGTGTTGTGGTAGAGCGATTTGGTGAATTAAGCATAAAGTTTGATGTGGCTAAAATGAGCGGTTCTAGCTATAAGCTATTGTAATATAGGGGTTAATGTTTTGTTGCTGATTTCTGCCTGAGTTTAATATTGTCGAAAATGTTATATAAATAGACTTGATAGTTATAGCAAATAATTTCTTTCGTAGTATAATAGAAATCAATTAATTCAGTTCCTTCCTAACCCTCATTACCTAATTGTTTATGAAGTTTTCAATAATTATATTTCTAGTCCTCAGCTTTTTTAGTATTTCTCATGCGTCTGACAAAAAACTGAACTTTGTCGTCTTTCTAGTGGATGATATGGGCTGGGGTGATATTGCCTGTTATGGAAGTAAGTTACATGAGACCCCTAATATTGATACTTTGGCAACGGATGGGATGAAGTTTACTCAAGGGTATTCTGCTTGCACGGTGTGTTCACCTAGTCGTGCCGCTATTATGACAGGGCAGTATCCAGGTCGTTTGAAATTAACGGATTGGATCGCTGGACATGGCCGTCCTTTTGCAAAATTAAAGATCCCTGATTGGCAGATGTATATGGATCATTCTCATACCACATTAGCGGAAGCTTTTAAGGAAGCGGATTATACTACGGCATTTGTCGGCAAGTGGCATCTTATGCCTCATAAGGATAAAGATATTACAAATGATCACATTCCTGAGAAGCATGGATTTGATTATAACTATGGGGGACGCGAATGGGGTCAACCAAAGGGGAAGGGTAAATATTTTTATCCCTTTGATATGCCAAATGTTGAAGGTAAAGAAGGGGATTATTTAACGGATGTTCTCACGGATCATGCAGTGGACTTTATTGTTAAGCATAAAGAGGACCCATTCCTTCTTTACTTTTCATATTATACGTTACATGGACCCATTATGGCAAAGCCAGAGTATCACGAAAAATATAAGGCTAAGCTAGCCAGTGGTGATTATATTCAGAAGGATGCGAAGTATGCAGGGATGGTTCAGTCACTGGATGACAGCGTTGGGCGTGTGTTAGATACATTGAAGGCGCAAGGGCTTGAGGAGAATACAGTTATTATATTTACAGCAGATAATGGAGGGACCAATGAAAGTAAGAGTGGTGGCTTGCGAGGGCATAAAGGCCTTTCTTATGAAGGGGGAACCCGCGAGGCGTTCTTAGTTAAATGGCCGGGAGTGATTAACCCGGGTTCGGTTTCAGATGAGGCAGTCATCGGTATGGATATTTATCCAACGATGTTAGAGATGGCCGGTTTAGAGGCTAAGCCGAAACAGCATGTGGATGGACTCAGTATCGTTCCTTTATTGAAACAAAATGCATCGTTAAATCGCGATACCCTTTATTGGCATTATCCTCATTATCATAAGACGCTTCCTTACGGCGCTATCCGCCACAAAGACTTTAAGTTAATTGAGTTTTTTGAAGACGGTAAACTTGAATTGTATGATTTGAAAAGTGATAGCGCTGAACGAAAGAATCTGGCTGAAAGCTATCCGGAGAAAGCACAGGAACTTCATGTCATGCTTAAAAAATGGAGATCGGACGTTGGCGCGCAAATGATGATAACCAATCCAAATTATGACTCGAAGAAAGCAAATCAAGGTTTCCCTAATTACGGAAAGAAGGGAAAGAAAAAGAAAAAATGAACCACGAAAAACACGAAAGTGCACGAAAACAAAACAAGGGTGACGGTTTCTTGAGAGTTTTAACCATGAAGGGAATACTTACAAGTGTTGACCGATTCTTTGGGTCTTACCACGGATTCACGGAGCTTAGGAATAGATAGATTAAAGAGGGTAAAGTATTATAACTAAAAGCAGTTTTTATCCGTGCCTCCGTGGTGAAAATCGAAGTGCGAGGGCTAGGAATTTAAATTTAAAATATAACAAAGATAAAAATATTATTAATAGGACTAATGGCCTACAGCCTAAAGTCTAAATAACCTAATGAAAATGAAGATTGGTATAAATTTATTATTGTGGGATTACTTTGTAAAAGAAGAGCATTATCCACTTTTTAAGAAGCTAAAGGCGATTGGCTATGATGGGGTGGAGATTCCTTTGGGCGGCGGCGATGTTGCGCACTATCGCATGATGCATCAGGCTATTGCGGATGCAGGACTTGAGTGCACTTGTACGATGAATGGGAGTGCGGAGCAGAATATTATTTCTTCCGATGCTAAGATTCGTCAAGCAGGTGTGGATCACATTAAATGGGCGATCGAGGCGAGTCAGGCGTTAGAGAGTCAAATTGTCGGTGGACCTTTCACGTGTGCACCAAGTGTTTTTACTGGAGAAATGCCAACCGGTCAGGAGCGAGCATGGGCAGTTGAAAACATAAGAGAAGCTTGTGATTTTGCTAAATCAGCCAATGTCAAATTGTGCGCTGAGTTTATAAATCATTTTGAGTGTTATATCGCGAATACGGTTGGCCAAACTAAGGCAATTGTAGATGCGGTGGACCATGAATCGATTGGGATTCATTATGATACACATCATGTTCATTATGAGGAGAAAAGCATTGCTGAGGCGATAACGCTTGGTGGAGATAAAATTTATCATGTTCACTTTTCTGAAAGCCATCGTGGCACGCCTGGAACAGGGCTTGTGAACTGGAAAGAGAATGTCGAAACTTTGAATAAGATTGGCTACAATGGTTGGATTACTGTTGAAGCGTTTAGCACAAAAAATCCTGTATTAAGAAACGCCTTGTCTATATGGCGTGACTTGTTTGAATCTGAAGAGCAATTAGCAAACGATGGTTATCGTTTTGTTAAAAATATCCTATCTAACACCCAATCAATATAAGTAGCATGAAATCTATAGCTGTAATCTTAAGTATCCTTTTTATGAGTTCTATCATTCAAGGGGCCACTAAAAAAATTGTTCTTCTTGCCGGGAAAGATAGCCATGGGCCGGGAGCTCATGAATTTCGTGCGGGATGCCACTTATTGAAGAAGAAACTTCATGAGGCAATGCCCGGTAAATTAGAGATCATTGTTGTTGAGGAAGTGTTTCCTAGTGAAGCTATTTTAAAAGGAGCTGATGCCCTAGTTGTTTATTCGGATGGTTTAGGCCGGCATCCCGTGAATAACCATTTTGAAACACTTGATAAATATGTGTCCAAGGGAATGGGGATTGCGTTTATGCATTTTGCTTGTGATGTGCCTCCGGGAGATAAAGGCGATTTCTTTAAAAAATGGATCGGCGGTCATTATGAAACAAAGTTTTCAACCAATCCCCATTGGGTTTGTCATTCTCAGTATAAAAAGGGTCATCCGGTTGTAACGGGCTGCAAAGAGTTTTCATTAAACGATGAATGGTATTATAATATTCGCTTTGATGCAAAATTACCCGTTCAGCATGTTTTAAAAGGCACTCCTGATGATGAGGCTCGTTCAGGTAAGACAAGTTCTCCTCGTGGGCCTTATCCTCATATTGTTAAGGCATCAGGTAATGCGGAGACGTTGTTGTGGACGGTTGAAAGAGAAGATGGAGGACGCGGTTTTGGTTTCACTGGTGGTCATTTCCATGCGAACTGGAAAAATGATGATTATCGTAAAATGATCTTAAACGCGATTGTTTGGCTAACGAAAGAAAATGTTCCAAAAGAAGGGCTTGTTTCTAAGACGCCTACCGAAGATGAGATGAATCATTTGATGCAATCGAAGGTGAAGAAACCCAAAGCTAAAAAGCAGACTAAGGGAATAGGTCCAAAAGGAAAAGCGCTTTATCAAAGTCCTGTGATCACGTCTAAGTCGAAGTCAAGAACGGTTAATATTGATATTGATATAAAAGGTAAAAAATCACTTTACTTAGTCGGTGGAGATGGAGGAAATGGTATTTCTTTCGATCATGTTGCTTGGGGTAACCCCCGGTTAACGGGACCTAAGGGTGAACTTAACTTAACAGATATTAAATGGCGTTCTGCGACTCAAGGATACGGTAAAACTCGTATTGGGCAATCGGTTGATGGCCGACCTGTGACAATGGCGGGTAAGGTTTACGAGAAGGGTATTGGTTCTCATTCAACGTCGATAATTGTTTACGATTTACCTAAAGGGTATGATCGTTTTAAAGCGATTGCAGGCATGGATGATGAGGTCACAAACGGAGAGGCTGCTGTTCATTTTGCGATATACGACAGCAAGCCGACTATGACTGCTGCTCCAGCTAGCGCAGATGAGGTTGCAGTGACATCAGTTCCTGTTGAGGATTTTAGCGTGTTGGATGATCTGGAAATTAAGGTCTGGGCAACTTCGCCTATGTTTTATAATCCGACAAATATGGACATTGATTCGAAGGGGAGAATCTGGGTCGCTGAGGGAGTTAATTATAGAAATTTCCGTAAGCCTAAGATTGATATCAAACATCCTAAGGGTGACCGTATTATGGTATTAGAAGATACTAACGGCGACGGTAAAGCGGATAAAAGTCACGTATTTGTTCAAGATATTGAATTGGTAGCACCATTGGGTGTGTCGGTTATAGGTAATAAAGTGATAGTCGCTCAACCCCCTTCATTGCTAGTGTATAATGATGTGAATGGAGATGCGGTTTTTGATCCAGCAGTCGATAAGAAGGAAGTTTTCTTAACGGGTTTCAGTGGCCTTGATCATGATCATAGTTTACACTCTGTGACGTTCGGTCCAGATGGAGAGTATTATTTTAATCAAGGCAATGCCGGAGCGAGTATTGTTACGGACAAAAGTGGATTTACGGTTCGTGCGGGTAGTTCCTATAAGGGTGGTAGTCCAAACGTGACAAGTAATCAGCCAGGGCTTGTCAGTGATGATGGTCATATTTATGTCGGAGGGTTTGCCTGTCGTGTGAAAACAGATGGCACTGGCTTGACGGTTATCGGTCATAATTTCAGAAATAGTTATGAGCAAACAGTCACCTCGTTTGGTGATGTGTTTCAGAATGATAATGATGACCCACCAGCAAATCGAACCACATGGTTGATGGAATATGGAAACCTTGGGTTTTCATCTGCAGATGGGTCTCGAAAATGGCAAGCGGACAAGCGACCTGGACAAAGTACTCAAGTGGCTGAGTGGCGACAAGAAGATCCAGGGACGATTCCTGCTGGAGATGTTTATGGTTCAGGTGCACCGACAGGTATCGCTTATTATGAGAATGGAGCTTTGCCGGAAAAATATAATGGTATGCTGATCACTTGTGATTCTGCTATAAACGTTTTATATGGTTACTATCCATCGGTGAATGGCGCAGGTTATGACTTAAATCATTTCAACTTTTTAACTTCAAAGAAAGAAGGCGCTAGTGGGTCAAGTAAGTGGTTTCGTCCTTCAGATGTTACTGTTGGACCTGATGGGGCAATTTATGTGGCTGATTGGTTTGATCCAGGAGTAGGGGGGCACGCTATGAGAGATCGGACTGGTAGCGGAACGATTTACAGAGTTGCGGCCAAAGGTTTTAAGTCAGTTGTGCCAGAGATTAACTTAAAGACTGTTGACGGTATGATAGAGGCATTGAAAAGCCCTGCGGTGAATGTTCGCTCGCTTGGCTTTACGAAGTTAATTGAGCAAGGTCCATTTGCTTTACCAGCGCTAAAGGAATTGCTGAACGATAGTAATCCTTCATTTCAAGCGAGAGCGATTTGGGTGCTTTCTCAAATTGGAGACCAAGGAAAAAAAGTCGTTGAAGGGCTTTTAAAGACGGGTAATGCGAAATTACGTGTCGTTGCATATCGTGCGTTGAGACGTCAAAAGTGGAAGTTCTTTGACATTTCAAAACAGCTCGCGAGTGATCCGTCAGCGGCAGTGCGAAGAGAAGTGGCACTTGCCATGCGTAATGAATCATTTGAGAACAGCAGTGCCATTTTACTTGAACTGGCTAAGTCTTATAACGGGTCAGACCGTTGGGCATTAGAAGCTATCGGAACGGGTTGCACGGGTAAAGAGGCTGAGATGTTTGATCTATTCAAACGCCATTTAGGAACCGGTGCTTTGGCTTGGAGTGATGCATTTGCTGATTTAGCATGGCGTTTACATTTACCTGAATCCGTTGGAGATTTTCAAATGCGTGCAAAGTCTGTTGATATTTCAATAGAAGAACGTACGAGGGCACTCACCGCAATTGGTTTTGTAGCTGATAAATCAGCTGCGTTGGCAATGTTAGACATCGCTAAAACTGGACCTGCTGATATTAAAGAGCTCGCTGCGTGGTGGGTGAAGAATAAGCACTCATCCTCTTGGAAAAGTTTTAATTTAGTTTCACAGCTAGCTGCACCAAAGGGTGAACCAAAAAAGACGCTTGATCTTGCAAAGCATGTTACTAAAGCAAGTGCCAAGTTCCCTTCAGTGAAAAAACTTGCGAAAATGAAGGGTGATCCAGCGAAGGGTAAGGCGTTGTTTTATAGTAGTGGGATTTGTTTTAGTTGTCACAAGGTTGATGGTAATGGAAGGGATGTCGGGCCAGACTTGTCTGCTATTGGTGAGAAGTTTGATACAGCGACGATTTTAGACCAGATGGTGAATCCGTCTTCAGAAATTGGTTTTGGATATGAATCAACGATCATTGAAACAAAAGATGGAAAAACGTTTCAAGGGTTTGTTGTTTCAGATGCCGACCCTATTGTTGTTCGTGACCTAGGAGGGAATGATCACAGCATTGAAAAGAAAAATATTAAAAAGAGAGAAATGATGAAAGAGTCGATCATGCCTTCTGTGAAAAACTTAGGTTTATCTGCTCAAGACGTCGCTGATATCGCAAGTTACTTAACGAAGGGTAAATAGCGTTGAAATCCAAGATCATCCAGTTGGTTTCATTATTTATCGGGTTAATGATAAATAACGGAGCCGTTGCGAATACGCAGAAGCCTAATCTGGTTTTCTTCTTGTTGGATGATCTTGGGGTGAAGGATTTGGGCTGTTATGGAAGTGTTTTTCATGAAAGTCCAAATATTGACAGTCTTTCAAAAGAAGGGGTTTTGTTTCGAAACGCGTATGCTTCACATGCGGTATGCGGTCCTTCTAGAACTGCTATTATTTCAGGTCGCAGTGCGCCACGGTTAGGATTGAGTCAAGTAGGGGGTGATATTCGTAAAGTGGATTTACCTTGGCCTCGGGTGCTTGAAAATAACGGTTATGTAAATTGCTTTGCCGGTAAATGGCACATGGGAGGCGCTGATTCGGTTTTGCCCGCCGGTTTTGATGTGAATATTTCTGGCTGTAATGTTGGGCAAGTTTCTGATTATTATTTTCCTTATAAGAAGTATGAGAATAAAGCCTACGGACAGGATGTTAAGGGAATGGGCGATGGGAAAGACGGAGACTACCTGACTGATGCGATAACGGACAAAGTGCTGGCCTTCATAGATGAATATAAGGAACAACCTTTTTTGGTGTATTTTTCATTTTATCAAACACATAAACCCAATATTGCTGCTTCGCAGGGTAAGAAGGAGGATGTGGCTTATTTTGAGAAAAAGTTAGCAAACACGCCGAGTCTTGATCGAAATATAACAAGAGAGGTTCAACATGGTAAGTCGGTAGCGGTTGAGACAATGACCCAAAGTGATGCCAATTTCGCAGCTCAAATAAAATCGGTAGATGATAATGTGGGGAGAGTGTTGAAGAAACTTAAGGAATTAGAGTTAGATGAAAACACCATTGTTATTTTTACTTCAGATCAAGGTAGCCTTTGTTCTAACCATCAAGGTATCTCAACTCAAAAACCTTATCGCTTAGGAAAGGGCTGGAACTTTGAAGGAGGGCTTAGGGTTCCTCTGATTATTAAAAATCCAAAGGCAAAACAGGTAGGATCAGTTAATGATTCCGTGACAGTTAGCACAGATCTTTATCCGACAATATTAGAATTACTCGGCTTGGATCAAGAACCCGAGCAGCATTTAGATGGGATTAGTTTGATTCCTGCATTACAGGGTAAAGAACTAGACTTCAATAGAACCTTTCGATGGGCATTTAGTAAAAACCATGAGTCGGGGCATCGAAAATCCGCAGCTATAAGAAAGGGCGACTACAAGCTGATACATTGGTATGCCGATTCCCATTCAGAGTTATACAATGTCATCGAAGATATTGGTGAAAATAAAAATTTGGTTAAGAATAACCCAGAGATGACGGACGATTTGATGAAGGCGCTTTTAGCACCAGATTATATGGAAGCTTATCGTGCTAATTGAAGCCTATAATTTTTATAATAAACGTTACACTAAAGAACTATTAATATGAAAAAAAATAATTATATAAGATTAATTATCATTCTTCTCACAGGTACAAGTCTCAGCCTTTTCTTTTCGGGGTGCACGACTGTAGCGGTAGCGTCTCCTACAAAAGTTTTGTATGTGACACAAGAACCGGGTAAGTGGCATAAGTATGGTCCGCAAATGGCGATTTTTAAAGAAATTGCTACTAGGGCAGGTTGGGAGGTCACCTATTGGACAGGTGCTTATAAGGACCAAGTGAAGCGATTGGAAACGCCTGATTTTGGGAAAGGTTATGATGCTATTGTTTATAATTTTTGCTTTGCTGCCGAACAGAATACAAATGCCTGCAGTAATACAATAAATCAGACTAAAAAAAATGGAGTTCCTGCAATGCATATACACTGTGCAATGCATAGCTTTAAGGCGACATATAGACACGGGGTGAATCGGGAGTTGATGAAGGATGGGGTTAAACAAACAAAGGCTAGCCACAATCCAAAGCTGGTTCAAGAATGGGAAAAAAATCATCCCGGGGAGGATTTTCCTGCTTGGGGCGATTTTACTGGAATTGCTAGTATTAAACATGGCCCACGTAAGCCAATTGTGGTGACAGCGATAAAGAAAGATCATCCTGCGGTTGCTAGGTTGGGAGAGGGCTATACGACAAAGAATACAGAGCTTTATAATAATTTTTATATCTTAGATGAGGTCGTTCCTCTGGCAAAAGGTGAACAAAAGATTAATGAGGATAAAACCGATACCGCGGTTGTCATGTGGGAATGCCCACAGGGTAAGTCGAAGGTGATTGGGCTCTCTTTAGGTCACGATGTAGATGATTGGAAGTTTGATGAGTTCCAGAATATGATAATAGATGGCATTAACTATCTAGCCGAAAATCCGAGTAATTAGTTTTTAATCGTTCCACCGTTTGAAATATAAAAACCTTAATGTGCGTATGAAAAATATTTGTATTGCACTTGTTTTATTGTTAATGACCACAGCATCCTTAATTGCTGGAAAGTCAAAAGCGCCTGAGGGTTTCACCGTAACCACTTATGCAGGGGTTCCTAATATTAATTCTGCCGTCTGTGTGACGGCGACACCAGATGGGCGAGTATTTGTAGGGGTTGATCCGACAGGTTCTTTGGGGAAACAACAAAATGAAGGTTCAATTGTTTGTTGTATTGATAAAGATGGAGATGGGGTAGCTGATGAGTTTACGAAGTTCGCTGATGTCGACCATGCGAGAGGTATGTATTATAATGATGGGGCACTTTGGGTCATGCATCCGCCGACGCTCTCTGTGTTTTATGATCGAGATGGCGACAATGTTGTTGATGATTCAAAGGTTCTTATTGAGAATTTTTCGACTGATATGAATATTAAGCGTGGAGCTGATCATACCACAAATGGTTTTGGTGTCGGTATCGATGGTTGGTTGTATATAGCAGTGGGTGATTTTGGATTCATTGATGCGAAGGGAACCGATGGGACTCAGTTTACGCTCCATGGAGGTGGAATCCTTCGAGTGCGACCTGATGGGACAGAAATGGAAATGTATGTGCGCGGAACAAGGAATATTTATGACGTGGCCATTGATCCATTTTTAAACGCTTTCACGCGGGAGAATACTGACGATGGTGGTGGTTGGAATGTTCGCTTGAATCACATGGTCGGAGGAAACGCTCATTATGGCTATCCTGTTTATTACAATAATTTTAAAGAAGACATGATTCCGACTATGAAGGACTACGGCGGCGGATCTGGTGTGGGAGCATTGTTTGTTTATGAACCGGAAACGTATCATGGCAAGTATGGGAATATGCTTTATACCTTGGATTGGGGCCGGCAGGTTTTTTCACATGACTTAACACCAAATGGGGCTACTTTTAATCCTGAACAATCATTGTTTTTTAATGAAAGAGTAACCAGCGATATGGCTGTTGATGGTAAAGGATCAATGTTTGTTTCTGTTTTTGGTGGTGGATTTGGTTTTAATAAAAACCGAGGTATCGTTTATCAACTGAAATCAAAGTCTGCTAAAGATTCAGTTGGCTTAGAGAACTTAGATAAGAAAAGTAAATCGGATTTAATCACACTAATGCGCAAGGATAGTCATACAGTTCAGCAATCTGTGCAGAAAGAAATTTTAAAACGTGGGTCTGATAAAAAGATTGTTAGTGGCCTGGAAGGCATTGTGAAAGATTCGAATGAGAAATTAGCAAGCCGAGTGGCAGCGATTTTTACTTTAAAGCAATTGCTAGGTGAGAAAAGTCATAAGTTTCTTGAGAAGATTGCAAATGAATCAAAGGTTCGTGAATTTGCATTGAAGGCACTTGCTGATAGAAAAACTCAATTAGGGAACGTTTCAGAAAATGTCTTTATTAAGTATGTAAATGATACCGATCCTCGTGTGCGCTTACAGGTTTCTATCGGTCTAGGACGAATCGGTAATAAGTCTGCGAGTCAAACGTTACTTAAATTAACTGCTGATAGCGAATACGTCGTTGCTCACACCGCGGTGAAGTCACTCGTTGCATTAGGTGCAATTGACGAGTGTTTAACCGAAGTCTCTTTGCCTAATTCAAAATATTACGCTGGAGCCTTAAAGGTTCTTTACGGTATTCATGATGTTAAAGTCGTGAATGGTTTAGTCGATTTGTTGCCAAAGGTTGAAAGTCCGGAAATTTCTCAGTCGATTATTGCAGCACTACTTCGATTGTATAACCAAGAAAAACCATGGGATTATGTTTGGTGGCAAACACGCCCGAATAATCGTGGCCCTTATTTTGAAGGTGTTAAGTGGCAAGGGAGTGATTTGATGGTGAATGCGATTAAGGCAAAGTTGAAGGGTTTCAGTGGCGAGCAGAAAATAAAAGTGGCTCTTGGGATATTGAAAAATCGTCTGAAACCTGAATTATTTGATGTAAAGGTTCCTGCAAATCTTATGATAAATTACCTACCTAAGATAGAGACCTCCGTTGCCTCTTTCGAGGAAATTGCATTATCTAAAACAGAGTCGTTGGAGCTTCGCTTGAAAGCGTTTAAGTTATTACAGGAAACAAAAATCAATTCTTCTGTTCTTGCTCAGTTGAAAATCCTGGGAGACTGGAAGAGTGAGAATGAACAGGTTTTTAAGGATTTAGAAGAGGAGTTCGTTTATTCAACTCCTATTCCTAATAAGCATTTAGTTCAGAAGATTTCTTGGGCTTTTGTTGGAAAAAAGAAGAAATTGATAAATAACGTATGCACTCCGATTGCGTTGAAGTTGTTACTTAATAATTATCAGTCGGTGTTGACCAATGATCATACTAAGGCTGCTTTGACAAGAGCGTTTAAAGATGCAGCTGATTCGCCTATTGTTTATGAGATGATTGCTGAATTGAAAATTGAGTCATTGAGAGACTATGTGCTGGCCGCAACTAAGAAGGTTAAAACTAAGGCTTCGGCTAAAAAGGCATTGGCAAGTTTGGATGCTGCGAAGAATTCAGGCGGAAAAATGGTGATGGAATTAGCTTATGAAGATGTGCTGGAACAAGTTTTGAAAGAAAAGGGAGATGTTGCAATCGGAGAAAAGTTGTTTATTCGCCAATCTTGTATTGTTTGTCACTCAGTGAATATGAGCCAGCCAGCGAAGGGGCCTTATCTGGGCACAGCTGGTAAGCAGTTTAGCCGAAAGTATATGGCTGAAGCTATATTGAAGCCGAATAAAGAAATCTCACAGGGGTTCCAAACGGTCACGATTACCATGAATGATAAACGTGTGTTAACAGGTTTTGTAATAAAAGAGGTAGATGGAGAAGTTGAGCTGCGTGACATGACCGGTGTGAGCCAGGTTTTACCAGAGCACGACATTGTGAAGCGTGAATCTTCACCCGTGTCGATGATGCCTCCAGGACTTGCAGCCGGATTAACGGTTAATGAACTGGCATCATTGTTGGATTACTTACAGAGCTTGAATAATTATTAGTTAAAAAAGGAAAATTTAACCACGGAGACACGGAGTTTGAGAAGGCGTAGTTTTTGTAGTTAAGATGGAATTAAAAATAAAATGATGAATATATATTCGAAATGAATTTAAGGAATAAGCGTTTCGGGATTAGAATTTAAAAAATAATATAAATAAAGGAAAGATATGAAAAGAAAGTTATTGTTAGGGTTGTTGATGTTATTGGGGATATTTAATGCTGCTTGTGCGTCTACTGGTAAGGTGCTTTACGTGACACATGAGCCGGGTAAGTGGCATAAGTATACGCCGCAGTTAGAGAAGTTTAAGGAGATTGGCGAACGTGCTAAGTGGGATGTGACTGTATGGACCGGTGAGCATCATGCGCAGGTTGAGAAATTGAAAACTCCAGATTTTGGTTTGGGTTATGACGCGATTGTTTATAATTTTTGCTTTGCGAGTGCCCGTGATCTTGAAGCCTGTAACAATCTTATGAATCAAACTCGTAAAAATGGTGTGCCAGCGATGTTGATTCATTGTTCGATGCATAGCTTTTGGGGAACGTATAAGCCTGGAAGGAAATCTGGAATTAAATTGGACGGGAAAGTGCATTCTGATCCTAAACTGTTTAAAGAGTGGGGTCATTCTCATTCTGACGAGGCATTTCCTGTTTGGGGAGATTTTACAGGTGTTGCTAGTACTGGACATGGTCCGAAAAAGCCAGTTGTGGTTGTTTCTTTGAAGGACCATCCTGCGACGGCAAGGTTAGGTGATGGGTATACGACTAAGAATACGGAGCTGTATAACAATTACTATGTTTTGGATAAAGTGATCCCACTGGTTAAGGGAACTCAAGGTAAAGCGACTGCGACTATTATGTGGGAGTGTCCACAAGGTAAATCAAAGGTAATGGGGCTGTCTTTAGGTCATGATGTAACTGATTGGGAATTTGAACCTTTTCAAAACATGCTTATCGATGGAGTTAATTACATGATCGCTAATCCGAAAAATTAATTAATAACTACAGAAGGAAAATGGGGATGACGGATTCTTTGAAATTTTCAACCATGAAGAAAAGAAGTAAATGAAGAAAAGTAGAGTTTGTGGAAATTCTATTTTTAATACGTGGTTCAATGTCTTTTTTAGAAATCTCTAAGTTTTGTGTCTTTTGTGATTTTTGTGGTTAATCAAATTTATTATTATTAATATTATGAAGAAAATTATATGTTTACTTGTTACCTTTAGTGTTCTTTTTGGATCGCTACAGGCTGTAGAGAAAAAGCAAAAAAAGAAAGGGAAGAAGACTCGGGCGCCATTGGTGATACCTGCAGTTTCTGCTGATAAGCAAATTTGCTTTGCGCTTTATACGGTTCAGGATTCTGTGTTGAAAATGAACGTTCAGTTTTATCCTTTGCCGGATGAGGCCCCTCGAGTGACATATCTTGAAATAGAAGGTGGTGGTCAGTGGAATCGGATTTCTGAAGCGTCAATCCTAGATAATGACTATGGCATGGGTGATGGAACAAAAAGTTGGACAGCTTTGTTTCGTGTCGTGAACTGGGATCATTCGAAAAATTGGAACTATCGAGTGGTTCATGGAAACACTTGCTTCTATACAGGGATTGTACGTTGCGATCCTAAGGATAAAAATGAAATAGTGGTTGCTGGATTTACCGGTAATTCAAATCGTGATCGTGGCATGAAGCCCGATATTATTCATAACATTAAAGCGCATGATCCTGATTTGTTATTCTTCTCTGGTGATCAATCTTATGATCATAAGCAACACTTAGCCGCTTGGTTATTGTTTGGCCGTCAGTTTGGTGAAATCATTAAAGATCGTCCTACAATTTGCTTGCCCGATGATCATGATGTTGGACAAGGGAACCTCTGGGGACATGGAGGTCGTAAAAGTAAGGTGAGTGCTGGTCATGATGGTGGGTATTTTCATCCGGCTCAGTATGTGAATGAAGTTCAACGGGCTCAGACCGCGAATCTTCCCGATGCTTATTACTCAACTCCTGTGGAACAAAATATTGGTGTTTATTATACGAGTTTAAATGTTGGTGGCATTGATTTTGCGATTATCGAAGATAGAAAGTTTAAAACGGGACCTTCTGAAATTATACCTAAAATGGGCCCGCGACCGGACCACATTAATGATCCGAAATATGATCCAAAAAAAGTGGATGTGCCTGAAGCCAGATTGCTTGGTGAGCGTCAATTAAAGTTTTTAAATGAATGGGGTAAGGATTGGAAGGGGGCAGAGATGAAGGCTGTGCTTTCTCAGTCTGTATTTGCGAATGCAGCTCATATCCATCATGGCAAACGATTGATTGCTGATCTTGATTCCAACGGTTGGCCACAAACCGGTCGCAATAAAGCAATCGATGAAATTCGGAAATCATTTAGTCTTATGATCGGAGGAGATCAACATCTTGCGACTGTTATTCATCATGGTGTGGATGAATGGAATGATGGCGGATTTTCATTTTGTGTACCTTCAATTGTCAATTTTTATCCTCGAAAGTGGTCGCCATTGGAAAAAGGAGTGAATCCTGTAAGTGATAAACTCGATCATACGGGTCAGTTCTTGGACGGATTTCATAATAATGTTACTATGTATGCCTATGCGAATCCTGATGAAAACGAAATCATGAATGATAAATGGCGCGAAGATGGCATTTGGGGTAAACTCGCCGCTGGTCATGGGATAATTCGTTTCAATAAAGGAAAGCGGTCCATCTCTATGGAGTGTTGGCCACGTGGTTCAAATGTGACAAAACCCGATGCAAAGCAGTTTGTGGGTTGGCCTGTAAATATTACTCAAGAAGATAACTACGGGCGCAAGGCTTCGGCATGGTTGCCAATGTTGAATATATCCGGAATAATTGATCCTGTGGTTCAAGTGATTGAAGAGGGATCTCAAGAGACTATCTACAGTATTCGAATTAAGGGAAATACTTTTACTCCGAAAGTTTTTAAAATTGGAAGTTATACGGTGCGTATTGGTGACGGTGATAAACTTTGGAAGGAATTAAAGGGAATTGGTTCTATTGATTCAAAAAAGGGAAAAACGATAGATGTTAAATTTTAATCAAAATATAAACATGATTCTTTGTTATGACTCGCGCAGAGGCGCAAAGACGCAGAGGGGAAAGGGATTAAAAAAGGGATGAATGCGCAAAAGTAGGGGTATCGATTTTCTATATTATATTGATTGTATTTTAAATCTCCGTGTCCCTGCGCCTCTGCGCGAGAATACTAGAAGTAAGTCGGGAATGTTATTATGATAAATAGGTTAGTGTTATTGTTTTTAAGTTTGGTTGTTTCGGTTTTTGCGGAGCAAGCGAAGCCTAATGTGATTTTCATTTTAGCGGATGATTTGGGGTATGGTGATCTCGGTTGTTATGGGCAGGAGTTGATTAAGACGCCTTCTTTGGATAAGATGGCTGTTGGGGGAACTCGGTTCACTCGTCATTATTCGGGGAGCACAGTTTGCGCGCCTTCGCGTTGTGTCTTGATGACGGGGAAGCATGCGGGGCATGCTTATATTCGTGGTAATGGTGAAATAAAGCCAAATGGAC
>CAWUTK010000147.1:0-6652 GCA_963924785.1 uncultured Opitutales bacterium
GAAAAAGGCTAGACGGAAAGCTCGTTCGTTTGTTCATTCTCTTCCCGTTAGGTCGTTGATTTCTAGTAAAGCTAAAGCAAATGTGATGAAGTTGACTCGGGGGAATTATCCGGCTCCACTTAAGGCATTAGAAGTTCTTAAGGCTTCTACTAGTCGAACGCTGGATCAGTCGCTAGAAGCAGAAAGAATTGCCTTTTTGGAATTGGTTGAAGGCAGTGTTTGTAAGAATTTAATTAGGTTATTTTTCCTACAAGAGCGTTCTAAGAAGCTGTCGCTTGAGACAGATGACGTGCTTTCGAAAATGATTGTGAACAAGGCCGCTGTTCTTGGTGCGGGTGTCATGGGATCTGGTATCGCACAATGGATTAGTTCACGAAAGATTCCTGTGTTTCTTAAAGATATTGATCCGAAGCAAATGGCGAATGGCCTAAATGTGGCAAAGAAGATATTTGACGCGGGTCAAAAGCGTCGAGTATTTAGCCGTGTGGAAGCAGTGGCTGGAATGGATAGGATAACGCCAGTGATGAATGATTCGATGCTGCATGGAGCGGATTTGGTAGTAGAAGCCATTGTGGAAAAACTGGATGTTAAGCGAAAAGTATTCTCAGAACTAGAGAATCATGTTTCACCGTGGACAATTTTAGCGACGAATACATCTGCAATATCAATTTCTATAATTGCTGAAGGGTTGAAGTATCCAGAGCGATTACTGGGACTGCATTTCTTTAATCCGGTCCATAAAATGAAACTCGTTGAAATTATTAGAGGAAAGAAGACCTCGAATTATGCGGTTGCTAAAACCATTAAGTTTGTAAAACAGATTGGTAAGATGCCTGTAGTGGTTGCGGATAGTCCTGGTTTCTTAGTGAACCGAATATTGATGCCGTATTTATTTGAAGCTATTCGTTTGTTTGAAATGGGCAATAGTATTGAAGATATTGACAAATCAATGCTGGCGTTTGGTATGCCTATGGGGCCATTGCGTTTACTTGATGAAGTGGGCATTGATGTTTCTCAGCATGTGGCAGAGGATCTGATCGATCGTCTTGAATCCCCTTTTGCTGAATCTGACTTTTTGAAAACCATGATGAAAAATGAGTTCTATGGTAAGAAGAATGGTAAAGGTTTTTATGTTTTTGATCGTAAGAAAAAAGGGCGTTCATCCATTAATAAAGATGTTTTGAAATTGAGAAAGATGGATTTGAGCCAAGAAACAGACATGCGCGTGTTGGTTCATAAGATGGCATTGCTTATGGTGAACGAAGCCGCGAGATGTTTGGATGAGCAGGTGGTTGAGTCTCCTAAGGATGTTGATTTCGGTATGGTTATGGGAACTGGATGGTCTCCGTTTAGAGGAGGGCCTCTAAGATATGCCGATGACTTAGGCATAGACGAAGTGGTGCGATTGTTGGAATCGTTCGCTAGAAATGATGCACCGCATTTTGAGCCATGTGATTTACTGAAATGGATGGCGAAGTCTAAGGTGAAGTTTTATAAGGAGACTTTTTATCACCCATTGGTGAAAGGCGTGGAGTCACTGAGCGAAGCAGAGGGCTCCTTGAAATCTGAATTAATCACTGCTTAATTAATTTAATAAACAGGGAGTAATTTTTAAACGCTCCCGGAACTAATAATAATCAAGGAACTGATATGAAAACACAAAGCACCCCCCCAAGTGACGTTGTTGATGAAGAAGTTGAAACGGTTATCGATACGTCGAAAATGTCAAAAGGTCAGAGAGATGCACTCGAGATGACCGAAGCCGCTCGTGATAAGGTTGAAAAAAAATTGAGCTTCTCGAGTAGCTTGTTTATGGGAAGTCCCAACCTAGAACAAATCTATCCCTTTCCAGAAGAGGAAGAAGAGGATATCGCGTCCGGTGCGCAGTTTTTTAAGCGTCTGAAGTACATTCTTGATGAGCATGTTGATGCTGATGAAATCGATGAGACAGGGGAAATTCCTGATGACCTAATCAAGCGCCTCGCGGAAATTAAAGCTTTTGCGATTAAGGTTCCAAGGCGTTATGGTGGACTTGGGCTGACCCAAGCGAACTACTCGAAAGCGGCCATGTTACTGGGTGCGAAATGCGGAAGTTTAACAGCCCTTATATCTGCTCACCAATCGATCGGTGTTCCTCAACCCTTGATTCTGTACGGTACAGATGAACAAAAAAGGAAATACTTGCCTCGATTTGCAAAGGGTGAGATTTCAGCCTTTGCGTTAACCGAAGATTCGGTGGGTTCAGATCCTTCAAAAATGGAAACCGTTGCGACTCCAACTGCGGATGGAAACCATTATGTTTTGAATGGAGAAAAATTATGGTGTACCAATGGTACCAAGGCAGGTGTGTTAGTTGTCATGGCAAGGACGCCGAATAAAATAATTAACGGCAAGGAGAAGAAGCAGATCACTGCGTTTATTGTTGAAACAGATTCTCCAGGTGTGCGCGTGAAGCATAGGTGTCGTTTTATGGGTCTGAAAGCCTTGTATAATGGTGTGATGACTTTTAAGGATGTTAAGATCCCCAAGGAAAACATCATACTCGGTGACGGCAAGGGGCTGAAGGTTGCATTGTCTACATTGAATACGGGACGTTTGACCTTGCCTGCCGCTTGTACGGGTATGTTGAAAGAATGTTTGAAAATTTGTAAAGACTGGTCAAATCAGAGGCGCCAATGGGGTGCTTCAATTGGTAAGCATGCAGCGATTGCGGAGAAAATCTCACGCATGGCAGCAGATCTTTTTGCAATGGAGTCCATGGTCTTGTTGACCTCTTCCCTAGTGGATCGGAAAAACATAGATATACGTCTCGAAGCCGCAATGTGCAAAATGTGGGGAACGGAGGTCGCGTGGAAGCACGTGGATGAAACCATGCAAATACGGGGTGGCCGCGGCTACGAGACGGCTTCCTCTCTACGTGATAGAGGGGAGGCGCCGATTCCTGTTGAACGTTTCATGAGAGACTGTCGAATTAATATGATATTCGAAGGATCGAGTGAAATTATGAGATTATTCTTGGCACGTGAAGCATTAGACCCACATCTTAATGTGGCGGGTGAAGTGTTGAACTCACAAGTGCCATTGTGGAAAAGATTTACTGCTGCGATAAAAGCAGGGATCTTTTATGCGAAGTGGTATCCGAAAATGTGGATGCCAACGATTGGAGGTGTCCCTCATGGTATGGACCCTCGTTTAAAGCATGGAATGAAATATGTGCTCAAACGGAGTAAAAAGTTATCGCGTAGTTTATTTCACGCGATGGTGAGGTTTGGGCCAGCATTAGAAAAACAACAACCCCTTCTTGGGCGTTTTGTTGAAATTGGGACGGAGCTATTTGTCATTACCGCTTCTATCCTAAGAGCTGATCGTATGCTTCGAAGAACAAAAGATGGTGTCGAACACAAGAAAGTGATTCGTATGGTGAACTACATCATCGCTGAAGCAAAAATGAGAATCGATGATAAAACTAAAAGAATCAGCTCAAATAACGATAAAGAAACTTACGCATTTGCTCAATCTATCTTGAAAGAGTAGGGGAGACGTAATAAATGTTTGGTTTGTGCATTAGCCGCAATGGGAATTTTTCATTGCGGCTTCTTATTGTATTACTGTCGTGCAGGAGTTTGCTTTTTTAGGCTAACTTTTGATTATATGGTGATGCCGACTTAAATAATTAGAAATGACTCTCGCCCGTTTCACTAGAGGCCTTTCTATTACCCATAAGTATTGGGATTCTAATTTGAACATCAAAATCTTGTAGGATCTTAATAATACTATTGTAAAAATATTGTGCAAACAAGTTGGGCATCGTCTAAACTTAAGAAAATGAACTCGCACCCGCTTACGCTAGAGACGCAAAGGCCAAGAGGGGAGGGCTATTAATGTTAAACACTAATCATGCATTAGAATCGATGTGATATGATTTATCTTTTGAGCTTTTCCCATCCTCTGCGCCCCAGCGTCTCTGCGCGCGAAATAATCCCTAACCGGAGTTATGGGTAATAGAAAGGTCTCGACCGGACCGGGCGCGAGTAAGATTTTGGAGATAACAGCAATGGATTGTTTTTATTG
Organism: uncultured Opitutales bacterium; assembly: GCA_963924785.1. Classification (GTDB taxonomy): domain Bacteria; phylum Verrucomicrobiota; class Verrucomicrobiia; order Opitutales; family CAJWYM01; genus CAWUTK01. The sequence goes on from CAWUTK010000147.1 coordinate 4,072, forward strand.
GACACGACTGAGATAATATGCGAATTTTCGCTTAGGCATCCTCTTGTCAGAAGTAATGACTCCAGACGTGAATATTAAAAAAAACATCAATAGCCTTTTTATTGGAACGGTCATCTTTTTTATCTGTTTTGATGGTTTGCCGAGTGCTCTCGATATTCATTTGCATTTAAAAATGGGTGTGAATTCTGCCTTGTATAGGGTTGGGCTTTCTCAAGGGAATTGGCATTTATTCGCGCCCGGAGTCGATCGAGAGAATACTAAAATTGAGGGGAAGGTGATTTACGAAGATGGTTAAATTGTTCATTGGTCTACTCCTGACTGGTCAGATATGTCTATTGTAGGGCGAATTGTTAATTTTCGACATATGGAGTATTTTGATAGCATCGGGTATAATGCAAAATATGAGACATGGGATGACCTGTCGGTTTATGTGGCTAGTATTTCTCCTCATCCATTTGATGATTCGGTTGCCGTGCAATCGGTAGAGTTGGAGTAACTTGTGGCGAGTGTTACACCGCCCGGAACTGACGTTGAAATACAAAGACCGTATTTAGATTTCAAGAGTCATTTAGGGGCACATAAATGGGAGCCTTCAAAATAATGGTTTCTCAGCTACAGGATCGGTTAAAAGGTTATTGGAATCAGTTTTTCTATAATAATGATAAACTGTTTCTTTGTGACTCTTTAAGGATAGGTTTTGCGTTTTTATTATTGGTTAACTTATCTGTATTATTTCCAAACGTAGAATTATGGTTTTCTGAAAAAGGCGTTCTGTCATACGAATCTTCCCTTTTAATTCTCGATAAGGGAATGTTGACGATATTGGGTTTGTTTCCTGAAAGCACGATGTTCATTTGGGTTTGTTTTTTATTATTTTTCATTCAGACAATATTATTGATGTTCGGCTTTTATTCTAGGGTTCAAGCTGTATGTGTTTTTATTTGGATCGTTTCTTTTCAGAATAGGAATATGTTTGTTTTCGATGGCGAAGATGTTGTTTTTCGCTTGTTTGCTTTTTTCCTGATTTTTATTCCATCGGGTTATGGATTCTCTTTAGATGGGCTTTCCCGGAAAAGATCTAAAACGTCATTTACTCAATCGAACGCTTGGGCTGTTAGGTTCTTTCAAGTCCAAATCTCGGTGATTTACCTTTCCACTGCTTTGTTGAAGCTTAAAGGACATGACTGGGTCTCTGGTCATGCGATGTATTATATTTCTTATCTAGATGATTTGTTCGGAAAATTTCCGATTCCAGGGAAATGGTTGGATTCGTTATTTGTTACCCAGTCTTTGAGTTGGTTTATTGTATTATTTGAACTGCTTATTCCTTTTGCATTATGGTTAAGACCGACAAGGCGGTGGGCAATTATTGTGGCAATAGGCTTTCATTTGTGTTCTGATTATATGATGAATTTATTTTTATTCCATTGGATAATGCTGTTGGGTCTAATGACCTTTACGACGGTTGAAGATTGGACTGCTGTGAAGAAGTTAATCGTTAATCTGCGAACAATATTATTTAAATCATCTGCTAAGCAATTATAGGAATTTTGTTGTATTATGGAAGGTGAGAAGAGAGTAGTTGCATTATTGCATGGGCCAGATGATAAGGGTTTGGTTGCTAAGGTTGCAAATTGGATTTATTCTCATGGGGGAAATATCCTTCATGCGGATCAACATCGTGATTTAGAAGCAGAGGTTTTCTTTCAAAGAGTTGAGTGGTTGCACCCGGTAGAAAACTGGGAAATAGAATCGAAGGCATTTAAAGCATTTGTTGAAAGTCTTAACATGAATGCGGGGATTCATTTGGTGAACGAATCTCCGAATATCGCGCTGTTTGTTTCAAAGACAGATCATTGCTTTCATGATTTAGTTTTGAGGTGGCGTTCTTCGGAGTATCCAGGGAAGATCGCTTGCGTTATTTCTAACCATAATGATTTAAGCGAGGAAGCAGAGCATTATGGACTACCTTATTATCATTTGCCTGTGTCAAAATTAAATAAATCGGAGGCAGAAGGAAAGCAATTAGCTATTCTGGAAAAATATAAAATTCATTTAGTCATATTAGCAAGGTATATGCAGATTTTGTCACCTGAATTTGTTCAGAATTCACCTTGTTCCATTATTAACATTCATCATTCGTTTTTACCCGCTTTTGTTGGAGCGAAACCTTATCATCAAGCTTATCAACGTGGGGTGAAAATCATAGGAGCCTCAGCGCATTATGTCACTGAAGAGCTTGATGGGGGACCGATTATTCAACAGGATGTGGCGAGAATTAATCACCGCCACAGTGTTGAAGATATTATTCGGCGAGGAAAGGATTTGGAGAAAGCTGTTTTGTCACAAGCGGTTCGCTGGCATTTAGAACATCGAGTCTTAGGGTACGAGGGTAAAACGGTAGTTTTTGATTAATATCCGGGTTATGAAACGGTAATCGCTGTCCCTAATGTGGGTTCACGCGTATGTTTTTGACAGTAATAATGTTTTATGTTCGTATGTCCGAGCTTGGTGAAAAGCGTATTTCAAACATGTCACGTTGAAATGTGGCAGCTTAACAAATAATAATATAATATAATTA
>CAWUTK010000148.1:0-16396 GCA_963924785.1 uncultured Opitutales bacterium
AGGTGTTTTTAAAGGTTCATGATGTGCGTGGGCTGATGTTTTTGAATCACTGCCAGCTCCATCCATTTGCATGGGTTGTGTTTTATCGCTGACAACCATTGAACCAAACATGACATAACCATGACCCGGATATGTGCAGACGTATGGATATTCACCTTTGTTTTCAGGAGCAGTAAAATTGAGTTCAACTGTCTTCATTTGTTCAATCACCTTTGTCGACCAAAGAACATCTGGTGAGTCGGGGACGTAGCTTTTAGCAGGTCCATCGGCTCCTAGTTTTAAGGCAGCTTCAACAATAGATTCACGTGCGCCTGGTTTGGTGAAGACCAAATTGTGAAGCATCATGTCATTGTTCTTAATTATGAGCTTTACGACAGTGCCTGGCTTGACGAAGAACTTTTTGACATTGTATTTCAGCCCAGGAATAGTCTCGATGTGAATGGTGGTGGTTTTGTTCTCTGCGTACGTGGTGCTGCTGAGAATGAATAGGGTTAGTAATAAAGTATTAAAAAATTTCATTATACTCTTGGATTTGCTATTGATCTAAAGCGATTTCAGTTATGGTTAAGTTTCGAAATTTAATTGTATTGGTGAGGTCTTGTGTCTTTCCAAAGGCTTTACTGCCGTGATGTTGGATTCCAATGTAGCCTTCCGTATCTTTGGTATCGATTACATGTGTCGTTAATATACCGTTTACGGATATTTTCAATTCACTTCCTTTGCATTCGATCCGATATTTGTTCCATTCAAGATGCTTGTAGGTATTCGATTTTTCTTCAGACCACTCTGGACTTAGATTTTCTTTGAAATCTTCATCGGGGTGTGAGCGTTTTTTATGGAGAGGGTTAAGCCATCCTCTACGGCCTTGGTCATAGAGTCCGCCACTCCATTTTCTACCAGTAGGGTCTACTTCGGCTTGATAGCCAAATACTTCTTCTGTACCATTTTTATTTTTTCTTGTTTGTGCTCTAAATATAAAGCCAGAATTTGAATATTCTTTAACCTCTGGCATTTTGATTTCGGCTTCGAAAAAGAAGTCTTTGTATTTTTTATTTGTAATGAAGAACCATTGCTTCGGGGAGATTAGATGTAGCTCATTGTCTATTATTTTAGCTTCTCCGTGAGGGTAGATGTTTTGCCATTGGTTTAGGTTGCTGTCCTTTATAAGGCTTTCACTCTGAGCAGTGCAGATTGAACCAGTTATTAGGATAAAGGCTAGAAATGTGATGGATTTAGTCATATTAAATAGGCAAATAGGTTTGTTGTAATGGGCTTGTTTTTGATCGTTAATGTCTAATACGTCTATGTTTTAAGTGGAGTCAAGGCGTTTTGGGAGAAAAATGATACGATGGGCTATATTGGGCAACTTTAAATATGCCTAATTGGTTTTAGGGAATTCCTCCTCCACCTGAAAAACCCGATCTTTCAAAGGTTAAGTTTGGAGAACGGAAATGTCGGTTTTAGAAAATAATTTTACAACCGGTTCTATCAGATATAAATAAAAGAATTTTTTTCGGCAAATAGTCGATTGTCATGGAGAGTTTTAATAGTTGTTTACATGTCTTAAATTTGCGATAACTTTAGATGGAAGTTATCGATAACCTAATTTTCGATAAATGCTACTTTAACCATAAAAAATGATATCATGAAAAATCTATTATTAATATTAAGTGCTGTTATTCTGAGTTCTTGTGCGAGCGTATCAACTGAACCCGTTGATAATACTTTGAGTAAAAATGAAATTAAGGAAGGCTGGGAGTTGCTTTTTGAGGGTCAAGATATGTCTAAATGGCGTAATTTCAAAAAGCCCGATATTAATCCAAAGTGGAAGATTATTGATGGGGCAATGACTTTAACGGCGCGTGGTGGAGGGAATTTAATCACTAAAGCTGAATATGGTGATTTTGATCTAAGGCTCGAGTGGAAGATTGCCGAAAAGGGTAGTAGCGGAATCTTTTTTCATGCGGATGAAAAAGGTAAACAGGTTTATAGTCATGCGGCAGAGATTCAAATCCTTGATAATGTCGGTGCTAAGGATAATAAAAAAGATAATCACAGATCTGGCTCATTGTACGATATGATTGCAGCCAGTCCAGAATCACAAAAATTAGCTGGAGAGTGGAATTCGATCCGTATTGTCCATAATGGCGGTGATTTAAAAGTTTGGCAAAATGAGGTAAAGACGGTCGACATCTTTATTGGCTCAGCTGAATGGAATAAATTAGTTGCTAATAGTAAATTTAAGAGCTGGGAAGGGTTTGCGAAAAATACTAAGGGCTATATCGGCTTACAGGACCACGGAAATGTTGTTTCCTTTAAAAATTTGAAAATCAGAAACCTTTAATCGGGTTCTTTTAAAGAAAATAATGGGGAATATTTTCTTCCGGAACGTGACCGGGTTAAAAATCATATGAATAAAGATAAGGTTGATTATATTGATCCGATGATCGGGGCTGTTGCTTACCGCGAAGATTCTAAGGATCTTCATGGTATGGGGAAAACATTTCCCGGTGCGGCTACACCTTTTGGGCTTGTTCAGTTGAGTCCTGATACGATCACTGGGGGTGATTATGGTTCGGGTTATTCTTACGAGCATGATTCGATAGAAGGATTTAGTTTTACACATCTGAGTGGTGTTGGCTGGTACGGCGATTTGGGGAATTTTTTAGTTATGCCAACCACTGGTGAATTGAAAACTAATCGTGGAAAAGAGGAGAATACGAACACTGGGTATCGTTCTCGTTTTTCTCATGAATCAGAGGCGGCTAGTGCTGGTTATTATGCGGTGACGTTATCTGATTATAAAATAAAAGTGGAACTGAGTGCTGCGCCACATGCGGGTATGCTTAATTTTACTTTTCCGGAGAATAAGCAATCTAGGATTCAGATTGATCTCTCACGAAGGGTCGGAGGGACATCGACTGAACAATATTTAAAAGTTGAAGATGACCATACCATAAGTGGGTGGATGAAATGCCCGCCAGAAGGGGGTGGTTGGGGTAACGGTGATGGGAATGTTGATTATACCGTATACTTTTACTGTCAATTCAGTAAGCCATTTAAAAAGCAAGGCGTTTGGAGTGCAGATATTCCCTCTGATTGGGAGCGTAAGCGAGTAGAGATCGAAAGTGACGCTTACCAGAAAATAGTGTCTGAAGCTTCGGTTGAATTTGATATTGATGAAGCACAAGGTAAGCATCTTGGTTTTTTTACTGAATTTGAAACGGAAGAGGGTGAACAAGTTTTGCTAAAGTCTGGTATATCATTTGTGAGTATTGAGGGTGCAAAACAGAATCTTGAACAGGATATCCCTCATTGGGATTTCAGTGCGCTTGTCTCTGGTGCAAAAAAACTTTGGGCAACAGCTATAGAGAACGTTCAGGTCGAAGGGGGCGAAGAGGATGACTTTATTAAATTCTATACGGCCTTGTATCATAGCATGATTGACCCTCGCGGCGTATCAGATGTCAATGGCGATTACCTTGGTGCAGATGGGAAGGTTCATCGTTCAGATACATTTACCTATCGAACAGTGTTTAGTGGTTGGGATGTTTTTCGTTCACAGTTTCCTTTGCAAACAATTATTAATCCTCGAATGGTGAATGATGAAATCAACTCGCTGTTACAGATCGCTGAGTTAAGTGAAAAATCCTATTTGCCACGATGGGAGATGTTAAACGCCTATACGGGTTGTATGCTGGGGAATCCTGCCGTTTCAATTATTGTCGATGCTTATGAAAAGGGTATTCGGAACTATGATGTTGATAAGGCTTTTGATTATTGCAAAAACTCAGTAAAGAAATTTGGAAACCTTGAACTGGGTTATGCAAAGGGAGATAAAGGGGTTATTTCAGAAACCTTAGAATATTGTTATTCAGATTGGTGTTTTGGGAGATTCGCTGAGAGTATGGGTAAGCATGAGCTTGCAGAAGAATACTATACTAAAAGTAAGGCGTATAAGAATTTATGGAACGATGAAGTTCACTGGTTTCGTGCGAAAGACGAAGCAGGTGAGTGGTGGGAATGGTTAGGTAAGACGGTTCATGGACAAGGTTGTCGAGAGTCTAACCCGTATCAACAAGGCTGGTTTGTGCCGCATGATATTCCTGGACTGGAAAAACTGATGGGCAAAGCGTTTTTAGCGACTGAACTAACGTCCATGTTCGACAATACTCCGGAAGACTTCTTATGGAATGATTATTATAATCATGCGAACGAGCCCGTTCACCAAGTCGTTTTTATGTTTAATGAAATTGGCCAACCATGGTTGACTCAAAAGTGGTCTCGTAAAACATGCGAGAAAGCTTATGGAGCTGATCGATATGGGATTTGCGGAAATGAGGATGTCGGTCAAATTTCGGCTTGGTATGTTCTTGCTGCTTCAGGTATTCACCCCGTTTGTCCTGGTGACAATAAGTATCAGATTACGAGTCCTGTCTTTGATAAAATAGAATTCAAACTAGATCCTGAGTATCATACCGGTGAAACCTTTACCATTATTGCAAAAAATAATTCCAAAGAGAATATTTATATTCAATCAATGAAGTTAAATGGAAAGCCTTTGGATCGCTTTTATTTATTGCATCAAGAATTGACCGCAGGAGGAGAACTCGAATTAGAGATGGGCCCTGAACCTAAAATGTAAATAATATGTACTTGCTTATGCGGAGAATAGGGCGCTTAATCTCCTTAGGTTTTGCGGAGATTAATCTATGTTTATATATGAAAGAAAGAGGTGGCCAAAATTCATTTGGGACGAGGCACCGGTTTTAAGTCGATTGCTAGATGTTCGCTATCGTCAAGGGTTGCTTCTGGGTAAGATGAAGGAAATCGGCTTTGAGTTGCGTAGAGAATCTTGCCTTACGGTAATGACTTCTGATGTTACTCAATCTTCCGCTATTGAAGGAGAGTTATTAAATCATGACTCAGTTCGTTCTTCGATTGCAAGTCGCTTAGGCATCGAAATATCTAAAACAGTTGTTTCTGATGATAAAACGGAGGGTATTGTGTCCATGGCCCTGGACTCGACCCAGAACTTTGGGGAAAGCTTAACTGCTAAACGTCTTTATGGTTGGCATGCGGGACTCTTCACAACTGGATATAGCGGGATAGATCAAATACGTGTTGGTGCTTGGAGGAAAAAAGATGCAGGAGTCATGAAGGTTGTCTCTGGAGCAATGGGCAAAGAGAAAACTCATTTTATTGCCCCTAATCATTCTAAGGTTTCTCACGAGATGAAGCTGTTTATTGATTGGTCTAATGGTGAGGCTAATATCGATTGTATTTTGAAATCAGCAATTGCTCATTTATGGTTTGTTACAATTCACCCTTTTGAGGATGGTAATGGACGTATTGCTAGAGCTATAGCAGATTTGTTTTTAGCACGTTCCGATAATAGTGCCGAGCGGTTTTACAGTATGTCTGCACAAATTGAAAAGGAACGTAAGCATCACTATAATATTTTGGAGCAGACTCAAAAGGGAGGTTTGGATGTATCGGAGTGGATGTTTTGGTATATGAATTGTCTAGAGAGAGCTATCAAGGGTTCTGATTTGATGCTCGATAAGGTTTTGAATAAAGCCCGTATTTGGAAAATTGTAAACCAGCACACCGTAAATGAGCGTCAACGTAAAATCATTAATCGATTATTAGATGATTTTGAAGGAAACCTAACTACGAGTAAGTATGCGAAGATTTGTAAATGCTCTCAAGACACAGCTCTGAGAGATATTAAGGTTCTTATTAATATTGGTTTATTGAAAGCTTTAGAAGGTGGTGGGAGAAGTACAACCTATGCCCTTGATGACTCATTATAATGACGTGTATTACATCACTGCTCTAACTCGATAGAAAATATCTAGAATATCGACTTTAACTTAATTATGAAAAAGCCAAACGTTATTTATATTTTAGCAGATGATATGGGGTATGGCGATGTGAGTTGCTATAATTCTCAAAGTAAGGTTGATACGCCACATATCGATGCACTGGCAGATTTAGGGGTTCGCTTTACAGATGCGCATACGAGTTCCGCGGTTTGTACGCCGACTCGCTACAGTATATTGACCGGGAGATATAACTGGCGTAGTTGGTTGAAACGTTCTGTTTTAAGTGGTGTCGCTCCGCCATTATTGGAAAGCGACCGGTTGACTGTTCCACGCATGATGCAAGATGTCGGGTATAGCACCTATTGTATTGGAAAATGGCATTTGGGTTTAGGCTGGGAAGTTAATGAAGGTGAATCCTTTTCTCGTGAGGATGAACTCGAAAAAACGTTAGATCGTACAGAGGATTACCTAAGGGTTGATTATCATAAGCCGGTTACGACTGGACCTAATGATTTTGGATTTGATTATTCATACATTATTCCTGCTTCATTAGATATTCCGCCTTATGTTTACCTCGAAAACGGAAAATGCACAGGGATTCCGACTGAAGATAATAAGCTTGGTGTTGATAATGAATATCTCATGCGTAGAGGTCTGGCAGTGAGCGGGATGAAAGCAGAAAATGTCTTGCCGAATTTTACAGATAAAGTAGAGGAGGTTATTCGTGCGCAAAATAAAGATAAACCATTTTATATTTATTTTCCACTGACGGCACCTCATACACCCATTGTTCCAACTGATGAATTCAAAGGAACAACTGATATTGGCCTGTATGGAGATTTCTGTTCCCAGATCGACTCAATTGTGGGTCGAATCGTCAAGGCGGTAAAGGAACAAGGTTTGGAGGAGGATACTTTAATCGTTTTCACCTCAGATAATGGATCCTCTCCTGCAGCTGATTTAGACGATTTAAGAGAAAAAGGCCATTTAGCGAATGGACAATGGAGGGGGCACAAAGCTGATCTTTATGAAGGGGGACATCGTGTTCCTTATATTATGAAGTGGCCTAATGGAATTCCTGCTGGAGATGATTGTAAGCAAACTATTTGCACGACTGATCTAATGGCTACATTGGCAGACGTTACAGGGACTCAGCTTCCTAAAGATGCAGGGGAGGACAGTTTTAATCTAATGCCCATGTTGAACGGTGATAAGCACTCGTCTAGAGAAGCAACGATTCACCATTCTGTTGAAGGTGCATTCGCAATACGAAAGGGACCTTGGAAGTTTTTAGAATCGGCAGGTTCTGGAGGGTGGAGCTATCCAACAAGTGCAGATTTGGCATTGATGGATTCCCCGAAATATCAGCTTTATAATCTCAATGATGACCCCGCTGAGAAAAATAATCTTTTTGAAACTCAGCCGGAAAAAAGTGAAGAACTGTTACGTCTGCTGTATCAATATCGGGATGAGGGTCGTTCAGTATCGTTGATGAATTAGAAATTTAAATTTGGGAAGAATAGCCAATATGTGTGCTGTATTAGGTATTTTAATAAAAATAATAAAGGAATAAAATGAAGAAAATCATATCGCGAATTTTGGGGCTAATCACATTTTTAGCTGCAGAAACTACCGGAGTTAATCCTGTTTATGGTAAAACAAACGTAAGCATCCCTGATGATTATAAGGGTATCCGTTATTTGGGATCAGTTGTTGAATTGAAGGGCAAAAAGGAAAAGCAGTATCGTGAGCTTCATGCAAATGTTTGGAAGGAAGTTCTGGTTGCTATCGAGAAAGCCAACATTCGCAATTACCACATTTATACGGCTGAACTAGGGGGAACGAAATACCTCTTCAGCTTTTTCGAATATCACGGCACTGATATGGCAAAAGATTTTGATGGAATGGGAGATGATGCGGTAACTCGTGATAAGTGGTGGCCTATCACAGATGGTTGCCAAGAACGAATACCTGGAACGCCTGAAGGCTCTCAGTGGTTAAATATGGAGTCATTAATGCACGTTAAGTAAATACGTATTTTTAGGATTTTTTTGCAAGGAGCGGAAATTATTAGTAGCATTGGCATCCCTATCTGAAACTTAGCCTTCATTCTCCGCACCTGAATTTTCTAGGGTTTGGAAGCGTCTAATTATTTATCAATACTCGCCGTGTTGTATGCTTTTAAAAAAACTATTCAATATTACCATTTGACAAAATAGCAGTTACGCTTAGTGTTATCGCTATCACATATAATTGGCGAAATTGTTGGTTTGTTGTTGTTGATTAATCTTTAATTAGAGTTATTGATGACGCAACTTGTTTACTGACATATTGTTAATGCGTTGTGGTTCGGCTGGTTGAATGGTTTTAATCTGAGATATTATAACAGGAGATAGATATGGTTGCATTGGGAGTTTTTTTACACGCTGTAGGTGGTTTTGCCGCTGGTAGTTTTTATTTACCGCTTAAGCAGATCAAGAAATGGACATGGGAAAGTGGCTGGATCACCAATGGCTTTTTCTCATGGATAATCGCACCTATTGTTGTTGCGTCATTAACTGTTCCAAATCTTTTTGAAGCAATCGGAGGAGCTTCTTCGAAAACTCTAATGTGGACTTTTTTCTTTGGACTGCTTTGGGGAATAGGTGGCTTAACATTTGGTTTATCCGTTCGTTATTTAGGCATGTCACTTGGCTATGGTGTCGCGCTCGGATTTTGTGCTGCATTTGGGACACTGATTCCAACGATTCATGATGGCAGTATTGTTACATTGATGACGACAACGCCTGGTTTAGTTGTGTTATTAGGAGTATTGGTTTGTTTGATTGGAATCGCTGTTTGTGGTTATGCAGGTCACTTGAAGGAAAAGGTGTTAAGTGCTGGCGAGGGTGAAAAGGAAGACTTCAATTTAGTTAAAGGCCTTTTGGTTGCAGCATTTGCTGGTTTATTGAGTGCTTGTATGTCTTTTGCATTTGCAGCAGGAAGGCCTATTGCCGAATCTGCAGCTGCAGCTGGAACGGATTCGTTATGGGTGAATAATGCAGTGTTAGTGGTTGTTCTTTTAGGAGGATTTACCACAAATGCAATTTGGTGTGTTTATTTGATTTGTGCGAAAGGTAGCTGGAAAGATTTTACCAATAGTGAAGCACCGCTAGTTAAGAATTTTTGTTTTGCGGCAGTTGCAGGGGTCACTTGGTATTTTCAATTTATGTTTTATGGTATGGGATCAACGAAGATGGGGGAATATGACTTCAGTAGTTGGACACTGCATATGTCATTTATCATAATTGTTAGTAACCTATGGAGTCTTTATTTAAAGGAATGGAAAGGTGCTGGTAAGAAGACCATTGGCGTTTTGGTCGCAGGTATTTTCGTGATTGCATTTTCAACAGTGCTGATCGGATATGGAAATTATTTGCAAGGGGCTGCAGCGGCACATTAATGTTGAAGGTTGAAATGGGGAAAACGGTTATGAAACACTGCAGCGTTCGGATTGCGTTTATGCTCGCTTTAAGTTCGTTGAACCTGTTTGCCATTACTAAATTGACGCTACCCGCGGAATTATTCGAAGTGAACGGAAGGAACGCGTTTGTGATGAAGTCGGAAAATCCGGCGGAGGGGAAACCGTGGGTCTGGTATGCGCCGACTCTGAACACCTATCCACACCATTCGCAGCAATTCTATTTTGAGCAACTGCTTGATTATGGAATTGCGGTCGCCGGATATGATTTAGGCGAGGTGCGCGGTGCACCGAAAAGCTCGGAGAAATTTACCCTTTTTTACGATGCTATGATCGCAAAAGGCTATTCGGCTAAACCCGTTTTGTTGGGACAAAGTCGGGGTGGTTTGATGCTGCTGTGCTGGGCGTTTCGAAACTCGGAAAAGGTCGGCGCGTTTGCGGGGATCTATCCGGTGTGCAATATCGCCAGTTGGCCGCTCCAACATTCCAAGCAGTCAGTGTTAGCTGATTATGGAATGCTTGAGGTCGAGATTATCAAACATTTGGATACCTTGAATCCATCGGGGAACCTTGAGGGGTTGAGTGCAAGTGGCGTTCGGATGTTTCTGTTGCACGGTGATTCCGATAGGTTTGTTCCTTATCGTGATAATAGTGCATTGATCAAAGAGGCTTACGAAAAAGCAGGAGGGAGTATACGCGTAAAGATGGTTCCCGGAAAAGGGCACGCCGAAGTTCCTGAGTTTTTTAAGGATCAGGATTTACTCGATTTTATTATTAAACAAACAAAGGAGTTACAACTATGAAAGCAGGAATATTTTCAATCGGACTTGATACATACTGGTCGCAATTTGATGGATTGCTCGATAACTTAAATGGCTATCACGCTGAAATAAGAGACCGTATTAAAGGTATGGGTATTGAGATGGTCGACGCAGGTATGATTGACAATCCTGAAAAAGCTCAAGGCGCTGCATCACTCTTTAAGAAGGAAGACGTGGAAATAATCTTTCTATTCATCTCAACATATGCGCTTTCATCAACAGTTTTGCCGGTGGTTCAGAAGGCTAAGGTTCCGGTTGTTATGCTGAACTTACAGCCAGTAGCACAACTCGATTACGAAAAATTTAATGCGTTAGGTGATCGCGGAAAAATGACAGGTGTTTGGCTAGAACATTGCCAGTCTTGTTCCGTTCCAGAGTTGGCCTGTGTTTTTAATAGAACCGGTATCGATTATCACGTGGTGACCGGTTATTTAAAGGAAGAAGCGGCTTGGGATGAGATCGGCGATTGGGTAGATGCGGCTAAGGTTGTTGCCGGAATGAGAGAGAACCGTGTCGGAGTTCTAGGGCATTATTATTGTGGGATGTTAGATGTATACAGTGACCTAACACAGCAGTCGTCCGTTTTTGGAAACCATTTCGAACTGCTTGAAATGTGCGAGTTGAATGAATTGCGCAAAGCGGTGACAGACGAAGAAATCGCGACTAAAGTAGCTGAGTTTAACGAAAAGTTCGATGTGTCTAGTGAATGCGAGCAATCGGAAATTGAACGAGCCGGTCAGACATCTGTTGCACTGGATAAGTTGATCGCAAAGCATAATTTGGGATCAATGGCCTATTACTACGAAGGGGCTGGTGAGTATGAGAATATTGTCACTTCTGTTATCGCTGGAAATACTTTACTGACAGGAAGAAATGTTCCGGTTGCAGGCGAATGTGAAATTAAAAACGTTCAGGCAATGAAAATTATGGATCTTTTCGGAGTCGGAGGTTCTTTTTCAGAATTCTATTTATCTGACTTTGTTGATGATGTTTTTTATCTAGGCCATGACGGCCCCGCTCATTTTGCGATTGCGGAAGGGCGAGTGGCGCTTGTTCCATTATCGGTTTATCACGGGAAGCCAGGAAAGGGGCTATCAATTCAAATGACGGTTAAGCATGGACCCGTTACTTTGTTATCCGTTATACAGCGTGGTGATGGGACGGTTCTACTACAAGTCGCTGAAGGGGAATCGGTCGAGGGGCCGGTTTTGCAAATAGGAAATACTAACAGTCGTTATCGATTCAGTATTGGTGCTAAAGGGTTTATGAACGATTGGTCAAAGGGAGGACCCGCTCATCACTGTGCGATTGGAACAGGGCATATCGCTGGTAAAATTGAAAAGCTTGGAGAATTACTTGGCATTGAAACTTGCAAGGTTTGCTAGATCTTATACCTATTAGATTAAATTCCAATTAAGGATATTTGTGATAATGAGTAAAATTTATGATAAGCTGTTAATCCTATTAATTTTCTCATTATCTCTCTCTAGGGTAGAGGGCTCTGGCAAAAAAGCGTCGGCAGCCGAGACCGTCGAAGTTGTAAGATTGGCGGAATTGATGAGGGACGTTTTGGATGTTTATCCTAAATCAATATTCCAAGTGCCAGTTGATATACAAGGCGAGACGTCACTTTCGTCAGTGTACACTCCTAGTGATAGTCTCTGGGGCGAGGGCTTGGATGAAGAAATGGTGTTTAAGTATGAAATTAAACACATACAGGATGAACATAATTCCTATACGCTTCGCATCGGTAAGGGCGGTCAGATTTACTCTCTTCGAGGAGCCTTTGGGGAAAGTGTTCCTCCTCAAGGAAAAGGGAATCCTTGGAATGATGAAGTGTGGCAATTTGTGACTGTTTGCAGCAAGTATAATGGACTCAATGCAATAACTAAACCTGGATCTGTTCCAACCGAGGTAGTAGATCGATACAAAAAATCTCCTTACAAAAATAGTTTTTTCATACATAATTCAGGTGCTTATATTCCTGCAGCACCGATCGACTCTGGAGAAATTACCGTTTCATTTGATGTCATGTTGAATGAAGTCGATCCCGGTTTAATGCATTTTACTTTACGAGATTATACGAATAGTCCTCCTGTTTCTTTTGGAGATGTTTCGGTTGGGAATGGAGCCATAAAATGTAGAAATAAGACGATTGCTAAAATTGAAAATGGCCTATGGTACACGATTGAAATGCGTTTTAATTTGGGCGAGAAAAGGGATGGGCAGATAAATGTTAATGTTAAAGATGAAAATGGGGTGACGCAATCGAAACTGATATCGTACGCTGATAAGCCTTTTTCAACGTTGTCATGGATGGGGGTTTTTGCAAATAGTGACAAAGGGAAATTCAATGTGGATAACCTTTTGATTAAGCGTAAGAGAGGTGAGAATAATACTACCATCTTTAATAAAGGGTTTGAGGAATATAATGCTAATGAAAGCTTTCCAGGTGCGCAGGGGGTTCAGCCTACAGCTGGATCTCGAGTTTTTATTACAGATAAGGTTTTTGCTTCCGGAAAGCATTCTCTCGAATTCCATGATGCTAAGCGGAAACATGGTCATCAACCCGCTTTAACGATTGGATTGTCAGATGATTCAGACAAGGAGTTAACAAACTTGTATTGTCCGCTTTTGGGATCTTCAATTAGTTCAGACAATAAAAGTATTCAAACCGTTAACTGGGGACTTGTTCCACAAGTTAAAACGATACATCGGTCACCTATTTTGTATTATGTGAAAACACGTGATGTAGGAGATGGCGTCATTGAGATAACTTATGTGGTACACAATTTCAGTGCGCTTGAAGAGGTCGTTTTTGATTGGCTGAATGCTCCTTGGGGTGGAACGCGAATGACGAATCTGCCTTTCCATTATTTAAGTTCTCCAGAGAATGAGTTATGGTCGAGAGAGGTCATTAAAGAAAAGAAGATAATGAACGGCATTGATGTTCGGAAGACAGGCGGCTGGAATTTGAGTTGTGCCTCAGAAGAACCAGATAGTCCAAGTTTGGCGTTAGTTTTCGGTCGAGATCGACACTTAGAGTCTGAACTGCTCAAAGTGAAAGAGGGTAAACCCTATTGTCAGTATGATAATTCTATCTATAGGGATTGGCCCGCACATGCGCCAGAGGGTTGGCGAAATATAAGGGAAAATGCTTTTCGGAATTACGAGGTGGCGGTTGTCATTCCGAAGTTTCGCTTAGCGCCCGGAACAACTATTTGGTATAGGAGTTTCATTGTTGTTAACGAAAAGGATCGAGCCATTGAATTAGCAAAATCTTTAGTGGATGAGGTCGACTACGGATTGAGGGTTTTTGATCCTACTTCAACACCAATGGTGCCGGTTTATATCAGAAACGGAAAGGTGTTTGCTTCTGGTAATGGCCAGCCGAATTTTGAGCTGTTTTCTAAACCTGTTCCTAAAACAATGCCTGTATTCTTGATCGAAAATGAATCGACAGGAAGGGAAGTGCTTACCACTGACCCGTATTTATTTGTTCCTAAAGAGAAGTTGGATTACGGCCTACCAAAAAATCATCCTCACGAAAATTTTTATAGCAAAATGGCAGGATTATCCATGGATGAAAATAACAGTAATTGGAAAAGAATACTGGGTTATGGATATGTAGATAAGCCTGAATCTGGTGATTGGAAGGAAATCTCCAGTAGGCTTGATCGGAAACAGTTTCCTGATGTTGACATATGGCACCTTGATCTGTGGGTTAAATAGCATTGTGGAATGACCTTGGTTATGAGTGAAGATATAAAGCAAAGAACGGTACGGTTTGGTAATGTTGATTATCAATATCCGAGTGATGAACTTCGACCCTTGCGTGATAGTAACGATCTTCTGAGTGATCGCGATGCACTGTTAACCCGCCTTGAAGAAGAGGGGTATCTCTATTTACCTGGCTATCTTGATCGTGAGGAAGTCCTAGATGCGCGTGATTGTATTTTGGAGTACATGGAGGGTGCTGAAGGATTGGAGCCTGGATCTAGACCATTAGATGGGGTTATGGGGAAATATGGGAAATCAGTTCCACTGATGGGGAAGAAGGTGATTACTCACTGCGATCCTGTTGCAAAGGTTATCGCTTCACCACGGTTATTCGAATTAAACGAGCTTATTACTGGTGAGCCGGCGAAAACTTTTGATTATAAATGGTTACGTGCTGTAGGGAATGAAGAGTTTACAGGCGCCCATATGGATTATGTTTATATGGGTCGTGGTTCAGCGCGTCTCATGACCACTTGGATTCCAATTGGAGATGCTACAATAGAACAAGGGACGCTATGCGTTTGCCCATCTTCAAATTGTTCCCCTAAATTTGAGGGGTTGCGTAATACTTATGGGAGCAAAGATGTCGAACGTGATAAAATTAATGGTTGGTTTACAAAAGATCCTAGAGAAGTCACTGATATTGGAGGTCATTGGCGTACCAGTGATGTGAAAGCAGGGGATGTTATAACTTTTGGCATGCACTTAATGCATGCTTCTACAACGAATATTACCGATAGATGGCGACTTTCTTGTGATGTGCGTTTTCAACCTACTGCTGATCCAATTGATTCTAGGTGGGTTGGAGATAAGGCGACTGATGGAGATTTTCTTGAGAAAGGAAATACAGGTTGAAGAAACTTTTCATTGAATGATTCGTATGACTATAAATCTATAACTGTAAATATTATGAAACGATTTCATCTAATTTTATTTTTAATCAACCTGTCTTTTGTTGCGCTGAGTGCAGATCGACCCAACGTTATTTATATACTCGCGGATGACCTCGGATATGGAGATCTCGGTTGTTACGGGCAGAAGAAGCTGAAGACGCCCAATATTGATCGCATCGCGACCGAAGGGATTCAGTTTAGTGACCATTATTCTGGCAATACAGTCTGTTCGCCGTCGCGCGCCGTTCTCATGACGGGACAGCATCCTGGGCACGTGCATTGCCGTGGCAATGGGGGAGAAAATAATTTTTCGCTCAATCCCGAAATGACAACTCTGCCGAGGCTGTTTAAGAATGCAGGTTACGTAACGGGGGCCTACGGAAAGTGGGGACTGGGGCACACCCACTTAGAGGAGAATACTAATCCGATGACGCATGGGTTTGATCATTTCTCTGGTTGGAAATCTCAAGGAATCGCCCATACCTATTATCCGAGCAGCATCATTCGCGATGGCAAGGAAATACCCTTGGAGAAGGGCACTTTTGTTCATGACCTAGTGATGAAGGATGCCTTTGATTTTATCAAAGAAAGTGTGAAAGAAAAGAAACCGTTCTTTTGCTATATTCCCACAGCTGTTCCACATGCGGCCATGCACGCTCCGAAGGAACTTCACGAAAAGTGGCGTAAGGTCTACCCGCAGTTTAATGACATGCGCGGACGCTATGGTGCCGGGAAAGATCAATACTGTCCGGATGTGATGAATCCGATCGCAGGTTTTGCCGCAATGATGGAGAACTTTGATAATCAGATCGGCGAACTACTCGGAATGCTGTCTGATCTGGGGGTCGATGAAAATACAATCATCCTGTTTTCTAGTGACAACGGCGCGCATAAAGAAGGTGGACACAAACCAGATTTCTGGGATTCAAATGGCCCCTTGCGCGGGATTAAGCGCGACCTATATGAAGGCGGAATACGCACACCCTTTATGGTGCGCTGGCCTGGAAATGTGGCCAAGGGAAGCCACAGCAAGCACATCAGTGCATTCTGGGATATACTACCGACGATGGCTGAGTTGATCGGCCAGCAAGTGCCCGAACAGTCCGATGGTATTTCTATTCTACCCACGCTTCTAGCAGAGGGGGAACAGTCACAGCACAAATACCTTTACCATGAATTTATTGAAGCTCGTTCAGGCTCAGGACCAGTTCCGTACACGAAACGCTCAATTCGTTCTGGCGATTGGAAAGCCGTACAGGTAATAGATAAAAAAACGAGTTCTTTAAAGCCCATCGAGCTCTATAACTTAAATGACGATCTCGGCGAAACGAAAAACCTCGCTAAGCAATACCCCGAGCTACTTTCTAAATTAGAGGGCTATATGAACAAAGCGCATATTCCGCTGAAATGACTATTGGCTATTTGAGGAGTGAGGGTGCGTTGGGAAAAGAAAAAAAATTGACTTTATTATGTCAACGTTTCCTTATATGGATTGGAACCCGAAGATTAAGATCGATTGCAGGTGATTTTTCATTTATCGGTTATTGTTAAATCTAGACCTAACAAGCCGTACCAAGCGACGGCAGATAGCCACGCGTGAACGAGGAAGTTGGA
>CAWUTK010000149.1:0-19419 GCA_963924785.1 uncultured Opitutales bacterium
CAGTGGCTTTTCGGTTATGATTTTGGTTCACAACAAAATTATAGACACCGTTTTTGCTCAAAACCAGCCCAAAAAGCAGGTTTTGAGCTTTTTTATTTTATGCAATCTATTGACTGGCAATTCATTGCATTTCTGGGACAGGCTCTAGCTAAATCGTATTCTTAAATTTGATCTATTTTTTAAATGGGCACAAAAAAGCCCCGATTTTACCACCGGGGCTTTGAAGTTTTCTGATAACAGTATTATTTACTGAAATTTTCTGATAAATAGGAAGCGACACCTTCTGCTGTAGGTGTCATTCCGCTTTTACCTTTATTCCAATTTACAGGGCATACTTCACCATGTTCTTCTGTAAATTGTAAGGCGTCTACCATACGGATCATTTCGTCAATATTGCGACCAAGAGGAAGGTTGTTTACTACTTGGTGCTGAACGATGCCTTCTTTATCAATAAGGAAAGAGGCTCTCATTGCAACTGGAGCTGCAGAGTGACCAATGCCGTATGCCGCAGTTATTTCATGATTTAAGTCGGCAACTAAAGGGTATTGGATGTCGCCAATTCCGCCATCTTTTATAGCTGTTTTTTTCCAAGCGGCATGTGAAAATTGTGAATCAACAGAAACACCAATTACTTGCGCGTTCCTTGATTTGAATTCTTCAAGTTTACGGTCAAATTCGATAATCTCAGATGGACACACAAATGTGAAATCCAATGGATAGAAGTAAAGAACGACATATTGTCCTTTATAATCTGATAATTTAAACTCCGCATTGATTGATCCATCAGGCATAACAGCTGATGCAGTAAATTCGGGTGCTTCTCTTGATACTAATACGCTCATTTATTTCCTCTTTTAGAATTATTCTAAATAAGCTAGAGGATTTATTTCTTTAATCAAGTGTTAGATTTAAAAAAAGGAAATTTAGAAAAAAGGGCACAGGAAAAACTCATAGCATAAGAAATAGTTATATATTATTTCTTACCCAAGAGATCTTCTAATGTTTGAAAATGGTCCTTGAAATTGGATAGGTCAGGGATTTCACCGATCACATTATTAAAGAGTTCGGATTTATCTTTTTTCAGATTTCGAATATGGTCCTCAATTGTTCCAATAGAATAGAGGCGGTAAACAGTGACGGTGTTTTTTTGACCAATGCGGTGAACGCGGTCAATCGCTTGATTTTCAACTGCGGGATTCCACCATGGGTCCATTAGGAAGACGTAATCGGCTTTTGTTAAAGTGATTCCAGTTCCGCCTGCTTTTAAACTGGTTAGCATGACTCCGTGTCCGTCTTCTTTTTGAAACTGCTGAACGGGGCGTTCTCTATCTTTGGTTTTGCCTGTTAATTCATGAATTCTACAAGTAGGGAATTCATGTTTAATGACTTTTTTAATACGATTAAGAAAGGTTACAAACTGGCTGAAGATTACGGCTTTATGGCCGCTGTTAATGACTTCTTGTAGTTTAACAATAAGTTGTTGGATCTTGCCGCTATGTATCGTATCAGCATTAGACCATGGGAGTAATCCTGGGTCACAAGAAGCTTGGCGAAGTCGAGTGAGCAGTGCAAAAAGAGCGGTGCTTTGTTTATTCTTTATTTCAGATAAATTGTTATCCAGTTTTTCAAAGGCACCAGAGGTTATAAGATCATACTCGCTTTGCTGCTTTTCAGTCATTGGGCAAGTTAAGTCGATTTCCAATTTTTCAGGTAATTCTGATGCGACAACTGCTTTAAGTCTACGTAATATAAAAGGTGAAATTTGCGATTGAACTTTTGCAAACGTGGCTTCTTTGTCGTTTTCTAACTGCTGTTCAAAGAAGCGTCTATGTCCAAGTAGTCCAGGCATAAGAAATCGAAAAATTGTCCAAAGATCCAAGAAACTATTTTCAATAGGAGTTCCCGTTAGAGCAATCCGGTGAGTCGCTTGAATATTGAAGCAGGCCTGAGTTGATTTTGCATCTGGATTTTTGATATACTGTGCTTCGTCTAAAATGGCATATCCGAATTTAATATCTGCGAGTAGGTGTTTATGGCGTCTTAATTGGGTATAGCTAGCTAGCCATAAGCATGGTGTTTTGGATTTTGTAAAAGGGGTTTTGCTGTGAAGGGTGTTAATTTTAATATTTGGGTAAAATTTGTTGATTTCAGATTTCCAGACAGGAATTACGCTTGAGGGACACACTACCAGATTTGGGAGCGATTTAATCGGGCGTTTATCAAGGAGGGTTAAAATCTGAACCGTTTTTCCCAGACCCATTTCATCTGCAACGAGTGGGTGGCATTCTGCTTCACAAAGTCGTATAAGCCATTTTACTCCTTGAGCTTGATAGTCCCTAAGGAAGGTGGGAAGTTTTTTTCGAACGGCTTTGGGCTTGAGTATCCCTTGTTTCCAATCTTCTAAGCTTTTATTGATTTTTAGATTTATTGAATCTTTGTTGAAAATCGAAAAGAGAAGGTAACGTGGAAAAGAGTCATCTGTCGCAAAGTTTTTTATGAGTTGCCAGTGCGAGAGGGTAGATACATCGTTGTCATCTAGTTGGACAATACCAACACTTGGAATGAAAGCAGTGTGTTGAGCGCTTTTAAAGAGTTTTAGAACTTGTGGACTTGGAATGTTTTTGCCGCCACTTTTAAATAACCAGTCTACTTTGAGACGATTCCCTTTTTCGGTTTTTGTGGTGGCGGAAACGGCTATTTTTTGAGCCCCTTTTTTTAAAAGTTTACAGTTCTCATCTAGTTCAATGTCAAAGATTTCTTCCCAAGAGGGTAGATTTTCTGTAATAAAGTGTATGACGCTTGCAATATCTTCTAGGAGAAAGGTGTTGTTTTTTGGTAGGTGTTTGAAAAGGGATTTCCGAGCAAGTCCAGTTGCTTTGATTAAATTACCCCGTTGAACGAATGAATCGCTATTAGGTAGGAGGGAGAATGAAAGCCCTTTCGATGTGTATTTGAAAATCAGACTCCCTTTGTGAGCTTCTTTTTCTGGAGGAGCGTTTGCCTTTTCTACTTCAGCTAAAGCCTTTTCTTCTTGTTTTTTCTTAAGAACGTCTTTCTCATCAATTTCATTGATTGGAGAGATCTCATCAGCTATGAGTTCTTCTAATTCATACAGACCCGCAACCGCAATTGGTCGACTGATCACCGTGTCCGTTGTTGAAGCTCGAAGTGATAGGCCACCGTTTTCGAGCCATTCCACTATGGAATAAGTGATAATTCGATCTTTTTTTGTTGAAAAAATCGCCTGTGCGTTAGTGATTTCAATATGTGAAATAGCGTTTTTTCGGTATAGTGATCGACCTAGAGTAAGCTCCTCTGTAGAGAAAAATGGTTCCCAATCAATGACTGCTTTTGAAAACCAGTATTCTAGGGCGCGGGGACTATAGGCATGATTAGCCATTAATAGAACAAGGTGGGAGGTGGTTGATTATTGGACAGGATAACAGGATCATCTGGATGGTGGAGTGAGAATTCTTACTTTTCTTTTTACTTGGACCTTATTTTCGGAAAAATTAATGAGGAGGCCAACGTCATTATTTGTAGAGGTTAGGTAGTTTACTAATTGGACTTCATGTTGGAGAGAGATTGCTTTGACGGATTTTAATTCTACTATAATTTTATTCTCAACATATAGGTCTGCTATAAAATCTCCGACAATTTCATTTTCATAATAAACTTTAATGGACTCTTGATTTTCAACTGTAATTTCGTTTTTTTTGAATTCAATTAGTAATGATTTTTCGTAAACAGACTCTAGGAAGCCATAACCCAGTGTGTTGTATACTTTATATGCTAATTCAATGATCTGGTTTGTCGGCTCTTGATATTGCATGTGAAATTTTAAAATCACGAGGAAACAGATCCTGAAGATCCTGGCAAAATATTGATTGAAGTAATTAAAAAGTGTTTTTCTGTGCTTCGAAACGCATCCAGTGGTCAACTAATACGAGAGATGCCATGGCTTCGACGATTGGTACAGCTCTTGGAACAACGCAAGGGTCGTGTCTTCCTCTTCCAATGATGACCGTTTCTTCGCCGTCTTTTGAAACGGTTTGCTGAGGCTGTAGAATTGTTGCAGTTGGCTTGAAGGCTACCTTGAAGTAGATTTCTTCGCCATTACTTATGCCTCCTTGGACGCCTCCGGAAAAATTTGTCAGAGTACCAATTTTGTCACCTTTCTTAACATAAAGGTCGTTGTGCTCAGAGCCTTTCATTTTTGTTCCCGAAAATCCACTGCCAATTTCAAATCCTTTAACTGCGGGTAATGATAGCATGGCTTTCGCTAGATCTGCCTCTAATCGATCAAATACGGGTTCTCCTAGTCCCACCGGAACGTTTTGTATTCGGCAAGTTATAGCACCGCCAACAGAATCCCCGTCTGAACGGACTTCTAAAATACGATTTTCCATTTCACTGGCAATTTCAGGGTTTGGACATCGGACTGGATTTGCCTCGACTGCTTCCATTGAAGGGAGATCATTGACGGGAGGCATTTCAATGTCGTGTATTTGGGTAACGTAAGTTGAAATAGAAACGCCTTTTTGTGTTAAAATTTTTTTAGCGATAGCTCCAGCGGCAACCCTGCCGATGGTTTCTCTTGCAGATGATCTTCCACCGCCTTCATGGTTTCTAAAGCCGTATTTTGAATCATAGGTGAAATCGGCGTGAGAAGGTCGATATTTTTCCTTCATTTCGGAGTAGGCCTCAGGGCGTGCATCTGTATTTGAAACCATCATCGCTATAGGGGTTCCCAATGTTTTGCCTTCAAAAATCCCTGATGTGATGACGACACGATCTTTCTCTTTACGCTGGGTGGTAATCGCACTCTGACCAGGTCGTCTACGGTCTAGTTCTAACTGTATTTCTTCTTCGTGTATCTCAAGCAATGGAGGGCATCCATCGACAATTACACCTATGTTTCCACCATGGCTTTCACCCCATGTCGTGATCTTGAATAGCTTGCCAAAATTATTTCCCATACTAGTGAGATTGTCGCATATAAAAAACCCCGTCAATCTAACTTTTTATGGGGCTTGATATGGTTGGTTTTGCCAAATCTAATTTAAAAGAGCTGCGGGTTGATCCATCTGAGTATATAAAGGATGTTATGGGCGCTCTCAATATTGTGGTTTTTTGTATCTCGAGAATAATTACCTTGAGTGATAACCTTCTTTGAAGATAAATTTGAGATAGATGTTAAATTGAAATTATGTTTATGCAAGATTTTGAGAGTTTAAAAAGAATCCCTGTTTTCCGTAAAATAGCTATTATGGAGGTTTTTATTCGCCTTTCGTTTGAAGAGGGTCGAGCTTATGTAGAAGTGGTTGACCGAAAGGGAAAACCAGTGGATGCCAATTATCAAGATTATCAAGGGAAATTAAGAGAATTATTAAAGGCGATTGAAAAGATTAGAAGTCAAAAGGATCAGCAGATGTCTTGGTTCGGTGATTCTCATTTAGTTTTTTTAGATGAGCATAGTTATCTTGTTTGGTTATTGAGAGATTGCCCAGAATTTATTGACAGAGAAGATCAGACCCTAGTGTTCCTTAAGGAGAAGGGTCGAATTGAGTTTAAGCTAAGCAGGGGTCTTGAAGGTGCTTTTTCAGGAGAAATCACGCTTAAAATAAGTGATCTTGAACCTTTGGTATTAGAAAATGGGTTTCAGCTTTTAACGGAAACCCATGCGATTAGAGGAAGCCAGATTATTGAGTTGGAGAATCTCGGTGAGAATTATCTATTATTGAATAATTTTAACGGAGATTTTCAAGAGAAAGATTTTGAGAAATGTACCTCTTTGTTTTATACCTATTTCCCCGACGTTTCGATGAATTATAATGATTTTAGGGAGGTCATTGGGGACTCAGTAAAGTCAATACCTTCACTTTATTTGGAGAAAGTAGACGAGGAAGAATGTTTGTTTTTTTCTGTGTTTGAATCATTGAAAGAGGTAGAGGATCCTTTTCTGCTGAGAGACTATGAAATTAATCGGTGGGTGAGAGTGAATGAAATGGAACGTGAGGTGCTTGTCAGCGAATTAGAAGGTTGCGATATTCATTCCGTTCGTTCGGGAATTAGGGCTTCTTTGAATAAGTATGTGAAAAAAAATAAGAAGTCGCATTATTTTAAAGAAACAGAAGATGTTTTTATTTTAAATAAAGAATTAGCTGCTTTATTTATTTATAATATCCTTCCGGAGCTATTACATGATTTTAGGGTTATTGGTTCTGAGAAATTAAAAACCTTTAAGGTTCGTCCTGTTGCTCCACGACTGAGTGTTGATCTTAGTTCGGGAATTGATTTTATTGGAGGCTCTGCAACGGTTGATATTGAGGGAGAGACCTTTTCATTGTTTGATTTTTTGAAACAATATCAGAAAGAATCCTATATTGTATTAAAAGATGGAACAAGGGCACTGGTTAATGAAAAATACCTTGAACGACTAAGGCGTATTTTTCGTCCAGGAAAGAAGAAGGGTGAAGTTGAGGTTTCTTTTTTTGATTTACCATTTGTCGAAGAATTGTTGCTCGAAAAGGCTGAGGGAGATGCATGGAAACGTTCACGGGATTTTTATGAGGATTATAATAAATATGCTGATAAAAAATTAAAATTAACAAAGGTTAAGGCTAAGCTGAGGAGTTATCAAAAAAATGGGGTTCAATGGTTACAGTATTTGGAAAAATTTAATTTAGGCGGGTGTTTAGCGGATGATATGGGTTTAGGTAAAACTTTACAGGCGATATCGCTTTTAACCTTTTCTTACCCTAAGTTGAAAACGCCGTCTTTGTTGATTATGCCACGGAGTTTACTATTCAACTGGGAACAGGAGTTGACGAAGTTTTCTCCTCAGCTGACATATTACATTTATCATGGCCAGAATCGAGATTTGAAAAAAGCGCGTAAAGCTCATCTGATTTTGACAACCTATGGGACGATTCGCAGTTCTATTGATGATTTTAGAAAGCAGAATTTTCATTATGTGATACTCGATGAATCGCAAAACATCAAAAATGTTCAAGCGAAATCCAGTAAGGCGGTGATGTTGTTAAAGTCAAAAAACCGGTTAGCTTTGAGCGGGACGCCTGTTGAAAATAATTTGAGTGAACTTTATTCGTTGTTTCGATTTTTGAACCCAGGTATGTTTGGCTCAGAGCAAGATTTTAACCAGAAGTATTTACTGCCTATCCATCGTAATAATGATAAGGAGGCGACAGCTGACTTGCGTCGGAAAATTAAACCATTTATTTTGAGGCGTCTAAAGAAGGATGTTCTCGATGATTTACCGCCACGTGTTGAGCAACACTTGTATGTGGAAATGGGAGAAGAACAGGCGAAGCTTTATGAAGAGCGACAGGCATATTACTATCAATTAATCAAAGGGCATATTAAAACTGAGGGAATTAATAAATCGCAATTTATGCTCTTTCAAGCATTGACCGAGTTGCGTCAGATTGCAACAGTGCCGGAGGTGAAATCTAATGATCGGATAGTTTCACCAAAGAGGGAGCTATTGGTTAATCAGATGATGGATGCGATTTCAAACCAGCATAAATGTTTGATTTTCGTTAACTTTCTTTCGGCACTAGAGCACCTTTCTGAAGAATTTAGAGAAAAGGGAGTTCCTTGTTTGACTATGAGTGGAAGCACTAACAATCGGCAAGAGATTGTTGAAAAGTTTCAAAATGATTCAAATGTTAAAGTGCTTATAATGACATTGAAAACAGGTGGAGTTGGATTAAATTTAACGAGTGCAGATATGGTTTATATTTATGATCCTTGGTGGAACGTTGCGGCAGAGAATCAAGCCATTGATAGAACGCATCGTATTGGACAGAAGAAAACGGTCTTTTGTTATAAACTCGTAACGAAGGGGACCATTGAAGAGAGGATTTTAGAATTGCAGGAACAAAAGAAAGCTCTTTTTGACAATATTATCGGGGGTGACTCTAGTTCGGTAAAAACATTAACCGAAACCGATGTGGACTTTATTTTAGGAGAATAACAATGCTAAGTTCGTATGATTTGAAGTCTGTTACTTTCCAGGGGCCTGTAGAGGAAATTTTAAAAAAGAAATATCCTTTGGTCGATGCTATTCGGTTTTATAATAAAGAGTTACTTCCTCTTGTTAAAGGAACGAAGAAGGACAGGCTTGCTAAGAAAAAAAAGCCCGTAAAAGATGATTATATCAGAGAAATTATTGCGTTATTAAAAGATCCTAAGGTTGGCAAAGAGTGGGGAAAAGGATTAGATAAAGTGATGTTAGGGCTTTATCAGAACGTGTGTTGGATGAGGCTTGCTTCTGCAAGGGTTCTATCTCAACAGTTGAAAATTAAGTTATTCAATAAGGGGAAATATCGCTATGACGTTGAGATGGCAAAAGATTATCAAAGTTTGTTTTTGTTTTATGAGCATGGTTTTTCTTCTTATGGTGCTAGTGCAACAGAGGGACTTTATTTGTTTTTGCCCCCCAGTCTCATGGATTTGATTAAGCCACTTGTCCCTACCCCATTGCATGAACAAATGACTCCTGTTAAAAAGCCTAAGGCTGATTTTTGTTATAATAATATGGGGCAAGTCTTAACTCAATATCAGTCGCTTGTTCATTTGAGAGAACAGAAAATGTTTGATTGGATGGCTTCTGGGTACTTGAAGCAAGGGTCATTAAAAAAAATTGAAAAAACCTTAAAAGTGCGCCCTTTTTTTGAGAATAATCCATATAAAGAAATGACCGCGTGGCAGGTTCAGTTATGGGGAGGGGTGCTTAATTTATTAGACAGTTCAGGCAGGAATATCCGGAATTTAAATAAGGGACTTAAGCCTGTTGATCGATTAAAAGTCTATGTTGAACTTTTAGAAAAGGGGGAGATGGCTGTATTGCATTTCATTACTCAACATTTACGTTCTAAAAAAAAGCATCAACGGCGTTTGTCACGAGCCGGATTTTTTGAAGACCTGTTTCCTATGTTTCGAGCATTACCTTTAGGTGAATGGGTGACTCTTGAAAATCTGTTTAACTATTGTTTGATTCGTGACATTTCTCTTATTCCACTCGATAATCTTTCTTCTCGAGACTTATACTACACTCAGGAGGAGGATCACGGTTGGGGCTCTTATAGGCAGAAAAAGATGATCGAGTCTGAAAATGTAGTGGATACATTAGTTCAACCGCTACTCAAAGGGCTGTGTTTCTTTATGTCGCAATTAGGCCTATTGGAAATCACTTATAACTTGCCATCAAATAAAGAGGTGCAATTTAAAGATCTTGATTTTCTGACCCCTTGGGATGGTTTGATTGCGATTAAGTTGACACAATTAGGAAGTTATTGCTTGGGCTTAACTAAAGCAGAGGATCTTCCGACGGAACTATTGGCGGATGAGGAAAAAGGATGTGTTGTTGAATTGGATGAAAAATATTTGATATTGAAATACAAAGGAACTGATCCATTGATTAAACTTGTTTTAAGTGAGGTATCGAATGCTTTATCGGATGGATTTTATGAAGTTACCTTTGATTCATTTCTTGGAGATTGTCGAGTTGGGACTGATTTATTGAGGAAAATTAATAATTTTAAAGATGTTCTAAGCGAAGATATTCCTCGAAATTGGCAGCAGTTCTTTGATTTACTCAAGCAGCGTACGGATCCTTTAGAGGAGGAATTCGATTATGTTGTGTATAAATTATCGAATGATCCTGATTTGATTCGTCGGCTTGTTAATGATCCATGGGTTAAAAAGAATGCCTTAAAGGTCGAAGGGGGGCGTTTTGCCGTGTTGAGGAAAGATCGATGTGCGTTAATTCGTAAAATGAAAACTTGGGGTTATTTAAAAAGTTGAAGAAGATACTCATACTTACGCCATTAAAAATGGAACAATCGCTACTGTTGTCTTTTTTTAAGAAAGCAGGTGTTCCTATTGTTCAAAAGCAGTATGGGAAAGCGGTAGCGTATTTGTTGGGCGAGAAAGCGGTACTGGCAATAGGTGGTCACGGTAAGGTTCAGTTCGGGATACGAACACAATATTTTCTATCGGAGATATCAGATGTCGATCAAGTGATTTGTGCTGGTGTTGGCGGAGGTTTGGTCTCAGATGTCCATATCGGAGATGTGGTTCTTGGTCGCGGTTGCGTAGAGCATGATTATCAGCAAAAATTGAGAACTGCGCCGAGTCCTTTCTTTGAAGGAAATGTTGATATGTTGAAGGTATTCGAGGGGTTTGAATCGAGTGACTATGATGTACATGTTGGCGTTATTGCCAGTGGCGATGAGGATATTCTAGATGAAGGACGGCGTAAGGAACTTCAATCTCAAACAGGAGCCATTGCGGTAGCATGGGAAGGTGCTGGAGGAGCAAGAGCTTGTAAGTTTAATCGGAAGCCATATCTTGAAATAAGGGCGATTTCAGATACATGTCGCGGTGGGGATTTTGAAAAAGGCTTTAACTTGGCGCTCGAAAATTTAGGTAGATTTTTGATGAATATCGTAAAATAGTATGAAGTTGTTGAATAGAATCCCTAGCTCATTGTTAAATCGTTAATTTAGAATGAGGGCTTTAATTACAGGTGGTGGTGGTTTCTTGGGAAGGTATATTGTTAAGCAATTATTGGAGAAGGATATTGATGTCCGGATTCTGTGTCGATCAACACAAGACGATCTTGTGAACCAGGGAGTGGAAGTTGTTCAGGGTGATATTCTCCATGCTGGTTGCGTGGAAACTGCTAGTCGAGATTGTGATGTGGTCTTTCATGTGGCGGCTAAAGCAGGAGTCTGGGGGCGCGAAATAGATTACTTTAATGCGAATGTCGTTGGGACCCGTAATGTTTTTAACGCCTGTCATGTAAATGGCATTAAATATTTAGTTCATACGAGTACTCCAAGTGTCGTTTTTAGTGGAAAAGCGATTTCGGGAGAGGACGAAGAAATGCCTTATGGCGAGAATTGGCTATGCGCATACGCAAAAACTAAAGCTCAAGCAGAAAAAGAAGTGCTTGCTGAGAATGGTAGAAATGGACTTAAGGTGATTGCTATAAGGCCTCATTTGATTTGGGGAGTGGGCGACCCTCATCTTTTTCCGCGCGTGATAGAGCGCGGAAAATTAGGAAAATTGAAAATTGTTGGAGAAGGACAGAATAAGGTGGATATTTCTCATGTTGAGAATGTGGCATTTGCTCATATTTTGGCCATGGAAGCGTTGATGAAGGATCACGCTGGAGGAAAAGCTTATTTTATTTCTCAAGATGATCCAGTTGTTTTGTGGGATTGGCTAAATCAATTACTGCAACGTTTAGAAATCAAAAAGGTAGAGAGGCGTATATCTTTTAAGGCGGCTTACCTGGTAGGAGCAATATTCGAGTTCATTTACAAATTATTGAACAAAAAAGAGGAACCGTTGATGACACGTTTTGTTGCAACTGAACTAGCCAAGGATCATTATTTTAATATTAGTTCAGCAAAAAAAGATTTAGGCTATTATCTTAAAGTTAGTACCGAAGAAGGCTTAAATGAGTGGGTAAGAGATTTCGAAAAAACTAACAGCCTACAGCCTAATACCTAATAGCCTAACTTTACATTTTTTTCACGGCATAGGCCATGGCTTCTGCAATGATTTCGAAGTCTTCATCAGTGTGTCTTGCTGAGATGGAAGTTCGAACCAAGTCTTTTCCTGGTGGAACGCCTGGAGCTATTGACATAACAGTGAAGACGCCTTTTTTCATTAAGTCTTGCCAGAAATAGAATACCTTTTCTTTGTTTCCTAAAACGATAGGAATCGCAGGTGTTTGGCTATCCCATGTGTCTAGTTTTAAATCTTCTAGAATTTTAAGATATTTAATTCGGTTGGATCTAAGTCTCTCTAAATGCTCGGGTTCTTCTTTAAGTATTTTTAAAGAGGCTAGTGCGCAAGCAGCGGCAGTAGGAGAAATGGCTGCACTGAAGATAGTTTGCTTGGAATGCGTTCTTAGGTATTCAATAACTTCTTTGCTTCCTGCAACAAATCCACCTGTGCTAGAAAGGGCTTTTGAAAAACTGCCAGAAATGATATCCACTTCATCTGTCATTCCGTGCATGTCACTGGTTCCTCGGCCTTGATTTCCAAGCACTCCGAATCCATGAGCATCATCTAATACAACAAAGCATGAATTCTCTTTGGCAACAGCAATGATTTCAGGGAGGTTGCAAATATGACCTTCCATAGAATAAACACCTTCGACGACAACCATTTTTGGTGAATCTTTGTCTTCAAAACTGACCGATTCTTTTAAGCTTTCAGCACTATTATGGCTGAACTTTTCATATTTTGCTCCAGATAAATTAATGCCTGCCCATAAAGAGGAGTGTACATTTTTATCAACGAAAATAATATCTCCTCTCTCAGCAAATGATTCGATTGCTGATATACAAGAAAGGTATCCCGCCGCATGAATATGGCAGGCTTCTTTACCTAAGAAATCTGCAAGGTAATTTTCTAAATCATGATGGTATTGTCGGCTACCATTTGCAAGCCTTGCACCGGTTGTGCTACTTCCCCATTTGTCCAATGCTTCCTTCCCGGCTTCAATGACTTTAGGGTGTGAGCCTAACCCAAGGTAATCGTTGCTGGATAGCATGATGAGTTCATCGCCGCCAAGCCATACTTTTGATCCTTCTTGTCGATCAAATGTATGATAATAAGGCTTATACTTAAGTCGCAACTGAGTCGTTTTATCCTTGTGGATACGATTTAAGAACTTGTTGGATTTTTTTGTTGAAAAGCTAAAACTCATTAATGTTTATACTGGAAAATTCGAACTATGAAGGGGATTACCTTGTAGTGAATCTATGATAGAGTCAAGGTTGGGAGTTTAAAGAGTAAAGTTTAATCTTGAGCACTGAAAGTATTCGGGTTTTATTCCTCAATATTGCAACTGAAAGGTTTAGCTTTGAAGGGACTAATTAAGGTCTGGTAGGATTCGTATTCGGGTGTAAATGATCCGTGTTTCTTCGACTTCATCTATCGTGAATTCTAGGTTGTTAATTATGATTTTTTCTTTTTTATTAGGAATACGCCCGATTTCTGCTGTTATCAGTCCGCTAACAGTCGAGATGTCTTCATTGGCGATTTTGACGTTAAGTTTTTCTTCAAGTTCATGAATTGGAGTTAACCCTTCAGCTCGGAAGGTCACATCGTTTATTTCGATGATGGATTCATCTTCGGAGTCGAATTCATCTTGGATTTCTCCAACAAGTTCTTCTAATATCCCTTCAAGTGTAACAACACCCATTGTTCCGCCAAATTCATCTTTTACTAACGCCATGTGGATTCTTTGTCGGAGGAGTTTCTGTAAAACACTGGCAAGAGGTTCATCTAGTTTGAATGAGGTGAATGCTCTCATTATTTTATTGAGCTTAATGTGCTCAATTTTTCCTCTGTAGCGAAAAATATCTTTGGTATGAATGATTCCAAGGCAGTTGTCTAATTCACCATTGCATAAGGGGTACCTTGTATGGCCATTTGATTGTGCGACTCTTAGATTTGTCCTGAGGTCATCTTCAATATCAAGGAATATCACTTGATTTCGTGGTAATAAAACATCTTGAACCACTAGTTCATCGAGGTTGAGTGCTTTATCTACAATAGTGTCGACTATGCGTGATACTTCTTTGTCTAAGTTTGCAGTAGAGTGAAGTAGCCGTTTGACATCAACGGAGGTGAAGGTATCTGCTTCATTGCTGAGATCCAATCTATTATTGATGACTTTTCGAAAGGCGTTGAAGAATACTTGTATAGGCCAACAAATGAAATACGCAGCGAGGGGGATGTGGAAACTGTTCAGGATCGTTTTCTTTGGGGCCATTGTAGCAATGGCTTCTGGGATTAATATGGCAAAAATTTGTTGCAGAAAAAGGGAAAATAGAAGGCTAAGAATTATAAGAGGGAGTTGGGGGGCTATATTTCCAGGTGCGAGGTGGGTAAATAGCAAATCGAGTAGATGATAAGATTCGATGCTGAGTGCCAGTATACATAGCGTTTTGGTAGAAGTGATTGCGATGTTCGTTTTTTCACCGCCTTTTAATAGTCTAGAAATACCCCAGTGTTGTTTGATGTTTTCAAGAGAAAGCTCTTCGAAATTAGAGCTTCTTAAGTGTGCGAGGCTCAGTTGAAAAGCAGTGAGATAGGCATTTATTAGAATAATGGATCCTAGTATAATAATGTGTTGCAGATAGAAGCTCGTGTCGAGATTTTGACTTATAATAATTTCTGGCATTATTGGTATTTTCCTAAAGCTGTTAATGCTTTGATATTTTGCTCTTCCGTTCCAATGCTTAAACGTATGTGTTTGGGGAGACCGTAACCTTGCATTGGCCTAGCGATTATGCCGTCTTTCTGTAAATCGAGAAAAAGTTGTGGTGCGTTTTCGGCTTCGAATAATACGAAATTGGCATGACTTGTAACATATGGGATGTTGAGTGATTCTAAACCTTTGTATAATTGAGAGAGACCTGTTTGGTTTGCTTGCCGGCATTGAGTGACGAAACCTTGATCTTTGATGGCCGCTAAGGCAGCAGCTTGAGCTATTGCATTTACGTTGAAGGGTTGCCTTGCACGATTTAAGAGTCGAATGATTTCCTCTGAACCATAACCGTAACCAACCCTGAGTCCGGCTAGGCCATAGATTTTGGAAAAGGTCCTTAAGCAAATGATGTTTTTACCTTTGGCAATCAAAGGTTTCAGGTCGACGGGGTTTTCAATATATTCGGCGTATGCTTCGTCTAGGCAAAAGATGACATGATCGGGAAGTGCTTCTGCAAAATCAATAATGTCACTCGCACTAGACATTGTTCCAGTGGGATTGTTTGGACTTGGAAGAAAAATGAGCTTGGTTTTATCGGTGATGGCATTCGCCATGGCACCTAAATCGTGAGAGAAATTTGGCATATCAATATCGATGGGGACACCGCCAAATAAAAGAGTAACAAGTTTGTAAACGATGAATGCATGCGAACCGGCTATGACTTCGTCGCCTGGAGAGAGAAACACGTTTACAATTAATTCAATGATTTCATTGGAGCCGTTGCCGAAAATGATCTGATTGGTGTTGAGTTCTCTGAACTCAGCCACAGCCTCTGTTAAATAATAGCAAGAGCCATCTGGATAAAGGTGAGAGTTGTCGGCCGAACTTTTGATTGCCTCTTTTGCTTTGGGGGAACACCCGAGTGGATTCTCGTTTGAAGCGAGTTTAGCAATGTCTGAAATATTTAAACCCAATTCTCTCGCAACTTCTTCGATGGGTTTCCCCGGTTCATACACGGGCTGTGTTAAAATGTTTTTATTCGCGAGTTGCTCAGGATTCATAAATTTTCACAAGTTCATCAATTTTATCAATGTGACTTTGTTTCTTATCGTTCTCGATTAAAGCATTTTTGAAGCCGTTTTTCGCGAGTTCACCAAGTTCAGTTATGGTGAAGTCAAGATGTTCGGCGAGTGCAATGTATTCTTCCTCTATAGTATTTCCAAAGGAGAAGGGGTCATCCGTGCTAATGGTGCAACGAACGCCCGCATCGAACAATTCCCGAATAGGGTGATCTGCCATTGTGGGAACGACGTCTAGTTTGACATTGCTAATCGGGCATATGTCTAGGCTGATATTTTCATCGAGTAGGAGTTGGACGACTTCTGAGTCTTCAACTGCCCTAATACCGTGTTGGATGCGTCTTGTGCCAAGTTTATGAAAAGCCTCTGCGACATTGCTCGCACCACCAAACTCACCAGCGTGTGCTTTTAGGAATTTCCCGTTATTTTTGGCTTTTTCCCAATGGTTGATTGCCCAATCTTCGATAGGCAAGACTTCGCCGCCGTGCATATCGATTCCGGTAAGTTGCTCCCAGGAAAGTGAATCATGGATAATTGGAGCATAGCTTTCTCGATAATCATTCCTTAGAAGGCCCATAAAAAGTTTAACTTCCATTCCTTCTGGAACGGCATCAAGGATAGCTGCTATTAATTCTTTCCCATCAATATTGCAGAATTCGCATATTGCGCCATGGAAACTCGTTTCAATGTATTGAACGTTCTTTTCTTGCAGATTTCCAAAAATGATTTTTGCGGCTTGATGATAGTTTTCTGCCGAAGAATACCATTTTAATGCATGTTCAAGTAGATGAGCTTCAAATGTTTCGAAAGATGACCATTTGAAATCGGCTGCCCAGCTTTCTGGATCACTAGAATAGGCTTCTGGGTCAATTTGCTGGAGCAGTGAATAAGGTAAAGCCCCCTCAATGTGTAGGTGGGTTTCGGTCTTCGGAATGTCCGTGATGAAGTTGAGAATCTCTTTGTTATTCATTGAATTATGAAACGAATCCTATCAAATTACCTATTTTGTTAACTTTGGCAAGTATTTCATAAAATTCAAAATTACTCTATAAAACAAATTAAAAGTTGACATATAGGGATTAAAAGACTTTTTTCTTCAGCCTTATGAAAGTTGTAAGTTCACTTAAATCAATTAAAAACAGACACGCTGACTGCAAAGTTGTTCGCAGGAAAGGTCGTATCTACGTTATTAACAAAACAAATCCTCGTTTTAAAGCAAGACAGGGATAAGTTTCAATAATTTGTTATGAAAAAAGAAGGCCATCCACAGCTTAATAACGTTTGTTTCGTTGATGTATCTACGAATAAACGATTCATTACTAAATCAACGTTAACTACTAAAAAAGTAGAGAACATTGATGGAGAAGATTACTACATGTATATTACTGATGTAAGTATGGATTCTCATCCTGCTTATACTGGTGAAAAACGTTTCGTTGATAGTGCCGGTAGAGTTGAGAAATTCAAAACTAAATTTCGTAGTCGCGGATAAGACTTCAATAAGTAAAATTTTTAAAAGGGTAGTTTTTAGGAACTACCCTTTTTTTGTGAATATGAGTTAATGGTTGTTGGGGACGATTCTTTCTCGCGCAAATTGTCATTGTTTAGACATTTAAATAAACTTTTTCAGACAATTTAACGGAAAGTGTGGTATGCTTTCTGAACAAAGAAAAAATAAAAGGAATTAGAGTATGAATATTTCGGAGGAAAGTGAAGAGAGTGTAATAGGTAATTATTGGGGCCCAGTGGATTCGGTGAAGGCTAATGTTTATTTGATATATGTGTTTGTTGCCGGATTAGTAGCTATCGGTTTTGGAATAGGGTTAATTCATGATTCAACTGTTAAACCTGTTGAGTTGAAGAAGGAATTGGAAATTCCCGCTGTAAGTAAATCCATTGTATTAGATGGGGGGCAGCTGTAGATGTCAAATAATCCAACATTTCTAAAAAAAGCCATAGAATTAGTATTATCACAGAAAATGGGCTTTTTATCAGCTTGTTTAAGGGGTGTAGTTCTGGCACCCTGCCCATTTATTTATAAGCAGGTTGTTGATGTCTATATACCGACCGATAATTTACAGGCAATATTCGGGTCAATTATTATTTGTATAGGTATATTGATGCTACATTATCCCCTTTCTGTTTTTGGGTCAAAATTGATCGGGAAAACCGTGACGAAAGAGGGTAGTGACCTTAGATCTAGGATTTTTAATAAAATTCAATTTTTAAGTTTTTCATATTTAGATGGGCAAAAAACGGGTCGTTTGGTTTCTAAGTATTCGTTCGATACTCAAAAGGTTCAAGATAGCTTGATGGCATTAACGGGAAATATTGTGCCTACGTTGGTTTTTTCTGGAGCAACGATTATTGTTTTAATCATTATTGATTGGCGAATGAGTTTGGTGATGTTGCTTTTGCTGCCAATGATTTACGCAACTAAGAAGGTTTTCTTTCGCGTCATGAAAGATGGGAATAAACAGTCCAGAATTGCTCAAGAAAAACTTACGGGTAAGGCTGGCGAAATGATTACGTCTGTGCGAATGGTCCGAAGTTTAGGAGAGGAGAATAGTGCGATGAATCTTATCAAAGAAGATAATGATCATGCTACAAGAATGAGGCATCGCCTAATCAGTATTAATTCTCATTTTGGAACATTTTCTTTTGTTACTAGCCAAACTGTGACACTAATAGTTATTACAGGAGGAGCCATTTTTGTTTTATTAGACTATGTCTCAATGGGAACACTTGTAGCGTTTATGACCGCTATTCCACAAATATTAATGCCGATTAATTTAATTAGTAATTTGATTGAGCAATTTATGGCAGGAAGTGAAAGTCACCGGAGTGTAAATGAATTATTGGAAACACCTTTTGTTGAGAAGTGGAATGGAACAAGAACCATTGATTCGATAAAAGGGGAAATCGAATTTAATAATATAACCTTTAGTTATCCTATTAAAAGAGAGCAGAAGGTGTTCGAAAATTTTAATTTAAAAATTCGAAGTGGAGAAAAAATTGCTTTGGTCGGGCCCTCAGGTTCCGGAAAAAGCACAATAGCTCAGTTACTGTTAGGGCTCTATGAAACGCAAGAAGGTAGCGTCACCGTAGATGATGTTTCATTGGATGAATTAGATATTCGGGCATTTCGTAAACAGTGCTCTATTGTGATGCAGGATAGTATTTTGATTTCCGGATCAGTGATTGATAATTTACGTTTTGCTCAGAATGATGCTACGGATGAAGCAGTCAGGAAGGCCGCAAGATTAGCGAATGCCGATGAATTCATTCAGTTATTGCCAGAGGGTTATAACACATTTATTGGAGAAGGCGGTTCTACCCTATCGGGAGGACAGAAACAGAGATTATCTATTGCGAGAGCATTGCTTCGTAACCCTAAGATTCTTATTCTCGATGAAGCAACATCAGCTTTGGATAATGAAAGCGAGCGGTTGATTCATGCCTCTATGGAAGCTATTTCCGAGGGCAGGACAGTTATTTCAATTGCACATAGACTGAGTACGATTCGAAACGCGGATAGAATTATTATTTTGGAAAAAGGAAAAATTATCGACATGGGGACTTACGATCAGCTTTTGGCTCACAGTCAATATTTCAAAGATATGATCGGGCCAGTTGACGCGATTAAGCTATCCGCTTAAGAGTGAAGAGACTCACTAACAAATATTCATTGGGTCGATATCTGAGGTGTTGATTACAGTGCTATCTAAGGTGGATTTTTCTGGGTGAGCGAGAATCTTAGGGGCTTGTTTTGTAACGTTGTCGACAAAATGCCAGAGGTGAAATTGGTAATCATCTTTAATTTTTTCTAATGGCGCAGCTGCAGGCCCTTTGGTTTCCAGATTTTCCCTTATGTGCTTATTTAAATGGTCGACCAAAAAAATCGACTTTTTTAATATATTTGCCTCTTCAAAAAAACAGTGGGTAGATTTGGGCTCAGGCAACTCTCCGATCCTATGATACAGGGCGATCTCAAGGTTTTTGAAGGTCTTAAAACCATAGACTTTTCTGGTAGTCAGATTTACTTTTCGGTTTAACCCTTCAACCTAAAAACGGCAG
>CAWUTK010000150.1:0-3941 GCA_963924785.1 uncultured Opitutales bacterium
TTTATGGACTCGGTTCTGATAATCAAAATCTACCAGGCTACATTGTTTTAGAATCTGGAGGAAATAGTTTTGCGGATAAAAGTATGTGGGGTAGTGGATTTATCCCTTCTATCTATCAAGGGGTACAGTGTCGCTCAAACGGTGATCCTGTATTATTTTCAAAAAACCCTAGTGGTATCAGCAGGGATGTTCGAAAGAAATCTCTGAAATACCTAGATCAACTTAATCAACGCAGGTATGCTGAAGTCGGAGACCCCGAGATCATCACTCGAACGTCTCAGTATGAAATGGCTTTCAGGATGCAAATGTCCGTCCCTGGTGTTATGGATATTTCTAAGGAACCCAAGCACGTTCATGAACTTTATGGAACAGAACCCGGTAAACGTTCGTACGCAAATAATTGTTTGTTAGCCCGTAAGCTTGTCGAAAATGGTGTTCGGTTTATTCAGTTGTTTCATGGAGGATGGGATTCTCATGGGGCGGGTGAAAGCGAATCGTTGGAATCAGGATTTATTAGGAATTGTAATCAAGTAGATCGGCCAACGGCTGCCTTATTAAAAGACTTAGAGCAGAGGGGATTATTGGAAGATACATTGATTGTCTTTGGTGGTGAGTTCGGAAGGACGCCCATGCAGGAGAACCGTGGGGGCGTGACGAATAAATTTCTGGGAAGAGATCATCATCCGTCTGCTTATACAATGTGGTTGGCAGGTGCAGGAATAAGAGGAGGATATACTCATGGGGAAACGGATGAAATCGGATATGATGTCGTAAAAGACCCCGTTCATGTGCATGATCTTCAAGCAACTATTATGCATCTTCTAGGCTTTGATCATGAAAAGTTAACCTTTCGTTTTCAAGGAAGAGATTTTCGTCTCACTGATGTACACGGGCATGTGGTGAAAGATATACTCGCACGTTCTTAAATCGTTTAAAAGGGTCATTCTGATGCTGAGCAAAGTTAATAAAAGTTTAATTATCTTATTTGGACTTGTCGTTTGTGTTGTTTTAACGCTTGTCTATGGAATTGGTTTAGATGGAGACGAGCAGGATGATCTCTTTAAATTCGTGGGTAGGTTTCATCCCGTTTTATTACATTCACCGATTGTGCTTGTCGCTTTACTCGCTCTCTTTGAGCTTATTGCATGGAAGTTTAAATCCATACAGTATCAGCACGCCTCTCGATTAATATTGTTGTTACTAACAGGGTCAATTTGGTTGGCTTTTTTATCTGGTTACCTGCTGGCTTATGGGAGTGGTTCAAATGAGCAATTAGTCCAGGATCATATGTTCTGGGGGGCGGTCTTTTTAATCATCTCAAATCTGGCTTGCTTGTTGAATTATATAGATATGAGACGAGGGTATATTGCGTGTCTCATTCTTGCCTTGTTGGCTTCATTTCAGGCGAGTCACCTTGGAGGCTCATTGACGCATGGTAGCACTTATTTAACTGAGTATGCCCCGAATTTGATTCGACCTTTATTAGGATTGAAACGCATAGAGGAAAGGGTTATTCAATCGCCAGATGAACTGTTGGTTTATGACGATGTTATTTATCCGATGTTTAAGGAGAATTGTATTACATGTCATAATCCTGATAAGCAAAAAGGAGATCTTCGAATGGATACGTATGAAGGGCTTTTATTGGGAGGAGAGGCTGGTCCATCTGTCACTGCTAAGAATTTAGAAAAGAGTGAACTCTATCGTAGAATTACACTTCCTGCGCATGAAAAAGAGTTCATGCCATCTGATGGAAGAAAACCTCTGAGTGAGAACGAAGTTAAAGTGGTTGAGTGGTGGATCAAACAAGGGGCTCCGTCAAAAGGCGTAGTTGGCGATTATTCGGATAGACCAGTGTTTTTGGAGAGCTATACTCAGCAACGTTTCTTAAAGTTAATGTCGCCTGAGAAATTGGCAGAGTTGGAAGAACGTCGACTGCAGCTTTATGAAACGATTGAATCTCTAAATAATGAACTTGGCGTAATTCTGGTTCCAGAAAAAACCCTAAGTTCAATATTTGTATTAAATACTATCCATGATAGGGATTTGTTTACTGGAGATTCTTTAGTTAAACTAGACTCCATAAAGGAACATATAATCTCAATGGATTTATCCGAGACGCCAGTTGATGATAGCTGTTTTTCGACTTTGGCTAATTTTAAGAATTTAAGACACCTGGTTTTGAAAGAGACTCAGGTAACGGGTTCTTCTATTGAATTATTAAGTGGGCTCGAGCATTTAGAAGTGATTAATTTATTCGCAAGTCAATTAACGGATGAAGGGTTAGCGAAGTTGGTGGATTTTAAAAATTTAAAGCGGGTATATGTTGCTAATACTGAAGTGACAGAGACCGCTGTCGAAGAACTGAGGGAACTTTTACCTCAATTAAAAGTTAGCTATTTTAATGCAATAGAAGTTATTGCAGCTTTTAAAGAAAAGGACATTGCCCTAGTCAAAAAGCTTGAAGCTTTGGGAATTAAATCTTTATCGAAAACTCCAAACGATCTTTTTTTAGCTAAACTAAAGTCAAATACCAAAAAATACGGATTAATAATTAATAAAAAGCAAGTGAAGGTTAGTGTGAGTAGCGATTCGGTTCATACTCCTCAAGGTGGACTAGAAAAGTTTTTTGGTCCTATTGCTGAACCGTTAAACTTTGCATTTCATAGCGCACCTGAAAAGAAGTCTTGGGTAAGGCTAGACTTAAATAGCAAGTTTACGCTTACTAGTTTTTATTTAATGAATCGAATGGATGGAGGTGCTAGTATATTTGAAAGGGCTAAAGGACTTGAACTACAAAGACTCAAAGATGATGGAAAGTGGGAAACGATATGGACTGCTAAGAAATTTGCTAAAAGCTGGGCCGTTGATTTAACAGGTGTGAATGTTTCTAAGCGAAAAGCCAAGAGTTATCGTTTTATTATCAACAACGATAAAGAGTCTAATTTTCATTTATCAAACCTTTTGTTCTTTGGGATAGAAGAGACTATGCAATTTGGCACTTTATTAAACCAAGAGATCAAAGTTTCTGTTATAAGCGATAGTGAATATAGTTTGGGTAATAATCCTCAGGACTTTGTTTCAATCAAAGAATCAGATCTTGAACACACTTTTCATACAGATGAAGAAAGCCAACCTTGGGTTAGATTAGACTTTGATGAAAAGCATAGAATTAACTACTTTCATCTCAAAAATCGATCCGCACTATTTGAACGATCAAAAGGCCTTCAATTTGAACGCCTCAAAGAGGATGGTAAATGGGAAAGCATCTGGAAATCAGAAAAAGCAGCTCAGGAATGGCGAGTTAATTTGATGCACTTAAAGATCGAACAACGAGAAGCTCAAAGTTACCGGTTTATTATCTACCCGCCATCGGGAAAGACTTATATGCATCCTAAGCATGTGAGTGTCTTTGGTGAAGAAGCATCAGCGCCAGATCATTCTAGTAGTGAATCCAATCCAACTCTAGATGTTACGGGTGATGGTGAGGGGACATATATTGTCGAAAACGGGTGGGGGAAAGTGCCAGGTCACGACCATATCGGATCAACTCACGGTGGAGTTGTTGTTGATAAAGCTGGCAACGTATATGTCTCAACAGATGGTCCGAACGGAATTATTGTTTACGACGAAAATGGGGAATTCCTCAGAACACTTGCGGAAGATTCAGCTCGATGCCATGGGCTTTGTATCAATGAAGAAGAAGGCAAGGAATACATCTATGCTGCGGTTATGGGACACATGGTTAAA
Organism: uncultured Opitutales bacterium; assembly: GCA_963924785.1. Taxonomy (GTDB): domain Bacteria; phylum Verrucomicrobiota; class Verrucomicrobiia; order Opitutales; family CAJWYM01; genus CAWUTK01. The sequence goes on from CAWUTK010000150.1 coordinate 3,751, forward strand.
TTCGACCTATCTGGGAACATCGTAATGAGAATCGAAGGAAGTAAAATACCCGAGCATCAATGGCAAAAAGGTACTGCTGTTGCAGTCGCTCCAAATGGAGACATCTTTATCGCTGACGGGTATGGATCTAACATCATTTTTAAATACAACAAAAACGGCGATTTCATTAAAAAGTTTGGCTTGCGCGGTAG
>CAWUTK010000151.1:0-16727 GCA_963924785.1 uncultured Opitutales bacterium
TTAGGACTCGTTTGTGTTGGATACAAATCATTATCAACCATATCGTAAGTCGTTTCACCCTCTTTGCTAATGATAACAACCTGCACGCTTTTCAATCCACAGATATCATAAACAAAAGTGCTCAGTTGACTCTCATGCGAAGCATCATTCAAGCAATTGTTGCCCCACTCCTTTCCACCAGGGTTTTCTGGATATACCCATGGCGCAAAAATGGTTGGTGGCGTCTTATCTGAATTTTTTAATCCATCAATATGGCTGGATAAAATCGAACAGGCTGAATTCGCAGCGTTGGTAACCTGCTTATCCCATTCATCCTGCCCCGTCCAATACCAATAACAACTCGTTTCAGCGGTTAGCATCAATCGTGTCGCTTGATCAACAAGATCAGCACTCAAACCACTGTCTTCTGCTGTGTGGACAATGTTTTGTAAAGCGGTTAACACTGCCCATGAATTCAAGTCGGGAGAATAAGGTTGATCGTATCGACTGAACCATTTTTTAAATTGCGGATCACCATTATCTGCGCCTGCCCATGAACCGGGTTCAACATGAATTGCTTTTTTCGGATCAGGTGGAAATTGATCCAAGTAGTCGTTCGCAGTCATTAACTCAAAACGCGGGTCATCTTGAAGCCATTGAACTAACTGCTCTGTGTTATTGTAATAATAGGAATCAGCGCCTCCACCAAAATTATCACCATCCGAATGAATTAAAAAGAAAGGTGGGTGCTTCTCATCGTAATCGCCATTCTCAGCAACACTATTATAAATTTGCCCTAAAACATCAGGGTATTGCAAAGCTCCAAACCCTCCACGACCATCTTCATTTCCGATATAACGTTCAGCCGGAATACCAATTGTGCAATGCTCCTTACCTTCTGGGTCAATATATTTGATATACTCTGGTCTCAACGATGATGGACTCACTTTTCCCGGAGCCCAAATATTATTCAACCCTAACCAATCTCCACTCCCTTCATTCTCCTGTTCCGATGGATTCGGTGGCAACAACCCCTCATCCTTGCCACTATATGGATAATCAACACTCGCACGATATCGGTGTATAGAATCATAAATAACTGCTTTAACGCCCGCTTTATTTAAAGCAGGAATCATCCTAACATGAAAAGCTGTTTCAGGAGGAAATAATATAGATGAGCTATCGACTCCAAATGTTTCTTTAATTATTGCTTTATGCATTTCTATCTGACGAACAATATTTCGTTCAGGAATCAGAGACATGAGTGGATGAAAAAAACCAAAACTAGAGAAGTCTAAACGAGGGTTCCCGCCTTCTGTTTTTTCAGTCTGAGCGACCTCAGCTAAACGTTTACTCCAGTCTTTAAAACCGCCTCCTGCTAGACCCTCTGCATCGCAACGGTTTAACTGTTCAATTAATGTCCCACTCCAGCTAACTGATAGCCCACCATAAGGAAGGTCCCCATCAACATAACGATCAATCGCGGCAGGAATATAATTTGAATAGGCACCTGTTCTTTCTCCAAAAATTCCATCTTTTTCTCCATCCCAATAATTGGTATTGGCCGCATCGTAATAAGGCTGATGCATATGCTTATGAATGCCAAAATAAATTTTAATCTTACTCGACGAAGATTTGCTCATCGAGGATTTTTTCTTCTGCTGAGGAGCTGCTTGCATATTAATTTCACCAAAATATTTTATCCAGTCATCTCCACCGGCTTGGCTAATACTTTCTTTTCGACAACCCTCTACTTGTAATTGCGACACGCCTTTCGATATAATTGACTCTGGTATTTTAGCAGTATACCGATTGCCACTATTCAATGCTATAGCATCGCCATTAATAATCTCCTGCCCGAAGTTTCCTCTTAGAATAACTTGTGGAAAAGGAATCACTCCATCGGCTTGAATACTGATTTCAAAAGCATTGTTTTTTTGAGTCTGTTCGTTGCAAACGAGGCCTACAGGAACGGTTACATCTAAAATTGAAGTGAAAACTTCGATATCATGAGCCATAAGTATAATTAATTAAGGTTGTTTTCTAAATATTTTGTAATCCAATTCGAGCAAGTGTTTACCCGTGTGTCGCCTACGAAATGAAGAACCCTCGAATCTGATTCATGATCATTTTCTTTTTTAATTTATCGTCTTCGGTTACTTTCCCACTAGTCCTTGATTCCGTTGCTTGTTTTCGATCTAGCAACACATTACTCAAATCTTCAACAACTCTTGGCTTACGCTGAATCATTGGTGCGATGTCAGCCTTTGAAACTTCTATTAATTGACTGTCTGTAGTCGCAATAACACTTGCTGTTCGAGGCTCTCCTGTGAGCAATGACATTTCGCCAAAGAATTTACCAGGGCCCATTCTCGCAACTTCAATCTTCTTTCCATCAGCAACATTAATCCAAACTTCAACGGTTCCTTCTAAAATAATAAATAACGAATCCCCCTGATCCCCTTGGTGAATAATTGTGTCACCTGGAGAAAAATGTACAGGAGTCAAACTTTCATATAATTCCTTCAACGCCTCAGATCCGAATGGAGCAAACACTTGAATATCGCAAAGAATAGCTAATGGATCTCTCGTTCCTAAACGTTCTGGAATTTTTCCCTTGTGCAATTCAAGGTTCTGCTTTTTGTGAGCCAGTGAAATTCCTGCACGGTCAAGATGTACCCAAACATACTTCCACGCGTTAGAAACATATTCATCTTTTAGCCCATAATCTTTAACGGCAAAATTGATAGTGTAGTCAACTGACCACTCGCCGATTTTAACTTCAATTTCAGGCGCTGGTACTTTTAGGATTTCCTCCATATCCATAATCGCATCCAAAAGAATTTTTTCTACTTTTAACGGTGGATGTATCGGGTCGACCTGAACCTTGATATCTATAATAAATAAATTATTTGGAAAATGGTAATTATGAATAAATGATTCTGATACCACACTATTCGGCACACACAGCACAGATTCATCTCTCGTCTCAAGTCTAGTCGTTCTCCAATTGGTCTCTAAAACCTTACCTTCTTTATCTCCAATTTTTATCCAATCTCCAATTTGAAAAGGTTTCTCTAGGCTAATAGTTATTCCTGAAATAATATTTGAAAGGTTCATCTGTAAAGCCAATCCGATAACTGCGGCAAACACACCAGATGCAGCGAGCAGCCCTGTAATTTTCATGTTGAATACAAAAGCAACCACTCCAAATACAGCAACCATTACAATCGCAAAAGAAACTACATTTACCAATAAACTTGGGATTTCATTGCCAGTTGCTTTTTCCGCAGGTTCCCAAACGAAAAGTGAAAATAATTTATTCACATGCAATGCCGGAATAATCCACCAGAGAATATCAAAGAGAAAGATCAAGGATTCTGACTGATAATCCGACATGCGATGCCCAGAAAGATAATCCAATAGAACGACTTCGACTGACAATAATAAAAGTAGATCGCATATGGCTTGTAGAATCCAAACGGCTCTAGGGAAGGATTTTATAACAGGCAATCTCCCTCCAAACGCATAGATCACAATCATTATTAAACTTAAGTCTAATAATAAATACGCTGTTTCAAGTGTAATTTCTCTGCGCAGAGACAAGCGGTTTTCGGATAAATACAATCCTAAATTAAATTGAGAAAAACTAATATCTTGGTTTCTTGCATTCAAATAAGCCATCTCGCCTAATGTTGGCTGAGCTTCAGAACTCTGGAATACTTGAGCTCGCACTATGCTCCACCCACTTAAAGAACTCAGCCGATTGTTAACGGATTCCAATTTGGAAAGAACACCGTTTCCTTCCGACAATCCCATGCCGATTACATCGACAACATAGATTAATTTATTTCGAGACAATTCTTTATGCCTAAAACTTGCTCCAAGCACCTTTTCCCCAATTCCTTTATCGCTAAGAAAATCAGTATGAAACTTACCTTTTACTTTATATAAGGCATAATTTAATGAGCCAATTTCTTCCGTTTTAATCGGGTCGCCCAATTTTATCTCTTCACTCGCATTTAAAAATTCAATGTTTTCAACAGCGATATCCCCCCTATACCTAAACCACATATAAAATTCCATAGAATATGTCATTTTTTCAAAATCGACTGCACTCACATCCAATATTTCCATTCCGGCTGAAACAACTTTTGTTTTATAAAAATATTGTCCATCAATGAGAATAATATCACCAGCCTCGATGACTTTTTGAATATTAGGGAACTCATTAATATCAGGCACTACCTGGAGTTGTGACAACGAAGAAATTAAACTCTTCTTCCGATAGACACCCATAGAAATTGGTTTAATGGCATCCCCGTTTATATCAAAATAATTCAAGCCTGTTACGCCATTGACACTGAAGTCTACACTATTCTTTTGAATCAAAGCATCCCTCACGTTCTTTCGATGTGTACTCAGCGAATTATCGAGACTTGTCACATCAGCATTCTTAATCGCATCAACAAGAAGCATTGCAGAGTCATACGAATAAGCCGCATTAAAATCCGGCTTATAAGAATATCGCTCTTCAAAATCCAATCGGAAACGTTGAGCCTTTTCATTAGCACTGTCATATATCAGAGGACTCGCAACGGATATATTGTCACTATAGTAGCCAGGCGTTACCTTCTCCTTTGGAAGATCCTCAAAAGCCTTTGTGAATGAAGGGAAAGATAGCTGGTGTGGTCCAAAAATATAATTAGTAACAGATGCATCCCTAAGTTTCTGTACAAGTAATGGAGCCGTCTTTTTTGTTGCAGCCAGGAATATTACACCACCATCACCGCTTGCTTTAAGTTCCTCAACAATTAGATCAAGGTCCTCATCCAATGATTCACTTTGTGATTTATAATACCAACGATTCGTGACTTCTAGATCAAGCTTTTGAGCTTCTTTATCAAATGTGCTGGCTAAGTAACTTCCATACTTTCTAGCATCAACTTCGAAAATAATATTAACATGTTCAATCCCTAAAACCCGATTGGCATAATGTGCCAAAAACTCACCTTGAAATTTATTATTAAAAATCGTTCTGAAATACCAATCATTATTCAAAGTCACCCTTTGGTCTGTTGAACTTGGTGTAATAGCCGGGATGCCGTATTTTTTATAAACAGACCCTGCAATAAGCGAACATCGGTCATCCGCGTGACCAATAACCCCTAGACTATTTCCTTTCTCAATAATTTCCACCGCAAGTGCCCTGGCACGATTTGGAGTATTCCTGTCATCGAAAGATTCCAAAACGATTTTTCGACCATCAATCCCACCTGAACGATTAATCTTATCCAAATACAACTGAGCCCCATCAATAAAGGCTTTGCCCACATAAGCATCTTCTCCAGACATGGGTCCAATCGCAGTAATCGTTAAAACATCCTCTTCTTTAAAACTAGAGAGCTTGCTAATAACCATTAATCCTACACGAATTATGATAAATATAATGAAGAATTTTTTCACGTCTATGCTGTCGGTCTGTTACGAATATCGTTATCTCTTTTTTCCCACACAGCAAATAACGATTGTGAAATGTTGCTATATGAGGAAATACGTTGACCTTTCTCAGTTCGAGCAATTTCCGATGCTATAGTAACGGGGATATCAACAAATAGAACCTCGAGGCCAATTAGCGATATGGCTTGATTCACTTCATTGATTAAGCTAAGTAGATCGGCACTGTTTTCAAGCAACAACCCTTCCAAGGAAATTACCACATGATCTGCATCAGAGTTCTTTAACAAGCCCAGTATTCTATTAAATTCTTCTCGAGATTCTTCCGCAATTAAAGGAGTGACATCTGGAATCAATAAAACCCCTTCCCATATCTTCAACACAGAGACACGCAGTCCTTTCACTGATTTCATCACATTCAGTAACTCCTGTTGATGGGCTTTCATTGATGTGAAATACTCCTTTTCCTTTTTATCAATTAGAGGTATATCAGACTGAAGCATTTCTTTCAGTTCTTTATTCTCGATTTCAATTTCATTGAAACGATCCAATATTTTATCTTTTTCTTTTAACGATTTCGAGCTTTCCGATGCTGACTCTTTTTGGTCATACTCTACCGATTCTTGATAGGTGAGTATTTTTCCAATGAAGGAATTAAACTCTTTGACTAAGACTTCAATTTCATCTGTCCCTTTAGCTTCTTTTCTGATCGATTCCAACGTTTTCCAATTCTCATTTTTAAAAGCATCAATTGTCGCTTCAATATGAGTCGTTGATGTATTTAATGGTTTAATCACAATCTTCTTAATTATCCAAGATCCAGCGCTGAACGAAAAGATAATAGCAATAATCCAAATTGCGTGAAAGATCCTTTCGAGTTTAGCCATGGCTGCTCCTTCAAATGAATCTGGAACGACAAGTATTAGTTTCCAATAAGTCTTGGGTATGAAATAAGCATACGCTTGAGCCGATTCATTGAGCAAGAAGTCGTTATCCAGTGAAAACTTTTTATAAAATGTTTCATTCACAATGGGGTTCATTAATATGGCTGATACGGTATCAATATAATTTTTCCCCAGAGTCGGATGATCATATAATAGATGTTTCGCTACATCTGGAGAATACCCCGGCATTTCCATAGCACGACGAATAAGTGATTTATCCATTTCCTTTAACCCTTGGAAGATCTCATTGAACTCTGAATTGACCTCGGCTAGAGAGTCTGCTTTGACTGGTATTTTTCCCTTATACGACTTTTTCCCTTCAGGGAAAGTCACGAATTGATTCGATTGATCCACAATGAAAATGTAGCCCGAACCTAACTCACGTTCCCAGTATTCAACGTTAGATCTCAACCCTTCCAATCTAACGTCCATGCTCAACATCGATTTGAATTTTCCGGCTTTATCATAAAGTTTGCGAATAGCAGTCGAAACAATTTTTTCATCTTTTAGATTAAAGTGTAATGTATTCCAAAAATAGCTACCCTTTGGAATTGCATTCTGAAAAGGTTTACATTGTTCAGTAAAATAAACGTTTGCTTTTTGAGTCCCTACATTTACTGGAACCATGTGAGACTTATTATCCCTCTCCCAGTAAAAGCTGTTTTCAATGTTAGATATATCCCAAACACCTCCGCCAGAAACACGAACATCATGATTGTTATCTAACAGTAAAGGTAAACTATCATTTAAAGCTTTCTGGTCGCCAGTATTGAATTGAGGATATAAAACGCCGATAGAGTTTCCAATTGCTTCGAATCCACTAATTCTTGATTCAATTTCAGAGACGACATTTTTTCCTACACTTTGAACAGCCCTCGATGTCTCTTTAACAATAAGACGGTCTCCAAAATAAGACATTACGAATAGGTTAACAAATAGTCGTAAGAAAATGGTCACGCCTATGACAAATAAAATTTTATTTTTGATTCCTTTAAACATTTCTCAATACCTAATTAAAAGCTATAATTAATTTTCTCATAATAATCCTTTCTTGTTAAACATCCTATTAGAGTAATAACCATACTCCAATTTTTAAAAATATAAAGAACCCGCAAATATCCGTTATTGCTGTTAAAAATATCGAAGAACTTTGAGCAGGATCAAAATTCAGTTTTTTGAGGGATAAAGGGATAAATATTCCGGTAAAAGTAGCTAAACCCATGGTCATAATCATGGAAAAGAACAATGCGATGGCAATTCTAAAACTTTGCGACTGAGACTCTCCTGCCGAGCAACAGACGAAATAGGCTATCATAGAGGCGAATAATCCAACAATAACCCCCTCCAAGACCCCTTTCATCGACTCTTTAAAGCAAGTTCGAACCGATTCTGAATTGTCTAATTCCCCCATTGCCAAGCCGCGAATTGAAATTGCTAACGTCTGTGATCCCGCATTGCCTCCAATACTTGCAACCACAGGAAGAAATACGGCAAGCAGTGTGAATTCTGATATTTCACTTTGAAATAGATAAATAATACCACCAGCAAATGCTGTTGTGAATAGATTAATAAACAACCATGGGGTTCTTCGCCGCACACTTAGCAGCACGCCATCATGAATACCTTCGTCTGCACCGGCACCCACCATCTTCTGGATATCTTCCGTCGCTTCGTCGTGAATAACGTCAATAGCGTCATCATGGGTGACAATCCCTACCAATTTAAAATCATCATCAACAATAGGAAGTGCGACTAAATTGTATTTTGCCATTTCTAATGCCACTAATTCCTTATCATCATTGATATGACAAACCCCGAGTAATTTCTCGTTTAAAATGGATGAGATCGTTGATTTAGGTTTTGCAAACATCAAGTTTCGCATAGAAACAACCCCTCTTAGCTTATCGGATGCATCAACAATATAAATATAGTAAATTGTTTCTAACGCTTCACGCTGTTGTCTAATTTGAAAAATAGCTTCATCCACATTGAGGTTATCTCTAACCGTGGCAACCTCAGGCGTCATGATTCCACCTGCGGTATCAGAATCATAGGAAAGTAATTCTTCAATCGTTTCTTGAGTTTCACTCTTCAGTTGTCCAAGGAGTCTCTCGCGATCCGTGTCTTCAAACTCTCCAACAATGTCCGCCACATCATCGGGATCAATTTCTTCCAGAAAGCTAACCGCCCGAGCATCACGCATCGCCTCCAAGATATCAGCCGAAAACTCAGGCTCCATCTCAGACAAAACCTCAACCGCTTTTTCTTCTGATAAATCTCGTAGCAATGAACGAGATTCATCAACACTTAATCGTTCTAAAAAGCGGGCAACGGTTAAGCCCGCAGTATTTTCAAGTAAGGAGAGGTCATCCCTCGAAAGCTGATTCGGATCGAGTGACTGCAAGTCCTCGAACTCGTTGTGATTCAGTTTTTCTTCGTTTAAGAATTCTTCTGTCATACACCGACCTCCGATATCTCAATTAATCAGCATCAACTGATTGGCAAAATTCTCCTAATACTGTAATTACTGTATTCTGTTCTTCCTTCGTCATTCTGGGAAACAAGGGTATGCTTAAACAACCATTAAAAAAATCTTCTGTTCCCGTTAAACTAACCTTTCCAAATTTTTCACGATAATACTGGTGATGGTAAACAGGAATATAATGAACTTGGCTCGCAACGCCGCGCTTTTTCAAAAACTCATAAGCTTCATTTCGAATGTCTCCATTTTCGAAACGTATGACATACAGGTGATACGCGTGTCCCGCATCAGGTGGAGGGAGCTTGAATACATCAGAATAAGGTTTCTCTGCTAAATAGCGCTCATAGCGTGCTGCTATTTCTCTTCGTCTAAAAAGAAATGTAGGAAAACGTTTTAATTGTGAAAGACCCAACTTTGCCTGGATTTCCGTCATGCGATAATTTAAGCCTAAATCAACTTGAGTATACCACCAACCTGGCTTTTCCTCGAGTTCTCCATCATCATTATAGCAAGCATGACTCACTCCATGACAACGCAAGCGTTTTGCTGACTGAGCAAGTTCTGCATCATTTGTTAAAACAGCCCCCCCCTCACAGGTGCAAATGTGCTTAACAGGATGAAAGCTAAAAATAGCCGCGTCAGTGTGAGCGCAGGAACCACTTTTAAATAACGTCTCTTTAGCTTTATATTCTGATCCAAGGCTATGCGCTGCGTCTTCTATTACCGTTGCCCCATACTCCTTTGAAATTTCAGATATTTCATTTATTAACGATGACGAGCCTGAAAAAGAAACCGGAATGACTATAATCTTCTTTTTCGGATCAACAGCAATTTTAGCTAAAACATCTTTTAGTGAATCTGGATCCATTAAACCACTCTCAGGGTCAACGTCAGTAAACTGCAAAGCACTTCCACAATGCAAAAAGGCATTACTCGTAGCGGCAAAGGTAATTGGTGAGGTAACACAAACAGTGTTTTCATCCTTCACCAAGGCCATCGCTAGGACATGTAATGCGGCAGTTCCGCTCGATACCGCCACTGCATATTTCGCACCTGACACTTTGGCCAGTGATTCCTCGAATTGAGAAACGATCTCACCCTGTGTTACAAAATCAGCCTTCAAAACATCAATGGCATCCTGGATCTCAGAATCACTGATCCATTGTCTAGAATATGGAATGAAAGACATTTGAGCTAATTTTTCACTTGGGTTAATTTTAATGCGATTGCTCATCAACTAATGAGTAACCGTAAGCTTCCTAAAACAAACCCAATGAAATCGTATTTCTTATTGAAGGTCAATAGGTAATACGCAAAACGAAAAGGAAAACATGAGAAGATGAAATAGGTGTTTATATGAACAAATCAACAGTAGAATAGCCTTCTCAAACTTCAGCGATGAAAACCGCTCGTTTCGGCGGTGGGTGCCCTTCTATCGTTTTGGATAGATCTTCGGACATGTAATCTTTTAAAGATTCGAAAGTCATCCATGGTGTGACACGCTGCTCCTCAATTGAGGTTACGGTTTCATTCACTAAACGGACATTTTTGAAACCACATCGCTTCAACCATGCTTCAAGGGTTAAACAGGACGGAAGAAACCAGACGTTTCTCATTTTTGCATAACGTCCAGGAGGAACAAAAGAAAAGCCCTCTTCACCCTCAACAACAAGTGTTTCAAGTACTAATTCTCCTCCATCTTTCAACAATTCTCTTAATTCAAACAAATGATCAATAGGAGATTTCCGATGATATAAAACGCCCATTGAAAAGACGGTATCAAATGCCTTCATCTTTTCGGGGAGGTCCTCTATTCCTATTGGCAGTACACAGACTCGAGGATCCTTTAAGTATTTACTAATTGCCTGGAATTGCATCACGTAAATCAAATAAGGATCGACCCCTAAGGCTAATTTCGCCCCAGCACCGGCCATTCTCCAGCAATGATACCCGTTATTAGACCCAATATCCAGAACGAGTCTATTGTCTAGTGGACTAATATGATCCTTTATACGATCCCATTTCCAATCAGAACGCCACTCGGCATCAACAAAAACATCAAACAAGTTAAATGGTCCTTTACGCCATGGATCGAGTTTTCTTAAACCCACTTCAAGTTGCTCAAGTATTTCGGCATTCGTATCCGTTGAAGATCCGATCTGAAGTGTTGGTGAATCCAAATCAATAGAAGAAGGCTCAATTGAGGGCAAAGACTCTAAAGCCTGCATCCATCGCTGAACATTTACATTTCCATCTGGATTTAAAACACGCGAAACTTTATCCATTTGCGGTCTCAACTGATTTTTTAAACCAGTAAACGATGACGGCGCATCAAAAAACTCCTGATAATCAAACGGCAATTTCATTCGTATAAAAGTAGGATTTAACTCGCGCAGAGGCGCAGTGTCGCAGAGAGAACATAACTGAAAAAAAAGTATTTATAGAAAAGAATATACGCATCGAACTAAATCATCAAACGCAGCCCAAGGAGAGTTTTACCCCGCGCCCCTGCGTCTCTGCGCGAGGGAATCCACAAGTTCGATTTTTCATTTAACCGCAAAGAGAGAAACGAAGTTAAAACATTGAAACCAAGTTTCTGAATTATTAAATCCAACAGTTGATAAACGTGCCTTATGGTCCTCGACTGTTTCTGGCAATAAAACCTTCTCCAAAGAAGAACGTTTTTGACTGATCTCTAAATCACTATATCCATTTTTCTTTTTAAACAGCAAATGTAAGTCTGATTGCAATGATTGTATTTGTGTATCAGGGAATCTGATTTTTTCGGAAACAATTAAAACGCCTCCTTCAATCAGTCCGTCATGGATTTTTTTCAAGAATGCATCACGTTCCTCAATAGGAATAAACTGTAACGTGAAATTTAGAACAACAATAGATGCATTTGAAACCTCAACATTACGAATATCGTCCAACACATAATCAACTGGAATAGTTGATTCCGTTTTTGCTAAGTTCAACTGACACTTATCCATCATTGGCTTAGATAAATCAACGGCGACAATGGAACAATTTTTATCAGATAAACCCTCTCTCAACGTAGCTGTTCCGGCACCTAACGAGCAACCTAAATCATAACAACGTGTCCCGTCTTTTCCATATTGTTCCGCCAAAAGACCAATCATATTTAAGCTCATTTGATACCCAGGAACAGATCGAGTGATCATGTCCTGAAAAACATCTGCGGTTTTTTTATCAAAAACAAAATCTCCGACAACCGCTTTCTCAGAAGCATAAATCGTATCTTTCATGAGTAAAACAAAGGAGGAATGACGACTAAATGATTCCAGTTTCAGTCAACTCGCGGATTGTGCTCATCAAATTATTTCGTTGAACATCGAGTTCCTTCCGAGATGACATATCGCGAATTTTTACAGTTTTTTGTTTCAATTCTTCTGAACCGTAAACAAGCGCAAATCTAGCACCACAGCGACTAGCCTCTTTCAACTGTTTCCCAAAAGCTGATTCTTTAAAAGCGTACTCAACCGAAAAACCCAGTTGCCTTAACATCGAAATATCAGCCTGTGCAACTAAGCGCTCCTCCGGTCCACCGATAACCACATAGAAATCTGATTTGAAAATATAATTCGTCAGTAAGCCTCTCTCGGACAAGCAATCCTGCAATGTAACATCGCCAATTGCGAAACCAGCTGCCGGCATTTCTTTAACATTAGACAGTTTTGGCACTAAGTTGTTATAACGACCACCACCTGCTAAAGCCCTGTTTTTACCAGTCGTTTCGAAGGCTTCGTACACAAAACCCGTGTAATACGCTAAACCACGAACAATGCCTAAATCAATTTTTATAAAATCTATCGTTCCGGATGCCTTAAGGCATCCAAGCAATGTCTTCCAATCTTCTAAACGATTCTTCAAAGTCTCGCTTACATCTCCCTTTGACTTGAAAAATGCCTCTAACTCGCCTAGATCTGAGATGGATTTAAGCTCATCAATCTCTTCACAAAGCGAAGCTCCCTGACCGGTTAAAAAGCTTTCAATACTATTAATTGCCCACTCTTTACTTTCTCGCTCACTCTTATCAACGACCGCAAGCACTTTATATATATCCGTTTCAGAAAGTCCTTTTCCGCCTAAATAGGCCACCCAAAGCTCTCTGTCACTAAAACGAACTTTAAAATCATTACTACCGAGACCCAAGCCTCGCAATATATCAATTAACAAATTCAGTAATTCAGCGTCAGCATAACAGCCCGATTCACCAAAGATATCAGCATTAAATTGATAGAACGAACGAGTTCTGCCTTTTTGCTGTCTTTCATAGCGAAAACATTCGCCAATATTGAACCACTTAACGGGTAGTTTTAGGCTATTTGCCTTTGCACCTATTAAGCGGGCAAGTGAAGGTGTGATTTCAGGTCTTAAGGCAACTTGTCGTTTACCCTTATCTTCAAAAGCAAACAACTGGTCGACGATTTCTTCGCCAGATTTTTCGACATAAAGATCAAGGGGTTCCAAAATAGGAACATTGTACTCTTGAAATCCATAGTTGCGAGCCACTTGCCGAAAAACTCGGAACAAATGGTTAAGTTTAGCAAACTCTTCAGGATAAAAATCCCTGAAACCCTTCAGGTTTTTAAACATCAAAGAGTCTCTTCGGAAATAAAGCGCTTACTTTTTGTTTTGAAGCTCTTGAGGATCAAGAAGTTTCAAGTCAGCCTTAAGCTCTTTACCCGCTTTAAACTTAATCACCGCTCTTGTTGGAATAACAACGTCTGTTTCAGGTTTATTTGGGTTTCTACCAATTCGTGATTTACGAACTTGAACTTCAAAAACTCCGAAATTACGCAATTCAACATTACGCCCTTTTTTCAAAGCATCCGCAATTGTATCCAATGTTTGCTGAACAACATCCCTAACAAGCTTTTGGGGATATTTTGATTTTTCGTAGATTGTGAGTATAATCTCTCTCTTAGTAAGGTTGTTGGCCATAGCACTTATAAAGTTGCAATTATTTCGATTAGTTGATTACGTGTATTCTGTTTTGAGACGAAACCATCTGTTTTCTTTAAGACGTTGTCAATACCTAAATTATGATTAAAAACGATTCAAATAATCCCTTCGAAGAACTCCAAAACCAGCTCAAAGATTTGCTAAAAGGACAGAATGTGACGATTAATCCGGCTATCTTTCCTAGCGACACAAGTGATTCTGCACCAAAACCTTCTGAACCCGAAGATCCAAAGTCAGCATCGGTCGAAACAATTGAAGACCCACTTCAACAAATTCGTGATTTCTCATTGAAGCCCAAAGAGATAGTCGATTATTTAAATAAATACGTTATCGAACAAAATGAGGCAAAAAAGGTACTATCGGTAGCCATTTGCGATCATTACAACCATGTTCGTCAATGTGTAGAAAACCCAGACATTCAAGAAAGTGAATATAGTAAGCAAAACATCTTACTATTAGGCCCTACTGGTGTCGGAAAAACCTATTTAATGCGCACCATCGCCCAATTGATTGGTGTTCCCTTCATTAAGGCTGATGCGACAAAGTTTTCCGAAACTGGCTATGTTGGTTCAGACGTTGAAGATCTTGTGCGTGACTTAACCAAATCGGCTAAAGGTAATACTGAGTTAGCAGAATACGGAATCGTCTACGTTGATGAAATTGATAAGATCGCAAACAGTTCGTCACAAGGCGGCGGTAAAGACGTATCTGGTAGAGGCGTTCAGATCAATCTTCTAAAACTCATGGAAGACACTGAGGTTAATCTGTTTAACCCTACCGATATGATGTCTCAAATGCAGGCAATGATGGAAATGTCTCGCGGAAGCGGTGGCAAGCCGAAGAAAAAGACCATAAGCACAAAACATATCCTCTTTATAGTAAGTGGTGCATTTGATAAGCTGGCTGAAGATGTTCAAAAACGCCTACATTCCTCAAAAATAGGCTTTGCGGGCACTGCGAAACCAGATGAAGAAGAAGATATCTGTAAATATTTACACAGTGCGGAAACAACCGATTTTATTGATTACGGGTTTGAACCTGAATTTGTAGGCAGATTGCCAGTGAGAGTTGCGTGTGAAAGCCTTACTGCTTCAAACCTTGCCTCTATATTAAAGAACTCTGAAGGAAGTATTCTGAAGCAATACAGTAATGACTTCAAGGGATACGATATTAAGCTATCTCTTTCTCCTGAAGCGATAGACACCATTGCGAAAAAAGCGCACAGCGAAAAAACCGGTGCGCGTGGTTTGATGACCGTTTTTGAAAAAGTGTTCCGTGACTTCAAGTACGAATTACCCTCCACTGCGATCAAAGCATTAGATGTTACATCAAAGACCGTCAATGATCCTTCAGCTGAACTAAAACAGTTGCTGAAGGACAACATACACCTTCAAAGCGAAGTTCTCAAGGAAGACATAGAGAGGTTCATAAAGGATTTTAACCAAAAACACGGATTCACCCTTTCTTTTAACCAAGAAGCTTCGCTCGCGATTGTTGAGGAATCTATAAAGAGCGAGAAAACCATCCGATCGATATGTCTCGATAAGTTTAAAGACTATGAACATGGTTTGAAAATAATATCAAGAAATTCAGGTGACCAGGTTTTTGAAATAACAAAAGCTAATATTGAAAGTCCAGATAAAGAACTATCACGTTGGGTTGTTAAAAGCTTTAATGACGAGAAGGAAACTTCGGTAGAAGAAATCTAATTTTTCAACAGAGATACCAGCCTTGAATTCTGGAATTAAACAGGAAGCAACAGTCAAAAAAATGCAGCCTAAAGGTGATCAAGTTAATCAAATGTTTGCCAATATTGCAGACGATTACGATACCGCAAATCACCTTCTATCATTTGGTATCGATTACCTATGGAGGGCTGAAGTAACAAAACGCGTTAAAGCATGCTCCCCTAGCTTTGTTGTTGATCTTGCAACAGGTAGTGGTGATCTAGCCTTTGCACTTAAAAAACGCTTAGGCCGAAAGGTAGAAGTTCGCGGAATGGACTTTTGCCAATCGATGCTTGATGTTGCTGAAAAAAAGAAAGCAACTAATCCGCTGTTTAAAAACATCAATTTCAGCCAAGGCGATTGCTTAAACCTTCCCTTAGACGATAATACCGTTGATGTCTTTACAATCGCATTTGGTTTTCGGAATTTTGAAAATCGCGCGAAAGGATTAGAAGAAGCGAAACGAGTTTTAAAAAAAGAGAATGGTCACTTTTTCATACTTGAATTCACCCAACCCGCAAACTGGTTCAAACCATTTTACTATTTTTATCTAAAAAACATACTGCCCTTCATTGCTTCTTTAGTTACAAAGGACAAAGGTGCATACAATTACCTAGCAGATAGCATAGAAGCATTCCCTACAAAAGAAGGTATTGCTAAAGAATTAGAAACTGCAGGATTTAAAGTTGAGTCAATTACTCCAATGACATTTTCGACTGTCGTGATTCATCACGCGACAACGGTATAAAAACCAATCTTTAACAACAATAAACATCATCCTAGATCATGTATAAATCAGCAATTATTGGAGTCAGTGGCGGACGAGCGAATGGGCATGCCGATGCTTACACTCATATTAAACGCAGTGCTTTGACGGCCGTCAGCACGCGCAACGAAAGCAATCTGAAAGCATTCGCCAGTAAACACGGTGTCGAACACACTTATACCGACTACCGTAAATTGTTTGCTGAACAAACACCTGACATTGTCCACGTGAACACGCCACCGAATGTACGAGTGGAAGTGCTTGAAGCGGCAATCGAATACGGTATACCCGCGGTGATCTTTGAAAAACCGATAGCACTCTCCTTCGAGGACCTTGCCCAAATTCGTAAACTAGCGGCTTCCAGTAAATGTAAGGTAGCCGTT
>CAWUTK010000152.1:0-3999 GCA_963924785.1 uncultured Opitutales bacterium
CTTGCAGTTTTGACAAATCAATCCGCTGCTCAGGGTCCTCCTTTACATTATACAATTCCTTACCATTTATTAAGCGGTAGTCCCCTCGTATAACACAGCTATCTTTCCATTTTATAGGATCAGTCACACGTTGTGAATCGGTCACAATTGCTCGGTCATCGAGCTTGTCAACATCTCCATTTAACAACGACTTCAAACTAGTCCCATCAAATTTTCGATCAGTCGGGACTTTTACATTACAGAGATCTAACAATGTCGGCATGAAGTCTACGTTTGCGGTCACCTCATCAATATCTTTACCGCCTAAAAGATTTCCATCCTTCCAGTGTAATAGGAAAGGAACTCTATGCCCTCCCTCGTAAGGCGTGCCTTTAACACCACGCATTCCAGCATTATAACCATCAATACCGTATCCTTTATCATCTAAAGTTACCCCTCCAGCGGTTCCATTATCAGTCATGAATATGAGGATGGTATTATCACTCAAACCCATATTTTCTATCTCATCACGAAGCTTACCAAAATTCTCATCGATGTTTGTGATCATACCATAAAAACGCGAACGTGTTTCATTCGTCTTATCCTTGTATGGATCACTGTATCTAGGTTCTACATTAAACGGACCATGCGGTGCATTAGGCGTAATGCAGCAGAGAAAAGGTTTGTCATCTTGTTGCTTAATAAACTTCAGCGCTTCGCCAAAAAACACATCTGTGCAATACCCTTCAAATTTTTGCTTAACGCCATTAACCCAGTAAGTGTCATCAAAGTAATCATTACCCCAATAATCAAGTGACTGAGAAATGCCACCGCCACCATGCATGACCACTTGATCAAATCCACGTTCTTCAGGACGATATGGAGTTTCATCGCCTAAATGCCATTTTCCAAACAAACCTGTCGAGTAACCCGCTTCCTGGAAAGCACTCGCTAGTGTCCACTCGTCATCACGCATCAGAGAACGGCCCCCTATCGTATGCCATACACCTGTGCTATTAGCATAGTGTCCAGTAAAGAGTCCCGCACGCGTTGGCGCGCAAGTCGGGCCCACATGGTAATTCGTCATACGAATGCATTCACTATGAAACTTATCAATGTGAGGGGTTTTTATAATATCATTTCCGTGACAAGCAAGGTCGCCATAACCTTGATCATCCGTTAATACAAAAACTATATTTGGCTTATCCATTCTCTTATTATTTATTAGCAATCGCGTTAACAGAATACTTCTTCTTTCCTCTCGTATTCCCAGAAAGTCTTGAATCCAACATGTCAGGATATGACACTAAAAAATGATTCTCATCAATTAAATTAAAAACGTAATGCGTTGTCCCTTCGGGCAAAGTGCCGCGAATCATTCCCTCTGAAATATTGGCCGGGGCGAGATACCATTCCTCATAATTATCACCGCCATTATCGGTATACACGATCTGTCCCTTAACTACTTTCGCACCGTTTTCTTTATATGAAGCCCAAACGTCATCCCCATCTCTTCCTTGATCAATCACCTTGCAGACATTTCCTTTGCCAGCCAAAGTCCCTTCATATCGAGGGTTTTTATATGGAAAAGAAGCCTTCATCATATTTAATTCCTTAAACAACTGCTGCTTGAACTCCTCCGCTTTTTCAGGCATTGATTGAGCAAGGTTATTTGCTTCTTCTATATCGCCTCTCTTCGAACCTTGAGGATAATTCTGATACAATTCATATAGCTCCAATTCAGGCTTAGCACTCGCACCATGATGCAAATAATTGTAAATCAACTTATATCCCCCAACTCTTAACGTAGATTGCTGAGCGACTCCATGCGGAAAGTGCCACATCATTGAATTGCGAACCTTGCCCTTCGCATCCTTTACCAAAGTCGGATCACTCGAATCTGTTTTCAAAAGGCTACTAATATCACAACCATCAATCGCTTGTTCCTTAGGCTTCTCCGTTCCAGTCCAACTCATAATCGTTGGATAAAAATCCAGCCCATTAACCATCACTTCACTTTGCTTCCCTTTAGGCACAGACGGTCCACGAATAATAAACGGAACCCTTGTCCCTCCTTCCTTTGCATTAATCTTCCCTTTATCCAATGGATAATTATCCGTGATAACCTCTCCTGGGTGAGCCTCCATGCCGCCATTATCTGAGGTGAAAATGATATATGTATTTTCAATAAGTTTATGCCCAGGCCAGCGTGGGTCATCTGTATTCTCTAAGTATTCCACAAGCATTCCGATATAATGATCCAGCATTTCTATCATCGCAGAATAATAAGGGTTATTCTGACCTTTCAACGGCCAGCCTTTAGGATCAGTTGGAAAATCGACTCCAATTTTCTTACAATATTTCTCAAGCAATGCCTTGCTTCGACTATGAATCGGCGTATGAACTAACCACGCTGCATAGTAAAGAAAGAATGGGTCATCCTTATTGTCCTTCATGAAATCAATCGCATCTACTGTCACTTGATCCTTTGGGAAACCTTCACTATCAAGCTGGAATCGATCATTTGCCTTATCAGTCGCAAACCCAGTCAAACGGTGAGGAGTCATTTTGCGGCTTTCGCCCAAATCATGTTTACTATAATCAAACCCTTGATCTTTGGGTTGCGGGAAAGCGTTATGACCCACTGCCATGTGCCACTTCCCAACATGGCCTGTCGCATAACCATTTGTTTTTAAGGCTTCAGCAATCGTCACCTCGGACATTTTCATTCTTCCACTATACCAAGGGTCCATAAGGATATGCTTCGCCACATTGTAAGGCGTCGGAGGTCCGCCCCCAACGACATGCGTCTTCTGCGCTTTAGCAGGATGCTTACCGCTCATGATCGCACAACGTGATGGAGCACAAGTCGGAGCAGGAGAATAAGCCTGCCAAAACATAACACCGTTTTTAGCTAAAGCATCCATATTTGGAGTTTCAGATGGAGAAGGCTCATCAATATCATAGCACTTCACATCCTGCCAACCCAAGTCATCCACCAACATCAAAACGACATTAGGCTTCTCTGGTCGATCTGATGAAAATGCAGATGAAGCAAAAAATAAACTAAGTAAACAAAGAATAAACGTTTTGGCATCACAGGTTCTGTGTGCGCCAAGAAATTTAAATCTAATTAAGTTTAACACCATAATACTAAAGACTTACGAAAATTGAACACAGACGACTAGAGCTTACTAAGCCCCTATACATGATATGCATAACAGAATTCATACCAATGGCAAGCCCTTCGTATCATAAACAGATTTAACCAAATCCCCCTATTTCACATATTTGGGACAGCCCCTGAACGGATGCTTCGATTCCTTAACCACAAAAATCACGGAACACACAGAACGTCACCTGAGTAATTTAATAAAATAGGCACTATAATTTAACCACTAATCTGCTGGTATGTGGTTCTATTTTATACTCGTAGTGGATGCTTTACGCTTCTTTCTCCAATGATAAATAGGTAACATGACTAAACCAAATATCATCACGTAAGTTCCAGGTTCTGGAACGGCTTTGTATTGAAGCCAAAGCGCATTATCATGGCTAGCTATTCCCCAACCGACCCACCAAGCGCCAGTCGCGTCATCGAAGCCTGAACTATCTAGATTAAAGTAGCTCGCACTAAAGCCTGAAATAGAACTCGCTCCCACAATTTTAACTTCAGTTGCCTTGTCCCAATCATACCCAGTATACGTTCCATTACTATCTATCTCTATTGTAATCGATCCAGCAGAAGCTGCTGAAAAATCTAAGACTCCCGTAAAAGAAATATAATCCCAGTCCGTTCCAACTATTCCTGATGCTTCATTGTATGTATCCCCTCCGCCAACAGAAGCATTTGTTCCACTATCTCCCATTCCTCCAGAAACAGACCACACATAAGTCCCCCCTGACCAAGATGAACCATTCGTCCCAGAATCATTAATATAAAAAGTGCCGTTAGTTGTTAGGGTATTCGGTGACAGATTTCCGGCTGAAAAAGTTAATGCTTCTTTAACGGCGTTGGCA
>CAWUTK010000153.1:0-10665 GCA_963924785.1 uncultured Opitutales bacterium
GAGATCTGAAAACTCGAAAAGCTGGTTCTTTTCCAGATCTTAAAATCTTATTAAACTTCGAGGCATCATTCCTTCGCAACTTCAATTTCTTTAATGCTTTTGCCATTCAGAAAAGCTAATGATACTTTCGCTGTATGTCAATAACTTATCGGACGATGCACTGGGCCAACGAACGATGAACGGCACCTTATGACCTCCTTCAAAGATATCGGATTTTGCAACACGATAATTCACATTAAACTTAATACCCTTTTCAATCGATCCATCTTTTTGTGGGAACTTTATCGAGGTTCCATTATCCGCAGTAAAAATAATTAAAGTATTTTCCGATATCCCACTACGGTCTACTGCGTCAACAATTTGACCCACCGAATCGTCTGTTTCCATGATAAACTCCATATAAGGAGAGATTTCACTCTTACCCTTAAATTCATCAGATGGCGCAATCGGTGAATGGGGAGATGTCATAGGGAAATATAAGAAGAACGGTTTATCCGACTTTGCCTGTTGCTCGATATAATCGACAGCACGAGACGTTATCGTTTTTAAGACTTCACCTTCAACCCATGTTCCATACGCCGCATAATACTTATTAGAAGGATCAGGGGTTCCAATAACCGTCTCATTTTCTATATAAACAAACGGAGGCCAATTGATCACATCATCTCCAAAATGATAATCGAAACCTGCACTTAACGGTCCACCCGTAACAGGTGCTTTCCAATCAATCCCTTTCTCTGCAAGTTTAGCTAAAGCCTTTCCGTCCCCTACTGGCACAGTCTCCTTTGAAACAAAAGGCCAATTCCAGCCGAGGTGCCACTTTCCAATCATTGCCGTATCATAACCCTGGTCTTTCAACATTGAAGCCAATGTAACACGCCCTTCTTCAATTAACGGTGCATCCCATTTCGGAACAATAAATTTCTTTAATCGAGAACGCCAAGAATAACGACCTGTGAGCAAACCATAGCGCGTCGGCGTACAAAAGGCTGAGCCCGAATGCCCTTCCATAAAAGACATCCCCTCTGAAGCCAACTTATCAATATATGGTGTTTGAAAACCAAAGCCCTTATTGAATGCAGACACAGAATCTCGTCCCATATCATCAGCAAGAATGACTATAATATTAGGTTTTTCAGCAAGTAATTGGCAAAAGCATAAAGCGTTAAATCCAAGTAGAATATAAACAAAAAGCTTCCTCGTCATAATTAACCTACAGTCTACTTTTTATCAATACTCTTTGCCGTTAACATTTTCTTACCGTCTTTCACTTCAACCGTTCCTGTCACGGTTAGACCTTCTGTCTTACCCGTGCAAAAATATTCCTTATGTTTCAATTTAGAAGTCAGGTGATATTTAACTTCCTTCCCACCTTCATTTACCAACAAAATATTGGAACAACTTTTGTCTTCTCCAAGTTCACATTTTCCACAAAGACCGGTTCCATTTAAGATAACTGCTTTAGAGACTTCATCAGCTGCAATTTCCTTAACCTTCTCCAATTTGTGTAACCTTCCAAACCTATTCCACTCGGTCACATAAACATCACCATCATTCCCCCAGCAAACGCCATGAGGGGCAGAAAAGTAGGCGTTATTCCAGTCCTTAACCGGCAACCCGTTTTTAGCCCATTCCTTCTTATTCGGATTATCCCCTAATCGTGAAACTATTTCATTTTTACCATTAAGAATAACTGCCCGAGCGGCCAGTTCGGCAATAGCAACAAACTCCCCTTTTATGGATGTCGCACAAGGTCTTCTTAATCCTTCAGCAATCACTTTCACAAACTTACCTTCTAGTGTAAAATGATGCAATTTCCCGTGCTCACGATCTGACACAAGCAATAAGGGCTTCTTTCCACGCGTATCTAAACTAATGCCATGACAGGTTTTAAACTGGCCATCACTATCACCCTTTGAACCAAAACTTCCCATATACTTTTGATTTTTATCGTAGCGATTAATTCTGTTAGAACCATAGCCATCGGCTACATAAATATCCCCATTCGGGCCAACCGCAACAGCCGTTGGCACATACTTACCATACTCCACATTTTCTATTGTAGGCGGACCTACAATTTCCCAAATCAATTTTCCATCAAGAGCAATTTTTGCGACCTTCTTTTTACTATTCATGGCACCATATATATACTCAACACCATTTTCAACATTGAGACACATTCCATGAATACCATTTAGTTTATCTGAAAACTGCTTTACGACTTTCCCTTCTTTATCAAAGACAAGTATTCCAGCCCCGTTAATCATACTGACATATAACAAACCTGCTTTATCGACAACCACTGCTCCATGTAAAGAGCCGGGTAATTCCTTAGGAAACTTCGCCCATTTGGAATAAACCTTATACTTATGGTTACCTTCACCTGTTACTACGCCCTCAGGGGCGACAGCATGCCTTAAAACAGCTTCATGCTCATGCCCTGCTTTCGTGACATGCTTATGTTCATCATAAATACCTAGCTCACGAATCGCCGGACTTGGCCCGTAGTATTCTGTAATAAATATTTCCAAAACATTACAAGCAACTTCCGGAAAGCTAACAATTAGTTTATTCTTATCATAAACAGCATTTTTCACACGCTTCACCACCTTGCCATCAATGATTACATCAAAGGTCTTTGCTGCATGTAAATGATGCTTAAAAGCAACCATACTGATCGAAGACACGTCCTCCTTTTGCTTCAACGCAATCTTCAAACGATAATCAGCCTTTCCATCAACTTCATCCCAGAATGTCCCTTCAGATCCATCAATCGCAGCCTGAGGCCCCTTTGAACCTCCATCCGAAACCCCTTCACTACTAGCGGTTGCTGTAAGTGCCAAATTAAGCAAATCGACAGGCTTAATTTGACCATAAATACCTAGTTCCCGAATAGCAGGACTTGGTCCATAATACTCTGTGATAAAAATTTCCAATGTTGAACAACTCACTTCTGGAAAATCAACAACGAGTTTATTCTCTTTGTAAACCGCATTTTCAACAGTTTTAACGACCTTACCGTCAATAATAATACCAAAGCTCTTTGCTGCATGTAAATGATGCCGGTAAGCAACCATACTTATCGAAGACACATTCTCTTTTTGCTTCAACGCAATCTTCAAACGATAATCAGCATTTCCATCCACCTCATCCCAAAATGGCCCTTCAGTTCCGTCAATGGCGGCTTGAGGCCCCTTTGATTCTCCATCCGAAACCCCTGGACTGCTAGCAGTTGCCGTGATTGCTAAATTCAGTAATCCATCAACGGCTGATGCCTTTGCTTGATCTGCAGCAACGGCCTTAGGTTTTGCCACTTCTTTTACCTTTGGTATAATTTCTTCAAACTCTACCCCCTTGATAATTCGACAACGTGGCAATTCTTTTTCTAAACGCTCAATCCCTTCTTTAGTAAGCCCGGAATTAAATACATAGAGTTTTTTCAATGACCTAAGCGTCACCAAAACATCAATGGCATCATCTTTTAATGCAGTGCCATAAAGATTTAATACCTTTAGCTTCCTTAACCCAGCAAGCGCGTTTAGATCTTCCACTGTCACATTTGTTTGATGCAACTGCAATGTATGCATCTGAGTGTATGCACTCAGACTAGCCAAGCCGCCTGTTTCAAACTGATGCTTCCAAAAATCAATATCTCGAACATAAGGGGCTAATGGCAATAATTCATCAAAGAATGCCAATGGTAAATCCAGTTGAGAATTTCTCGTTACCACATAAAGGCCTTCAGACAAATCTTGAGAATGCTTAAATACATCAACTCCATATTTCTCCTTCAAACTACCAGACACTGATAGGAATAAAGCCTCATCGACAACCAACTTATTATCCCCCTCACTGGATTCTATCAAGTCTTCGATAATCACTTCGACTTCTTCAGGGAAATCTTCGTATGACAAATCTGCAATCGACCCATCCGCTGAAGCGCCTGTCTCAATCCACCAATTAATCAAGGTGATATTATCCGCACTTAACGCCGATTTTTCCTTCGGTGGCATGACACCCTTGTCCCTACGACCTAATACAATTCTCTCATGCAATTCACTTTCCTCTAAATCTCCAGGAGTAACCGCGACATGATGACTTTTACCACCAGCCAGCAACAGCTCCATACTATCCATGCGATACTTGCCTTTCTGTTTCTTATCACTGTGACAAGCATAACAATTTTGCTCAAAAATAGGTTTAATCAAACGATCAAAAGCAGGAGAATCATAAGTCAAAACAGGCTCTTTATCTTCCTTAATCCCTAAGGCATCCTTTACCCCTTCAGGCAATTTTTCGACAAGATACATTTCACCATGAACCATTGAGGCTCCATGGTGACTCCCCATTGCAACTGTCAAAAGTGTGAAGGCCAGCACCACTCGATAACCCCACACCGCACGTGAGTCATTCTTAATGAGAGCCATTTCACGAAGGACAATAGCCAACAGAACCAACCCCGATGCAATGATACCATCCCACATATGGTCCTCAAGTAGAGTGCCAGCATCTCCATCTCCGACTGCCAAAAGGAATCCTAATACTGAAGTGGCTACAATAAACAAGGCACCAATATATAAAAGGAAACCAACACTTTTCTTTAAATAATCAAGCGGCGGGAACTTTCCCAAAACCTCTAATATAGGAATAATAAATAATAAGCATATAGGAAAATGTAAAAACAGTATATGAAATCGACCCAACAAAGATGCAAAGTTAGATCCCTCTTCCCCATCCAATTCGAATAACA
This sequence comes from uncultured Opitutales bacterium, assembly GCA_963924785.1. GTDB lineage: Bacteria > Verrucomicrobiota > Verrucomicrobiia > Opitutales > CAJWYM01 > CAWUTK01. The sequence goes on from CAWUTK010000153.1 coordinate 4,751, forward strand.
CGGGCATCAACGAAAGGCCCACAATTATAGGAATAAATAACACCAACAAAAACTTGATTTTAAAAGTAAACATAATGACTCGAATTGTAATTAACTTAAAATACCTTTAATGATATGCGCCTCTTCCACTCCGGTGAGACGCTGATCTAAACCTTGATGCTTCACGGACAACTTTTCATGATCAATCCCAAGCAGGTGCAAAATCGTTGCATTCAGATCTCTTATATGAACAGGGTCTTTCGTAATATTATAACCAAAGTCATCCGTTTCACCATAAGTTGTCCCCGCCTTAACTCCAGCTCCAGCCATCCACATAGTAAAACATCTTGGGTGATGATCTCGTCCATAATTCGTTCTAGATAACCCTCCTTGGCAATATATGGTTCTGCCAAACTCGCCTCCCCAAACAACAAGCGTATCATCAAGTAATCCTCGCTGCTTAAGATCAGTGATTAAGGCATAAGACGCTTGATCAATATCCTTACACTGGTTGGGTAAATCACCTGCGATATTACCATGCTGATCCCAACCTCTATGAAAAATTTGAGAAAAACCGACTCCACGCTCTGCTAACCTACGAGCCATTAAACAATTATAAGCGAACGTCCCCTTTTTCTTAACGTCTGGACCATACATTTTTAAAGTCGCTTCGCTTTCATCTGACATATCAGTTAACTCAGGAACGGACGTTTGCATCTTAAAGGCCATCTCATATTGACTGATACGCGCATGAGTCTCTGGATCACCCACTTCTTCATAGTGATCACGATTCATACTCTCTAAACCATCAAGCATGATCTTACGGGTATGCTGCCCGACGCCATCAGGATTACTCAAATAGGTCACAGGGTCACCGACTGATTGAAACGCCACTCCTTGGTGTTCTGACGGCAAAAACCCACTACCCCATAAACGAGAATACAAAGCTTGTGCTTCCTTACGGCCTGTCCAACTAGAATTAAGTACAACAAAGTTAGGTCGATTCTCATTCTCGCTCCCTAATCCATAACTCACCCAAGAACCCATACTCGGTAACCCCGGTGTCTGCTTCCCTGTTTGAATATACGTAATGGCAGGATCATGGTTAATGGCTTCTGTCCACATGGATTTTATAAACGCAATGTCATCCACCATGCTTGCCGTATAAGGCATCAGTTCACTCACCCAAGCACCACTCTTTCCATGTTGTTTAAAATCATAAATCGACGGTGCAATGGGGAAACGTGCCTGTTTAGATGTCATGCCGGTGAGGCGTTGTCCATCACGAATCTCATCGGGAAGGTCTTTATCATACCATGACTTCATGTATGGCTTATAGTCATACATGTCATGCTGAGAAGGAGCCCCTGACATAAATAAATAAATAACTCGCTTCGCCTTCGGCGCAAAGTGAGGTGCACCCATGACGCCCCTAGTTCCGATTGACTCCATTGCGGCCTTCAGCGGATTAGCACCTACCATCGAACCAAGTGCCATGGCTCCTAAGCCCTTTCCCATTTTACCAAAAAATTGGCGACGGGTTTCATATTTAATATAATCTTCTATAGGGTAATTCATAATTTAAATCCTCTTTTTATTTTCCACTCAACCTAATGCCAATGACCTAACACATTTCCTTTCAATCTAATTCTATCAGCCTACAGCCTAACACCTAACCACCTAACTTTAATTCTTCGTTATAAATTCATCCAAATTCATCACCTGATTCGCCACCATCGTCCATGTTGCCAATTCAACAGGATCTAACGATGTATCTACAGGTGACTCACCCACTGAAATCAATTTTTTAGCGGCTTCAACATCCGCCTTATAAATTTCAAATATCTGAGCATAAGTATCCTTCAATACTTCAACCATACGACTCTCCGGTGGAGAACCAAGTGCTTTTCTCAAAAGTAACTCATAACGGTCTTCATCCTGTTTCAATAAAACTTGTGCAAGATTTCTAGCAGCCTCAACGAACTGAGGGTCATTCATTAACACTAAGGCTTGAAGAGGTGTATTCGTTCGCTCACGACGAACAGAACAACTCTCCCTACTTGGAGCATCAAAGATAGACATCGTCGGAGGCGGTGCCGTTCGTTTCCAGAACGTATACAATGAGCGCCTATATAATTTGTCTCCATGGTCCTGTCTAAAATTCGCCGTGTTACTTCCAGTATAACCCACCGCTTTCCAAATCCCAATTGGCTGATAAGGCTTAACCGCAGAACCTCCAATTTTATCAATCATCATCCCCGTCAAATATAACACTTGGTCCCGAATAACTTCTGCATCCATCCGATAACGAGGTCCGCGTGCTAGATAGCGATTTTCGGGATCGCGCTTAACGAGATCCTTCGTCAACACAGATGACTGCCTATAAGTCGAAGACATCATCATCAACTTATACATATGCTTCACATCCCAATTACTTTCAATAAATTCAGCCGCTAACCAATCCAGCAAATCCAAATTTGTCGGAGTCTCACCTTGACTCCCAAAATCCTCAGACGTCTTAACTATTCCCCGACCGAACAACTCCTGCCAATAACGATTGATCGTTACACGCGCAGGTAATGGATTATTCTTATCAACCAACCAATTTGCTAGAGATAAACGATTGGCTTTAACGCCATCGGGCAAATCGGGCAAAAACTCTGGCACACCTGCCCCAACCTTATCTCCCAAATGATCATATTCTCCACGCAGTAAAATATGTGCTTCTGGCTCACTATCCTTCTTTTCCTCCATAATCAAAGTGATAGGAGCACTTTTCTCCAATTGAACTAAGTCATTTTGAAAGCGAATAAAATCGCGTTGCGTGCCCTTACCTTTTTCATTTATTTGACTATAGTAGTAAGACGCTTTCATTTTTTCTTGCTCTTCAGAAAGCTCACTCTCTGAAGCAAGCAATTTACTCAGCTTCTCGGCATTATTAAGCTGTGTTACCGCATCTTCGAACAGGACTTTATCAAACAAACGAATATCCTTAATTAAAACCCCGGAATCTTTTGCACGTACTTTCGCTGATCTAGCCTCACCAAGCTTTAATCTTTGAGTACCAATCACAAATGGCCTATCTGTTTGTACCGATCGATGCAATTGAACCTTTCGAGCCTTACCCTTAACCGGTTCCTTCTTCCCATTCCGATAACCTTTCACAGCTTTTCCTAGATTCAAAATACTATCATAATACGGCAACCCATCATAGGCATATACCACGTGATTCCATGAATCAGGTTTCAATTTATTTTTAAATTCTAAATCTGCCGTATTTTTCACCATCGAATCATCCGCAAGATATAAATGCATTAAGCCTTTTCTATCAAAAACGACTCTCCAGCCCTGATTTCTCTTTGCTGGATCATAACGTCCAAACAACGTCACATCCTTTTTAAGTCGAGCCTTTGGTACATACACCCAAAAACTTAAGGAGAAAGGTTTTAGTTTATCTAACTTTGCAACATCCCCAATTTCAATAGAGGTGTCACTGTTTATCTTTACCGCATTACTTTTTTCATCATACCACGTCCGATCCTCTGTTTTTTCATTCAAATCACTGACATCAACTTTCATCGTTAAATATTCATTCAGCATAGGAATTCCAGGTGAAACAATCCTTTCTTTATCCCACTTAGCATAGGCTTTAGATTCAACTTTAGATAGGTCATTTATTTGCTTTTTAATTTCAGCAATTTGCTCTTTCAGCTGACTTTGCTTCCTCAAACCTTCATCACTAAAAACGAGTAAAGCAGGTTTAGTGTCATGAACATTCCCATCCATTGCCGCTTGAGTGGTATTACGAAAGAATGCAGACATTCGATAGAAATCACCCTGAGTGATGGGATCAAACTTATGGTCATGACATGCGGCACAACCAGTTGTCAAACCAAGCCACACAGTCGATGTTGCCTCAACACGATCTTTAGCATAAATCGAGAAATATTCCTCTGCAATCGCTCCGCCTTCACTCGTGGTTGGATTACAACGATTGAATCCAGTCGCGATTTTCTGAGACTGAGTACTATTCGGCAACATATCTCCAGCGATTTGTTCTATAGTAAACTGATCAAATGGCATATTATCATTATATGCTTTCACGACCCAATCGCGATAAGGCCAAATACTACGATAATTATCCAGATGGAAACCGTGAGTATCACTATAACGGGCAGCGTCTAACCAATACCTAGCGCGATGTTCGCCAAACTTTTCAGATACAAGAAATCTGTCGAGCATCTTTTCATACGCTTCCGGAGACGTATCATCCAAGAACGCCTTTATCGCGGCTTGCGTTGGAGGCAGTCCGGTCAAATCAAAACTAGCTCTTCTAATCAGTGTATATTTATCCGCCTCTTTAGAGTGAACAAAACCTTCTTCACCTAATCCATTTAAAATAAAACTATCAATTGGATTCTTAATCCATTCTGTTTCAGAAACGCTAGGAATCACTGGTTTTTTAATTGCAGTAAAGGCCCAATGGTCTTCCCACGTAGCACCATCAACAATCCATTTTTTGATCAACTGAACATCTGCAGCTGACAAATGTTTATGAGAATCGACAGGAGGCATGAGTTCATCTTCCTCTTTTGTTGTAATACGACGAAACACTTCACTTAATTCTGGTTTTCCTGGAACAATCACTTTGCGCCCCTCGCCTAAATCCGCTAATATTCCCTCTGGCGTATCAAGCCTCAAATCAGCTTCTCGAGTATTCTTATCTGGACCGTGACAATAAAAGCAATTATCAGAAAGTATTGGTCGAATATCACGATTAAATCGCACATCTCCATCCTTAAGCGCGACCACCTTATCTCCTGGTCGATTCAATGAACCTGAGATCGGTAAGGTATGAACAACTTTATCATAAGCTTCTTGAGGTGTTGAACGTTCAGATGTGACCCTATCATTCGGGCTATATTGAAGAGCACTTTGCTCCGGAGATACCTTATCAAATTCAATACTATAAAAACAAAAACCTATAACAGCACAAGCGGCAAGCGCACGAACAACATTCGGCCAAGAAGAAGATTTCGAAACAGCCTTTTCATCAGATGAACGAGCCTTTTCCTTAAACATGGGTATAACATTGTCAGGACCGGTTTCATTCTTAATCGCACCGAGCAAGTCCTTCTCCTCAAGCAAGGCACTGTGCAATTGACATTGCTTTTGGTAAATATTTCTAGCTTCTTCCGAATCCAGGAGTAGAAAATTCAACTCCTTTTTCTCTGCATCAGATAAACCTTCTGCAAGTTGCTTTGATAATAATCTTTCTAACTTTTCTTCTATCGAATCACTCATAACACCAAAATTATATTTTTTGATTACCGGCCATACTACTTGAAATACACATCAACAAGCTCTTTCTAATACGAAATAAAAGTTGAGATATTGAATTGGGCTTCTGCTTACGCGATAGTCCAATTTCATCCACACTCTCTCCCTCATAATAACGTTTCAATACCAACTCACGATGCGAATCAGATAATTTCAGTAAACAATGAGCCAAGGCTTCTTTTCTAGAAGCATAATGCTCACACTCTTTACGACCTTCATCTGCCAACTTTTCAAGAACCGTATCATCAAAAACTAATTTATCTCTACGGCAATTAGTCCGATGACGCATGACCTCAAAGTATGCAATTCGACAAGCCCAACCTATAAAATTTGTCCCTTTCAAAATCTCCACTCTTCTTACAAATGACTAAATTCGCTTCCTGCAAAACATCATTTGCAACATGCGTATCACCACCCACTAAAGAAAGTACGTAACCACGTAACATTCCTTGAGAGGTAGCAAGCTGAGCTTCTATTTCAGGGTCAAATTGGGGCATGGTTTTATTAGTATCAAAAATAGACATGTGCTTTCAACTATATAACAGCCAATTACATCATTATCTTACGGAATACTTTAAAAAAAATCCAACACAGAC
>CAWUTK010000154.1:0-3832 GCA_963924785.1 uncultured Opitutales bacterium
TCACTTTTTTAAGTATAAAATAAGGATTATCCCGTTTCTGAGATCATTAAACCGGTTCACACTTCAGCTTTTTGATTATTTACAAAATCAAAGTCGATTTCTTGTTCGAAGAGAAATTACTTTTGTCGGATGAATCATGAAAGTGTTGTTTTTTAAATTCAATTGATTTAGGTAAGTGGGAAATTGACCACGGAAGACACAGAGAATAGGATGGATGATTTAAATGTCGTTTTCTTTTCGAAAAATTCCAGTCGGGATCATAGAGGTTTTTTCATGGTTAATTTTTTAGTTTCAGAATTTCTCTCTGCGCCTCCGCGCGATTCCCTTTCATTATTAATCATTCAAAAAAACGTCCCAGTTCGGAATGCTGCCTAGACTGGGATGCATAAATATGGGAAGACTGTATTTATAGTTATGTATTGTTGTTTAGTGATAGTTCGCAATTCAGCACTCATAACTCAGCATGCATAATTCTCTCCTATTCACTCATCGCGGCTTCTTTGTCTGCAACCCCTTTTTTAACGATTTCGTTCAATTCGGTCGCAAGTCTTGCTAGTTCCTGAGACGCTTCGAGTGTTTGCTCTGCACCTTCGGAGGTGATTTGTGCCCCGTTTGACAAGTTTGAAATGTTTTCTGCGATTTCTCCACTACTTTTCGCTACCTCACCTGAGTTTCTGGCAACTTCATTGATTGTTGCTGTTTGTTCTTCAACGGCGCTTGCGATGGTTGTCTGGTTGTCATTGATCTTGGAAATGATATCACCGATTTGTTCGATAGATGAAATAGCGTCTTTTGTGCTTTTTTGGATAGACTCAATTTTTTCAGAAATATCCTCTGTTGCAGTAGCTGTTTGTTTCGCAAGTTCTTTTACTTCATTCGCAACAACGGCAAATCCTTTGCCCGCTTCACCCGCACGAGCGGCTTCAATCGTTGCATTTAGTGCAAGTAGGTTTGTTTGTTGTGCAATGGAAGTAATCGTTCTGATGACTTTACCAATTTCCTGACTGCTTTCGCCCAATTCATTGATCGTTACGCTAGCGTTCGTAGCCACATTAACTGCTTCTGCACCGATTTTAGCCGCATCTTGAGCACTTTGTGAAATTTCAATTACACTGAAACTCATTTCCTCTGCACTTGCCGCAACAGTAGAAACATTGCTACTTAGTTCGTCAGCAGCGGATGCAATGGAAGTCGCCTGGCTTGTCGTTTCTGCTGAAGTCGAGGTGATTTGATTGGCAATTGCTGATAGTTCGACAGAGGCAGAACCAAGCGTTTCTGCGTTTTTAGCAATTAAGTTCAATGTGTTCTCCATGATTTCATTGATTTTCGCTTCGCGGATTTCCGTTTTCTTTTGTTCAGAGATAACTCCCCATGTTATCATTGAGCCTAACTGTTTGCCGTTTTCGTCATAAATAGCAGTTGCAAGCAGGTCAACGAATTCTGGTCCGATAGTGATTTCAGAGCGAAAAGGTAAATTTTTTGGATCGCTGAGGATTTTCCGTTGATGGGCGGGATCTTTATGGAAAACGTCAATAGAGCCTCCTATGATATCTGAAACTTTAACGGGAAGATGTTGCTCTAACATTTCAAGCGTTCTTTTCGAAGAAGGATTCATGTATCGCACATTAAGATCAATGTCACAAAAGAGCGAGTTGACTGGCATATTCTCCATCATAGAGGAGTATCTTTTATTTACCGTTTTAGCTTTATAGGCCTCTGTGATATCAGAGGCAAATTTAACAACTTTAATCGGATTGCCTTCTACATCTAGAATCGGATTGTATGTAGCTTGAATCCAAACGTCATCACCATTTTTGGTAATACGTTTATATTCGCCTGCATCATATTCGCCTTTGTTTAATTTGGCCCAAAAGTCTTTGTATTCATCACTTTTAGAATATGAGTTTTCGCAGAATATTCGATGATGCTTGCCGACGACTTCATCCAATTCGTAGCCTAACACATTAAGGAAATTATTATTTGCCGTAATGATTGTGCCGTCTAAATTAAATTCGATGACCGCTTGAGCTTTACTTATTGCAGCTACTTTACCTTCGAATTCGGCATTCATTAGTTTTTGTTTGGTGATGTCTGTAGCAAACTTAACGACTTTGACAGCTTTGCCTTCTGCATCTAGAATAGGATTGTATGAGGCTTGGATCCAGATTTCCTCGCCATTTTTTGTAATGCGCTTGTATTCGCCATCGTCATATTCGCCTTTGTTTAATTTGGCCCAAAAATCTTTGTAATCCTGACTTTTAGAATATGAGTTTTCGCAGAATATTCGATGATGCTTGCCGACGACTTCATCCAATTCGTAGCCTAACACATTAAGGAAATTTTCATTTGCAGTAATGATAGTGCCGTCTAAATTAAATTCGATGACCGCTTGAGATTTGCTTATTGCAGCTACTTTACCTTCAAGTTCAATGTGTTTGCTGTTAGTTGTGGGTGTTTTTCTAGCCATTTTCTAATTATTTTTGGTTAATTAGGGTTCTTCACGGATTTGCGTTTTATAGGGATTTTCTAACGGATAAATTCGGCAGATCATAAATTTTAAGAAATAAATATTCTTGATCCCTATATCCGCAAGCCTGTCGAGTTAACCAGCCTATTTTGTTGTTAAATCCTTCTTGGCTGGCATTTGTAATTCTCGAATGTTTCAAAAAACTAATAAGACCATCTAGTCGCTAGCGAATAGTTTTCGCCATTTGCTTGAGGCAAAAAATACCCGAAGCTTCTGCTTTCTCACACCAAAGGAGGAAAGCAGTTCGTGCGAGCTCTACACTATCAGCTATTTTATAAATATTCCTCAAATATTCTTTCATCATCGATGCTGTGCCAAGATCCTTAAACGTAAAGCGGAGTTCTTTTAATTCTAAATTTGATTTAGAAGAAAGATTTTCTTCGTTTTTCAGAAGAAGGAATCTTTTATTTTTAAGTTCTTTCTTCTGATCATCTTGAAGTTGATTCATTGTCGATCTACGCAAATTATCCATCCTATCATTCATTAATTTAATGACATGAAAGTGATCATATACAATGTCTGCTTTGGGGAGATTTTCCTGAACCCATGACGCATAGGAATTGGCCATATCAATCGTAACGGCTTTTATATTTTTTGCCTTACGCTTAATGCGATTCCTAAAATCTTTTAACGAATCGCCACCCTTGCCTTTGCCAATGAATAACACTGCTCCAGATATTATATCTCGAACCACGATAATAAAACCTATTTTCTTGCCCATGAACACTTCGTGTATTCCTAGATAGGTGACTCCTTTTAAGCTGATTGTTTTATACTTCTTCTCTAAATAACTCTTCTCAATATCCTTTACACTTTGCCAATGCAACCCTGTGTATTTAGCCATGTCCACAATCGTCATTGATTTACGTAAAGCGACAACAAAGTGTTCGAGCCATTTTGTATAACTTACATGACTTCTTGAGCAAAACGAAATCGTTTCTTGCTTTGATACTCCACAACTTTCACAACGAATCCTCCTAAGAGAAATCCGCATAATCGTTTTTTTAAACCGATAAACAGTCCTCTAATGTCTCTTGTCTTTCCTGTTTTTACCACTGATATTTGTTCTGATTTACAACAAGAACACGATTTAATAAAATTATTTGAATTCAAATAATAAATTTCTGTATCTCCGGCTCTTTCTGTTTTTTGATATTTGTAATCTCGGATTCCTTGTGTATGGTATAAATTGCTGGTTGTCATAATGTTTCCTTTTTTTCGTTTAAACTAAAAGAAACGACAATCAGCACATCTTTACAAGAATCTATATTTATTACAAAAAATGGGGCTCATTGCCGCCCCAAA
>CAWUTK010000155.1:0-15152 GCA_963924785.1 uncultured Opitutales bacterium
CATTACTACCCCGAATGGATTCAACTACACGTACAACACTAAAGAAATGCGTATCAAGAGCGCCTGGTTTAAGCAAGCAGGGCGAAAGGCCACGGCTCAAAGAGATATGGGCGCTTTTGCCCGCCCATGGGGGAATGGGAAACTCCAGAAGCTTAGCCACAACTGGGTAAGATTTGAAATAAAAAACAATCAGGTTTTTCACCATTATGTGATTGAAGAAAAAGGTAAGATTCATGCAGAAGTTACGGAGCTTATAACTTCCCCTGAGAGTGAAGGCGTTCGATTCAATTTTGAGATAAAATACTTGAATGGTTTAAATGCTAACCTTGCCTACAGGCTATATCAAAAAAACCATAATCAAGTTTCCACTAATGGTCTGCGAAATGGTCGTGCTCAAGTGCTATGGTTGCTTCCAAAGCAAAAAAGTTTTCAGGTAGATGTTAAGTTGAAAAATAATAAGCCAATAATCCCTGATGGTTACTCTATCAGTTCTGTAAACCTTCCAGAGAACATTAATGAAAGTATGGGAGATTTTGAACCCTCCGGAATGGACTTCGATGAAAATGGGAACCTTTATGTGAGCACCAGAACTCAAGGAGTTTGGCGTTACAAAGATAAGCAGTGGAACCTCTTTGCAGACGGCCTGTATGATGCACTCGGTGTTAATTGCCGAGATGAAGGTGTTTACATTGTCCAAAAGCCTGAAGTCACCTTGCTTCAAGATAGAGATAAAGACGGTGTCGCTGACTATTACAGAAACGTTTCAAATAAATGGCGTTTCACTGGTGAGTTTCATGAATTTGCTTATGGCCCAGTATTCGACTCCAAGGACAATCTTTTTATATCAACTAATCTTAGTGATAATAAGTATTTTCAAGCCCACACCGCCCAAATGCAAATGTGTACTCCCTTAGGGTTTCGTGGCTGTGTTCTTCGGAAAACTCCGGATGGGGAGCTATTGCCATATGCTTATGGGTTTCGCTCTCCGGCAGGAATCGGAATTAATGATGATGATGAAGTTTTCATAACAGACAATCAGGGAGACTGGGTGCCGTCCTCATATCTCATGCACGTAAATCCTGGCAAATTCCATGGACATCCCGCTTCTCTTTGGGATACAAAAGAATACGGTGGAAATACGATACTCACATACAAAAATTTAGAGAAGGTTCCTGAAACAGTACCTCCTTTGAATTATGAAAAGTTAACCCGAGATAGAATACTTCCAACTGTGTGGCTTCCTCATGAAGAGTTTTCAAATTCACCAGGTAATCCGGAAATCGCAAAGAATGACAAGTTCGGTCCATTTAAAGGGCAGATGTTTATTGGCGATTTCACAACTAAGAAAATTTTAAGAGTCTGTCTCGAAAAGGTAGGCGGTGCTTACCAGGGCGCGGTAATGAACTTTATATCTCCGATGCAGTGCGGTGCTTTTAGGCTCCGTTTCGATTCACAAGGGAAGTTGTGGGTAGGAGAGTTAAGCCGTGGCTGGGCAAGAGGGGATCCTGGTATAGAAGTGATCTCATGGGATGGAACGACTTTACCATTTGAGATCCTCAAAATTAATTTGACGGAGAAAGGTTTTGACCTTCACATGACGAAACCCGTTTCAGATAAGGCAATTAATACTCAGCAAATACAGGTTGAAGAATTTAATTATGAATATTCACACCTTTATGGCTCCCAACGAATGAATGAAGAAAAAATTCCTGCAGAAATAAATTTATCGAAAAACCGCAAGATTCTTCACATTAAATTATCAACTAGGGCAAAGAAGATTTACCGAATTCAGGTTAATGACCTTTATTCAGAAAAGGGAGAAATTCTTAAAAACAATGTCGGTTTCTATACTTTGAATAAAAAACTTCAACAGGAGGAAAGATAATTAAAACGTTAAATATTCTCATTCTATTTTTCGTCTGCGTTCTTTATAGAGATGGAAACACTGTGGAAAATAAATCATATTCTTCCGCGCCAAAGGTTTCACGTGTACTGTTGAGAGAGACACCCAGTCGTTCAATCTCTGTAGGATACCCGAATCTTTTCAATTATTGTTTCGACTCTGTAAGCGGCACTCCTCTTTACGTCTGGACCGGTGATTTTATTGATTTTCTTCCTGAAGTAAAAGGAAGAGGCGGTAGGGCGTGCGCTATCATAGGTTCCAAGAAAGAATTGCCATTTGAAAAATATCCTTTTCGTGTCAATTCGCCAGATTCAATGCCTCAGCAGATTGATTTTTTAGGTTACACACGACCAAAGGATAATTCAGCACCCGTTTTTGAAGTGAAAGTTGATGAAGTGATCATATCTCTTTCGCTGCAATCCTTTACACCAGACTTAGTTGAAATTGATCTAGAAATTGATAATCGCTCAAAGAAAAAACTTTATTTAAAATTAACGGAATTTGATAAAGCGAAAGTTATTCTCAGTGAAAATTTATGCTGGCAATCCAATCAGGTGATATTCATTTCATCCGATGTCATAAACTGTAAGATTAGCTTAAATCTCCAAAGCGTGGAGGGTCTTGTAGAAGCGGTTCAGCAAATGAATGGTAAAACACTTTATGCAACTTATTGCAGTGCCTGCCATTCGCTTGATGGTTCCAAGTCAATCGGTCCTAGCCTGCAAGGACTTTTTGGTAAAGAGGAAATAGTGCTGGTTAATGGAAAGGAGACTAATATTACCGTAAACTCAGAATACCTTGAACGATCTATTCTTGAACCACAGGAAGCACTGGTCAAGGGTTACGAGCAGGTAGCAATGCCTTCTTTTAAAACAATTCTTAAGCCTGAGGAAATTCAAAAACTGGTAGAGTTTTTGAAAAGTATTAAGAAATAGTTCTGAGAGAATAACGAGAAGGGTGCCTTTATCTTCACCATTCAATGTTGCGGTAGAGAAAGGCTAGTTAATTCGACTGGAGAACTATAAGTTTAGCGCTTGTTGGTATCGATCAGTTCTGGCACAGGAAAATTAATAGTACAGCGAAAGTGAGATCAGTAGACCGACTGATATAAATACTTTAACTGTTCCAGATAGTGCGTTTCCGAAGGATTGAATGCTATCGGCTTTTTTCATTTTGATTAGGACATTGATCCCGTAGGGTAAAGCAAGGGTGACTGGCCAAATGTTTGTTTCCATAACGAAATGAAAGTATACGGGGAGGCCTATCGTTGCTAGGATTAGGCTTGTTTGATACATTTTAAAGCCAAACGGTTTGCCGAATTTAACAATTAACGTTTTTTTATTAGCCAGTTTGTCTTCTTCAATGTCACGGTAATTATTAACTACGAGCAGATTGTTTATCAATAATCCAATAGCGGTCCCCGTTAAGATTGACTCTGTGGTTATAACACCTGTTTGAACATAGAAGGTGATACTGACGGCGATAACGCCGAAGAAGAATATGACGAAAATATCGCCGAGTCCATTGTAGGCTAAAGGATAAGGACCTCCGGTGTAAATGACTGCAGAAATTATGGAGGCAACACCAACCAGTATTAGCCATGGACCACCAAATTTAACCAAGGATAAACCTAAGGTAAATGCAATGAATAGGGTTAGTGCTGTGGCAATTTTCATTGCCTTGGGACTAATGTGTCCCGATGCGACCATTCTTGTAGGGCCCTTACGTTTATTTGTATCAGCTCCTTTTAGAAAGTCGAAATAATCGTTGGCAAAATTAGTTCCTATTTGAACTAAGATTGCAAAGGCTAGACAAAGCACGAAGGCTTGATTGGAGAATTCTCCTTGAGCGAACGTATCAAATTTGATTGCGAGGCTTGACCCTACAATAACTGGTATGATTGCGGCAGGAAGAGTCTTGGGCCTAGTTGCTAAGATCCAGTGCTTAATTGCCAAAGTCTGAGAAAGTTGTTTTTCCGTTATAGTGCAATATGGATTCCACGGCGTAAATAGGTTGGAATATCAAGATCTTCGTCTTCATGGAAATTACGCTCTGTTTTTGAGAAATACCCTCGTTGATCCGCTTCTTCATCGAACTCAAATTCCCACTGCTTGCTTGAAGCTGATGCAATTTTCTTTTTGATCCGGTTAATCGGAGCGCTTTCAGGTGCTTCCTCTTTAATGGGTTTGATTGAGAAGGCAGGTGTTGATTGGCTTGTTTGAATGTCCTCTTGAATTGGATCCAGTTTTGGCTTTGTTCCAATGTCGGTTGTTCCAATGACGCAAATTTCGACTTGTTGTTTTTTGCTTTCATCGATGACTGCTCCAAAAACTGTTTCATCACGACTGCAAAAACTGGCAGTCGTCGTTTTTAAAATAGTTTCAATGTTGTTCATGTTAAGTGATGTTCCACCAGTAATATTAACCATTAACTTGTCTGATTTTTTGGTGTGATCTGGTGTATGTAATAATGGACAGATGAGTAGATCTTTTATTGCATCATCCACAGCGTTTTCTCCTTCTCCTTTGCCAAAGCCGAACAAGGTTCTCCCGCCAGAATTAGAGAATACTTTTTTCAATGTTGCGAAATCAACATCTATTAGTCCTGGTTTTAACACCATTGAACAGATGGCACGAATGCCTTTTGCAATCCATTCATCACCTTTAGAAAAAGAATCGAGTACACTTTGGCTCTCTTGATTTTCTTGTAATAAAATATCGTTTGGTAACGGAATGACTGCGTTACAAATTTTCCTTAATTCTGTCATTCCCTCATCTGCAACAGCAAGTTTCCTTGATCCTTCAAGAGAGAAGGGGATTGTAGTGAATGCAATGACTAAAGCACCTGATTCAGCTGCGATTCTTGCCACGACTGGTGCCGCCCCTGTCCCTGTTCCGCCGCCAAGTCCTGCAACGATAAAGACTAGATCAACCCCATTGACTATCCTTTCAATTTCATGAGCATCGGCTTCAGCCGCTTTACGGCCAATTTCGGTTTCACCCCCAGCTCCTAAGCCGTGGGTTAATCCTTTGCCTAGGGCCACTTTTTCAGAAACAAGCGCGTCGGAAAGACTACGAACATCGGTATTAAGGTATACTAGATTAATGCAGTCAAAGTTACCCAGTTTAAGCCCATCAAGGACATTCCCACCCGCATTTCCAATGCCAATGACTTTGATTCGGATATCTGTTCCTGTCATTTGGTTTTGGATCATATCGTTTATGCCATTGTGATTATTCATAAGGTGGTTTTGTTTATTAAGGTTTTTAAAAAAATGTTTTAACTATGAGGGACACGAAGTCCCAAAGGTTTATTGTTTCTGGCTTCAGCTTTTTATTTAAATTAATACTGGCAGCTTATGCTTTGAATAAATCGAATATTTTATCGACAAATTTATTTTGTTTTGACGTTTTAATAATTCGTTGATGTTCATCTGTCAGAGCAAAGTGTAATATGCCTAATGTTGTGCTGTATTCTGGTTCCCTTAGGTTATGAGTAACCCAGTGAGGGGCAGACCCGAATTTCACATCGAAGCCTAGTTGTTCTTTGGCAACAACATCTATTGCTTTTAAGCGAGAACCGCCTCCGGTTAGTATCACGCCTATTCCTAAGTCTTTCGGATTAAGCAAATCGCCTAATTCCTCTTTTAGAAGCGAGAATAACTCTTCAGTTCTTGCATTAAGAATTTGATAGATAGACTTTCGCTTAAAAGAGCGATCACCGATACTGAGGTCGCCTCTGAGCCATATGTTTTCACTGAGATCTGTTTTGTCTATGATCGCTTTACCGAATTCTATTTTAAATTTTTCAGCTTGGTCTCTATCGATACGCATACCCATACAAATGTCATTTGTGAAATGGTCTCCTCCAATAGGAATTAAGCCTGTTTTAATGATGTAGCCATTTCTGTAGAGCGCGTAGTCAGTAGTGCCAGAACCAATATCAACAACAAGTACGCCAGCTTTCTTTTCAGAGTCATCTGCAACAATGCAACCAGAGGCAATACTGGATACAATCATATCTTTTACGAAAGTTCCATATCCATTGATCACACGAAGGTTGTCAGCAATAATTCGTTTTTCACCGTGAACAGATAGGTAGCCAACTTCTAACCGTTTTCCTGATAAACCAATAGGGGTTTCAACGATTCTTCCGTCTAATGCAAATTCATTTTGTATGTAGTGGATGAGACTTCTGTCATCAGGGACAACCCTGCTTTGTGCGTCTGCGACGGCACGATTTAAATCATTTTGGCTAACAATGTGATCTGTTGAGCTTACTTGTGCTGATCCACGATTGAACGTGTCTTGTAAATGTTTTCCTGTCTGAGATAGATAAACTTCTTCTATTTTTGTCCCGGAAGAACGCTCTGCTTCTTCGATGGCAGCATGTGTGCATCTGCTCGCTGCTCTATAGTCGAGTATTTCACCTTTACGGACTCCTTCAGAGGGGCATTCGCCCATTCCTATGATGTTAAGGGATTGACCGTCCACGATTTCACCCACAATAACCATGATTTTTGAGGTACCTATTTCAACGGCAGCAATGATCTTATTATTAGACATATTGGTAATTAGCTTGGGATTATTTTCGGTTAGCAACTTGAAGAGTGGCGGATTGATTTAAAGATAAATCAATTTTTCCTAATTTCTTAATACCTCTCTTGTAAGCTTCATGATAAATTCCGGTAAGTTTATTCATTTGATTTTCAAAGTTACCGTTATTGAATGTGATTTCAGCCGATTTGGATGATTTTACCTTAATGATGCCTCCGATGTTCATCGATGCCTTGTTAAGGTTTTTGTAGCTAACAACTTTCCAGTTTTGGTAAAGTTTAGGATATCTGTCCTGTGCAATCTCTAAAAGTTTTGAAACTTCATTGATTTCAGGGATTGGTTTATAGCCTGCTTTTGTTTTAACTAAGCGAGCCGTAGATAAGTAGGGGAGAGTATTTAAGAATGTATTCGAAAAACCGAAACCTTTGTAAATATTGCCGGAAGAAGAAATGAGTAGTAATTCGTTTTTTCCGCGTTTGTTCTTTATCGCAATTTTTAAGACAGGTCTGTGTTCTGTGATTTGAATCTTTAATGTTTTTGGGAAAACTCGCTCAACTTTTGCATGTTTAACTTGCCCATCTGTTTCTAATTGGGCTTTTAATTCAAAAATATCAAGCCCCATTAATGTCGTCCCTTTTTTGATGGATATTACGTTGCGTAGCCAATTTTTGTTTAAGACTCCATCTGTTGCAAAACGTATGCCACCAATCTCTTTGGAGGGCCCCGTAAGGTTTAAATGAAAAGAGTTATTGTTAAAGTAGGATATTCCTCCAACCAGTAACGCAAAGATGAGCAGTGCAGACATGATCAAACCAGTGGTATGAATCCCTCCAAATAATTTTCGCTTAAGAGCGATTTTGGTAACAGGTTTTTTCCCTACGTCTTGTTTTATGCTTTTCCAAGAACGATCGTTTTGTTTTGTTTTTCTAGCCATGGTGATAAATGTTATATGATTAAGTTTTATGCAGATTTTTGGTCTGTCTGAAAGCGTTTGATCGCAGGTTGAACTAAGCGACTTGCTAGTTGTTCGAAGTTGAGGTTGTTGCAACTAGCACTCTTGGGAAGGAGACTCGTTGAGGTGAGTCCAGGAATGGTGTTTAACTCAAGAAAATAAGGAGTATTGTTATTTGATAGAATGAAATCTATGCGGCCAAAGTCGCGACATTCGAGCAGTTTGAAGATCTTTTCTGAAAGTTCTGTTATTTGAAGAGTTAACGCTTTAGGCAAATTTGCAGGGCAGTGAAATTGTGTTTTCCCCTTTGTGTATTTATGCTTGAAATCGTATAGTTCGCCTTCGACTTCTATTTCAACAATACCCTGTGCTTTCCCTTCTAATATTCCGACAGTGATCTCTCTACCTTCTATTCGTTGTTCAATTAACCACGAACCTTCTGGCCTTTCATTAAGGAAATTAACTAAAGCAGCTTTTTCACTGACAAGCATTAGTCCCACGCTACTTCCGCCGGTCTCCGGTTTTATTATCAGAGGTAACCCCAATCTAGATGTGATTTCATCAGCTTCAATTTCAGACTTCTCGTTGATAACAATACTTTGTGGAACGTGGATATTGTTTTTAGATAAAATGGCTTTTGATGAGGACTTGTTGAAACAGTGCTCGCTCGATTGCGAGTCACATCCTGAATAATGGAAGCCTTCTTTTTCTAAAAGAGTTTGTAACTGCCCGTCTTCTCCGAATTCCCCGTGAAGGGCAGGGAAGATAATGGTTTTTTTTGAATTTAAATTTTCTGGAAGCTCCGGTTTATTAAGCTCTACTGCGATAATTTCGAAATTATTGTTCAACGCTTCGGCTATAGCTTGGCCTGATTTGATTGAAACTTCGCGTTCACTTCCAATTCCTCCGTAAAGTATGGTGATGGTAGGTTGCATTATAGTAACTCATCCCATGTCTTTCCAAGAAGGAGGACTTCTGGCTCTAGTGTAATAGACCGTTTTTCGAGAACTTCTTTTCGAATCGCTTTAACTAGCTCGATGACATCATCACTCGTGGCATTACCGTTGTTGATTATGAAATTACCATGTATATTAGAAACCGCTGCTTGGCCTACTGATTTACCTTTCAATCCGAGTTCGTCGATAAGTTTTCCCGCATGATTCCCTTCAGGATTTTTAAAAATGCATCCCGCACTAGGTTCTCTCGGTTGTGAAAGCTTTCTTTCCTTTGATAATTCAGTGATCTTGTGTTGGATGTCTTTACTCTCTTGCTTTGATTGTGCTTTGAGTATCACTCCTATGGCAATGGCGTCTTTTAATTCTGCACATTCTCTATACTTGATGCTGAACGCTGATTTTGGTAATTGAAAAATATGACCGTCTTTAGTGATGAATCTAACCTCACTCACTACATTAAAGAGCCATCCACCCATTGCACCAGCGTTCATTCTTAACGCACCCCCAATCGTAGCAGGGATTCCTTCAAGGAATTCGAGTCCACTCAAACCCTGTTTGGCTGCTTGACCGCAAACTTCTTTTAACCTTGCACCGGCACCAGCCCATATTCTGTTCTCATCGAGAATATTGATTTCTTGCCAATAACTGTGATTGAGTCGAATCGTTAATCCCTTGAATTCAGCATTAGGGATAATGATGTTGGATCCTCTTCCCAAAATGAACCATGGGATTTCCAGAGACTTTGCACTACTGAGTAAAGCTTTAAGATCGGTTATGTTGGCTGGTTCTGCATAGAACCGTGACGCTCCGCCGATTTTTATAGTTGTCTTGTTTCCTAAAGGTTCATTGTTATGCAATTTGCATTTCTTAGAAACTTGATTCTGTATAAAATATTGCCATGCAAGTTCGACATTCCCATCAGCCTTTATCGTTGCAGTGAAAGCGTTAGCTGTATTTTCAATATCACCAGCTCCAATAAATAAAATAACTTTATGGGTCTCTTTTTTTGCAATGGGAGTGAGGTGCTCAATCAGTACTTTATCTGATTCAGTAAAGGTAGGTTTTCTTTCTGAGTCGAAATACTGAATGATGTCTTCGGTTGAACCCCCTTCAATTGGCTCTTCTGAAGCTGAGTATACCGGTAATAGTATAACTTCATCAGCCGTTTCTAGAATGTCATGGAACTCTTTTTTAAACTGTAAGGTGCGACTGAAACGGTGAGGTTGAAAAACCGTGATGATTTCGTATGTCGGATTGTTCTTCTTGAAAGTGTTTATTAAGGCTAAAATCTCGGACGGGTGGTGTGCATAGTCTTTATAGACTAGAGTAGTTTCATTTTCGAAAAGCTTTTCTTGTCGTCGAATGATGCCTTTGAAGTCTAATAAGTCTGGTTTTTTTTCTGAGCATCCTAGTATTTCGTATATGGTCAGAGCTGCACTGGCATTTTCTCCATTGAAAGAGCCCATTCCCTTGATTTGAATTCGATTGTTTTTGAAGCGACCTGAGAGTTTAACGTCTAACTCTAAGTTGCTCTCTGAAATAGAATCGACTCTGAAATCGCCGTTTTCTCCATAAGTGTGGATCCGTTTGGAGCTTATTTCATTTAGGTTCAACTCTTTCTTATCATTTTCATGGATGACTATAGTCGATTTTGTTCTACTAAACAGACGTTGAAAGGTTTGAATTAAGGCTTCTTTTGAGGAGTAGTGATTAGAGTGATCCCAGTCGACATTTAGGACGAGCGTTATTTCTGGTTGAAAGTGCTCAATACTCCCATCGCTCTCATCGACTTCAGCTAGTATCCATTCGTTCTTGTTGAAACCCGCAGGTAAAATTGATTTGTCATCAAAGAGGCCCCCAATTAGATAGCTGAATTGAAAGTTAGCCTGTTTGAGTAAATGGGATAACATGCCGGCCGTCGTTGTTTTTCCATGGCTTCCAACGATAGCAATTAGTTTTTTGTTAGCCGTTATTTTTGCTAACATTTCGCCTCTACGAATGTACGGTAGTTTTCTTTTGATCGCTTCCTGTATAATCGGGTGTTTTTCGTTTAAGGCATTAGAATAGATTAAGAGGTCAATTTCTAGGGGAATCTGATTGTTATCCTCAATAGTTATATTATTCTTTTCTAAAATGCTTCGAAGCGGTTCTTGTAAGTTATCATCAGCTCCAATGATGTTTTTACCCGATTCGGATAAATAAAGTGCTAATGGTGTCATTCCCATTCCGCCGACGCCTAGCATGTAAATGTTTTTAGCAGAAAGAGGCATTATGCTCGATCTCCTTTTGTTGAAGTTACTTTAAGGTCTTTTTTGTCTGAGATAGACTCAAGATCGTCTAGTATGATTTCGAGTGAATTTTCACTATCTACATTTTTCAAGTTTGAACAAAATTTGTCTATCAACCAAGTATTGTTAATCGTGTCTGTTACTTCTCTGAAAAGGGTATCTATTTTTTCTTGCGGAACAACGATTGAACATCCCGTTTTTTCTAAATGCCTAGCATTTTTTTCTTGATGATTATCTGCTGCATGAGGGTAGGGGATAAGAATGTTTGGCACTCTACATCTCACTATTTCTGATATTCCACCAGCGCCTGCTCTCGATATTACTAGATCAGCGCTTGAGAGAACGGCTGCCATTTGATCGGTGAATGGGACAAAGTTAAGGTTTGTCTCGAGGGACTGATTTTGGAGTTCTCCTTTAATTTCATTCTTTAAACCAGTCACACAATATACGTTAATGCCTGCTTCTGATAAATTACTAAAGTTGCTGAGAACCCATTGGTTTAACGTGTCAGCCCCTTGACTCCCGCCGATAATAACTAAAAGTTTCCCCTTGGCCTTAACTCCAATTTGTTCTCTTGCGATAGCTTTAGGGATTTTAGTAATTTCTTTTCGAAGAGGGTAACCGCAATTTTTAACGATATTTTGAGGAATCGATTGATGCGTTATTCCCTTCGGGAGGTAGACTCGGCTGGCTTTTCCTGATAGTAGACGAATTGCTTTGCCTGGAAATCGATTCGCTTCGTGAAGCACAATTGGAGTTTTTGTGAATGAAGCTGCTAAAACAGAACCTAATGAGCAAAATCCACCAAAGGCGATTAATGTATCTGGACGGTTTTTGTTAAATTCAAAAAGATAGTATAAAAAGGCTTTTGTTTGTTGAACTAAAAAGCGAATGAATCTTATTGGAGATAATGAAAAGGGTGCACTCGGAACTTTGTTAAAAATCAAATTGCTGTATTTTCTAACAAGACGACTATCCACTTCTTTTTGGCTTATAAAGAGAGAGCATCTGTGTCCCTTCTCCATTAGTCCTTCAGCCAAAGAAATACCCGGAGCTAGGTGGCCACCGGTTCCGCCGCAGGATATGTAAAAACTCTTCACAGTTCTCTCGGGGTTTGTAGTGTTGTTTTATTCCAATTGTTGAAAGCGTTGATAAAGATACCTATCAAGATAAACATCGCGACTAAGTTGGACCCACCATAACTGATGAAGGGGAGGGACATGCCTTTTGTCGGAAGGCAACCGGTGACAACTCCAATGTTGATGAGTGCTTGTAGTGCAATAAACATGAGTGCTCCATAAACGATGAGGAACTGAAACATGTCAGGAGATTTTCTTAGGTTTACAAGTGTCACGAATGCGATAGTTGCAAAAAGAAAAACGACTATGCCTGTAGCGATGAATCCCATTTCTTCGCCCATTACTGCGAAAATGAAATCAGTGTGAGCTTCCGGTAAAAAAGATAGTTGCTGTCGGCCTTGACCTAATCCTTTCCCCCATGTCCCTCCGGCACCGAATGCTAGGATTGCTTGCCATAATTGATAGGCTCCATCAGAAATGTTTCCTTCAATGTCGAGATAGGAAAGAATTCGTTTTTTCCTAACAGGATCGAAATAGACCATAACGCTAAAGAGCGCCATTCCTGTAAGAATAGTTGGGATTAAGTAGCGCAATCTAGCACCCGCGATAAATAGCATACTGAATCCAACGGTTGCACAAAGAAAAGCTGTTCCAAAATCGGGTTCTATGAATACTAAGCCGACTATCGTTCCCAGAATTCCAACAGGAATAACAAAGCCTTTGATAAAGGTTTTCAGGTTACGCTGATTAACCGCTAGATAGTGAGCTAACATGAACAATAATGATAACTTGGCAAATTCAGAAACTTGAAGTCTTACTGGGCCTAAGCCTATCCAACGTTGTGCGCCATTTACTTTGACTCCGATTCCTGGAACCATGACGAGCACTAGGGCAAGAATTGTTATGCCGTAGATAGCATAGCTAAGTTATCTGAATTTACTTAGATTTAATTGTGAGGTGAGGAAACAACAGAATACAGATATACCTAACCATATAATTTGTTTTTTCAGTATTCTGAGTTCCCCGCCTACGAGCGATTGACTGGCGCTATATAGGACAACCAATCCTAATAGCGTTAAGCAAGAAACAGATAATAGGATTAGAATCCAGGGCGCTTGTGACGACCAGGATTCTAATTTAAATGACCTTTGTTGTTCTGTTGCTTGCATTAGTAAATCGCCCTTATTCTTCTTCTATAACAATGTTATCATGTTCAATAATTGGAACATTGGGAATGTCCTGTTCTTGATCAAAAAAGTCACTAGAGAAATCTTCTGTCGGTAGGGTGATGGTCCTAGTATCTTCAACAGGTTCAATCAACACTGGTTCGACGGTGACTTCTTCTATTTGGACATTAGACGAACTACTTGCTTCACCTTTTTGAATCGCGATTTTTTGTCCGAGTTGAATAGCATGAGCATTTTGGATATTATTCCATTTTAGGATATCCTTAGTCCTTACACCGTATTTCAGTGCAATTTTACTGATGCTATCTCCGCGAGCTACAATATGAAAAAACTGACCTTCTTTAAGTGATACAGGAGAAGGATTTGCCGAGAACGATGTTTCTAGCGGTGTTTTGCTTCCTCCTGGAATAAGCAGTTTTTGCTTAATACGAATAGTATCACTCCTTAAGTTATTTGCACTTTTTATTGATTTTACGCTAACCCCATAAGATTTTGCAATTCTACCAAGATTATCGCCTGCTTTAACGGTGTATGTTGTTGCTTCACCATCGAAAGTAGGCGCTACATTTGTCGCTATTGGTGCCAACTGTTCCATTTTAACACTATCACCCGGAAGTTTTATGATTTGTCCAACTCGTAGAATACTGTTTCGGTAAAGACCATTTATCTTAGTGATTTTCTCCACAGTGGTAGAAAACTTTTTTGAAACTCTCCATAGGCTGTCGCCTTTTTTAATAGTATATTCGACATAGTTTTCTTCGATTTCATTAACAAAGTTATTTGTTATTTGATCGTTGAGAGAGATTGGTTCAAGTATCCTTGGTGCTTCAATGCTCGTAATTGGAGTATCATTGATAGCGGATTCAACTAATTGATTATCTGTTTCAATGATAACAGGAACCTCGTCAGATTGCATTGATTCTGCGACAAGTGGCTGTTGCGGTTTTGTCGGTTTGTAACGTTTGACGGGTACTTTTGGTGCCATCGGTTTTGTTGCTTGAGCTACTGGTTCACTATTCTTGCTACTGAAAAAACCGAATAAACTCTTTCCGTTTTCCGTTCTCTGAGGGGCTACTTTTTCTTTTGCAACTTTGACCGGTTTTGGTGCGTTATTAGCAGTCGTTCTAGTCTCTGGTTTGACGGCTTTAATATTTGGGCCCTTGATTGTTTGACACCCTGGTTGAGCCAGGAGAATCATGAGTGCTGCAACATGTAATGAGAGCACGATTCCGAATACTTTAGTTAGTTTCATTTGTTTTATATGGTTGTTGGTTTGTATGGTATAAATTGAAAATTATTGAGTACAGGTGTTTGCTTCAGTATTTTTTAAATGATTGAAGTCATTGAGGAAGGCGTTTCCTCGATGGGCAAAACTCGGATACATATCGAAACTTGCAAATCCAGGGCTAAATACAATTTCTTCAGGAGAAGTGCTGTCCTTGAAAGCTGCATTTACTGCTTGGTTTAAGTTTTCGTAGGTTGAAACAGCAATGTCTAATTGATTGAACTCTTGCGCAAGGCTGTCTGAAACAGAACCAATGATGTATGCTTTTTTGATGTAATAACTGACTGATCTAGCGAACGCTTTTAAATCTCCGCCTTTTTGTAAGCCGCCACCGATCCATAGTACAGGGTGGGGGAATGATCGAAGGGCTGCAATGGTTGCACTGAAATTTGTTGCTTTGGAATCATTCCAAAAATGAATCCCTTTAAGTTCCCCTATTTTTTGCAGCCTATGTTCTGGAAGAGTGAAGGATGCCACTGTTTGTTTGAGCGAAGATTCTGGATACTTGTTTTCATCCCAAAACTTTTTGACAAGTAAATAGTTCTCTTGCTGTGGATAGGATTTGAAAATAGAATTTTCTGGAATCTTGGCTGTTGATATGTCGTCTAGTTCAATGACTCGAGCGCCTTCAGGTAGCGAGTGTTTGTTTTCGTTGGCATAGGTTAACACGCTTTTTCCAATGTAAAGTTGTTCTGATTTTAAACGCTGAACTAAATTTAATTTAGCTTTGAAGTAGCTATCGAGAGAATCGTATCGATTTAGATGATCTTCGGCGAAATTTGACCAAATTAAAACATCTGGTGAAAAATATTTTATTTCTTCAGCCTGGAATGAACTGGTTTCACAAACAATAGTTGATTCTTGAGAATTAGACTCTAGTAGAATTCTTGAAAGTGGAATACCTATGTTTCCTGCCGCAATTGCATTTACACCTAAGCGTTTAAAG
>CAWUTK010000156.1:0-3789 GCA_963924785.1 uncultured Opitutales bacterium
AACATGTCATAATACAAAACTTCCGGATGCCACACCTCAACTGCCGGTCCAGCGAAATCAGACTTGCCTTCACAAAGCTCACCTTCAAAAATCGTTTGCCTTTCATTTATAGTGACTCCGAACAAAGTTTCGGTAATATTAAATAGCCCACTTAAGACTGAATTCATAGGAAAATAAGGACGAAGCAGTTCTTCGTTAAAATCATAACATTCTTGCAACTGCTGCTCTTCCCAGTAACCAACTTCCCAAGGATTTAAATAAGCAACAGACTCACCTGTTTTCTTCGCTTTAAAATCATCTAACGCTTTAACTTCAGCTTTGAAGGCATCTTGAATCTTAGCGTGTAATGCTTCGATGAAACTAACAGCCTTATCCCCACTACCAGCCATTCTACGTTCAAGAATATAATCCGAAAAATCGGTGTGCCCCAACAATTCAGCTTTTTCCTGACGAAGCCCTAAGATGTCTTTGATCAGTTCCGTATTATCATATTTACCAGTTGCTGCTATTTCTGAAGCCGCCTGCCAGATCTGCTTTCGAAGTGTATCAGACTTAAGATATTTCATTGCCGGCATTAATGATGGCGCCTGCAAAGTAAACCGCCACATCAGCGAATCTTCTGAGCCATGCCCCTTACTCAATGCATCTGCTTTCGCTGCGTCCAATGCTGATGCGGGCAACCCTAGTAGTTGACCCTCATCATCGATCAACAACTCCCATGCGTTTGTTGAGTCCAACACGTTTTCAGTAAATTTTTGTGTTTTTTCAGCCAAAGATTTATTGATTTTTTCTAACCGTGTTTTTTCATCTTGAGGCAAATCGGCGCCGGCTTGAGTAAAATCTTTCACTGTTTCATCTAGAAAACGTTTTCTAGTAAGAGACAATCCTTTCGCCTCATCACTTTCATTGAAAGCTTTAACGACCGCCCAAAGTTTTTCATTCAAAGAAATGCTTGAGAAAAAAGCTGAAACACTGGGTAGCAGTTTATTATAAACGGTCCTCAATTTATCTGAATTACAAACAGAATCCAAATGCCCAACTTTTCCCCATGCACATTCTAGTGCTTCAGTTGCAACTTCCAAAGAAGCTAGTGTATTTTCGTAGGAAACATCCTTGTGATCAATCGTCTCAATCACTGCAATCGCTTCCTTTGCAGAAACCAACGCTTGAGAAATACCATCCTCGACTGACTCAGGTTTTAACCCTGACCAAGGAATACAAAAAGAATTATCTAAAAAGGGATTGTTCATAACAAAAATACTCAACCAAATACCTTCCACCATCAAGACTCAAATGCAAGATCTTCGCTTTAAATACCCCTAATGTTATTTATTCTGATTTAACCGAAACCGATATGGAGTAACCCCAACAATTTTCTTGAACGTTGCGGAAAACTTTTCAGGCCGAGTGAATCCGCAATAATCAGAAATTGCCGATAACGACATATCTGTTGTTAACAAAAAACCTTTCGCTTTTTCAATTTTAGTTCTCGTGATTTCTTGCTTTGGAGTTCGATTGAATTCGTTCTTAAAGCCTCGTTCAAGAGCCCTCCTATTAATGGGCACCTGATCTAATACATCATCCACATTTATGTTTTCGTGAGCGTGCCCCCTAATATACCTAATGGCTTCAGCTATATGAGGGTTTTTCGTGATAAACATATTGGATGATCTTCGTGTAATAATTTCTCTAGGTGAAATCAAAATAGGGTCTATCGAAAAAGAAGCTCCATTAATCACATCGACTACTAGCTGAGTTGCCTTTTCAGCCATATTTTCCCACGGAATGACGACACCTGACAGTTGCGGCGAACTGAGACAACACAGACTCTCTTCGTAGTTCCCACAGACAATGACAACCTCATCTGGAATATCAAATTCAGCCTCGCGACAAGCTTCGACTAGAACAAGGCCCAGTGGATCATGAGCAGCAAAGATCCCTATTGGTTTAGGTAGTCCGTCTAACCACGTTTTGAGCACGGAACTTGGCTTAATCCATGTTTCAGTGTTCTTCTCAAAACTACCAGCTTCTTCAATTAAATGTACTTTTTTCTTTTGCGTAAGAAGATGCTCCTCGAACCCTATCTTCATCGCAGGATGCAAATCTAACTGCTTCCCATAAAACCCAAAATGCTTGCACCCTAGATTCTCTAAATATTCAGCAACGTGAATGCCCACTTGCTCTTCATCAATTGAAACCTGCCCCATTCCTTCAAGTATCAAATCAGAGTTGATAATCACTGTTGGTTTATTAAGGGCAAACAAGCTTTCGGTTAACTCAGGGTCATATTCAGTGATAATTCCAGAACAGTTCCATTCATTTATTTTCTTAATCACATAATGAGCCGGTTGATTAATCTCAATTGGAGTAAAAACGAGCTCGTCTGATACAAACGGGAAAAATCCAGCGGAAATCCTCCTTAAAGTAAGGCTTGATGTAACAACTGCAATTCGATCCATCGTCTAAAATCAACCCATTTGTCGCAAAAAGGCAAAATTAAAACGCCAAATGCGCTATATTTACCGAAATTTGGTGCTATTATATCTATATAAATTTAAGAACCTCACAAATAACTGCGAACAAAGTGATACATCATGGCTAAAGTAACATTAAGTAAAATTGAGAAAATCTATCCAGGAGACGGGAAAAACCCTGACTTTTTAGCAGTAAAAGAGATTGATTTAGAAATTAGAGATCGAGAGTTCATGGTATTAGTTGGACCTTCTGGTTGCGCAAAGTCTACTACATTAAGAATGATTGCCGGTTTAGAAGAAATCACTTCTGGCGAAATTTCAATTGGAGATAGAGTGGTTAATGATGTCGCCCCAAAAGATCGTAATATTGCGATGGTATTTCAAAATTATGCCCTTTATCCGCACATGACACTTTATGACAATATGGCATTTGGGTTAAAATTGCAGAAAAAGCCAAAGGCGGAAATCAAAAAACGGGTTGAAGAAGCGGCTAAAATCTTAGGCCTTGAAGGTATTTTACAACGCAAACCCAAAGCATTATCCGGAGGTCAACGTCAAAGAGTTGCCCTAGGTCGAGCAATCGTTCGTCAACCAGAAGTATTCCTATTCGATGAACCGCTATCTAATCTTGATGCAAAGATGCGTGTTCAAATGAGAACCGAAATATCGAAGTTACATGCCCGTTTAGATGCAACGATGATTTACGTGACACATGACCAAACCGAAGCAATGACAATGGGTGATCGAATCACAGTCATGAAGTTTGGAGAAATAATGCAAGTCGCAGAACCACTAGAGTTATACAACAATCCAGTAAACATGTTTGTTGCAGGATTCATAGGAAGTCCTCCAATGAATTTCCTACATGGAAAAATTGAAGCAGAAGGTGAAGGTCTTGCTTTTATTGACGATGGAACTGATGCTAAAATTGTTTTAAACAAACGATTAGCGGAAAGAGCAAAGGACTATAAAGGCAAAAAAATAGTTCTAGGCATTCGACCTGAAGACATTACAGATAAGAAAATATTTAAAGGAGACATCCCCGCAAACACCACTCTTTCTGCAACAGTAGAAGTTTCGGAAACAATGGGTGCGGAAACATTCCTCTACTTAAACGTTGGGAAAGACCCAATTATAGCACGTGTGGATCCTGGTGAAAGGTACAAAATGAATTCAAAAATTGATATTGTATTAGACCTAGAAAAAGCACATGTCTTCGATCCAGAATCTGAAATCGCATTAGTTTAATTCGAAAAATACAGTAGAGAGCATTTAAGCAAAAGAGCCTATGCAGAAGGAATTCAAATTCCATCTG
>CAWUTK010000157.1:0-17033 GCA_963924785.1 uncultured Opitutales bacterium
AAAAAACAGTTGAGCCCGCAACTGAAGAAGGTGAGGAAATTAAAAACGAAAAAGACGAAGAAATAGTCGTGCCTATCGAAGCGGACAAGGCCGAAGTCGATCGACTGGTTTTAACGGAACGTATTAATCAATTAAGAGATGGGCTTAAAGCGTCTGAATTCATTCAAAAAGAAAAATCATACGAAATTGACTGGTCGACCCTAGATGCCGGCCTTAAAGTACTTCCTTTTAAATTAAATTTCCTAGTTAATCCAAATAAACCGTTGTAAAAGATGAAACTGATCAAGGATAACAAGGGTATTTTTATTTTAGTCGCAATATGTGCCATAATTCACGGCGTATTTCTATTCTTAAATTTACAAGCGAAATCAAAAGGCGCAAAGACTGTCAGTGAAATCAAAACGACTAAAAGCCAAATTATTGCACTTAAAAGTCGTGAAGTGGGCCCTTCCAAAGCAAATGTTGACAAAGCGGTAGCGAATACTGCTGTTTTAAAGGATCATTTTGAGCAAAAACTCCGGGCTCTTCGTGCAAAAAAACCAGTCAAACCTAACGACAGCGATACGCGTCTTCCAACATCCATTAAAGGGCAAATTAATAAATACAGGAAAATTTGTAACACAAAAGATCCCATTACAGATAAGGTTAAAATTATAATTGATGAAGATGAAGCGTTTGGCTTTGCTCGATATGCTAGAAAATTCGTGATCACGGAACGCTTAAAACCTTTCATTGCCCCTATTGACAAACAAAGAATCATCTTAGACTACTTAACTGAAGAGCTTATTGACTCTGAACCAACCGAGATAATATCGATTAAACGAGAATTCATTGAAGATAAAAATCGCGGAAAAAAAGAAACGGCAAGAGGACGTAATAGAAACAAGAACAAGGAAGATGAGTCTGCAGTTGCCAGTGATGATTTTGAAATAGACCCATTGCTTTCGGCAAAAGAAGAAGCGGCCATTGATACGCTCGCGTTTGAAATGAAATTTGTTGGCAACACAAATTCACTAAGAAAGTTAATGAACTCTCTGATTTCTAGAGAGAAAATGCCAATAGTAATCAGAAACATCGATATTAAGCCTGAAAAACTTGAAGCTGAAAGCGAAAAGAAAAAAAACAAACCTAAGCAAGAAAATGCATTAAGTGCATTATTTGGCGGTGGTTACGATGATGAAAAAGAGAAAGAGTCTGAGGAAGCCAAAAAAACCAGGGAAGCTTCTGAAGCTGAGAAAAAACCTGTCATCACTAAAACATTGTCTGTTTTCACCTTAACAGTTGAGTACATTGATATCGTTATAGACGTTGAAAAGAAAAAAGATCAAAAAGGATGAAATTTTTAGCAAAATTATACGATAAACTTATCTTAGGTATAGTTACCCTCACTTTAGCAATCGTAGCTATTTTATCATTTCTCGACTCTGGTGAGACGGATCCAGAGATTAAAAACACCCAGATAAATGTTAAGGAAAAACCTTACGTCAACTTGAACTCAAATGATGACATCTCAGAAAAGTTAACATGGACAGATGTTCAAGCTCAGGGAGAAGGAGACACGTGGAAGTTTGACGTGTTCACTCCACCGGTTATATATGTAGTTAAGGGGGAATTCACGGAATTACGCCCTGAAGATGCACTGAAAAAAGGTGATATTGACATTATTATCATCCCATTTGGTGTAAAGCTTACGAGTATTGATCGAGAAACATTTCCATTCGTACTGGAAAGTTATTCCGGTGACATTAAAAACCCAAAGATTACAATTTTTAATACAAAGTCAGAAGTTACCTATAGAAAAAAAACAGGGGAAACTATCACTGAAGAAAACATAAAAGTCATATCGTTTAATGAAAAACGTGAAAAAATTGAAGATGAAACCGGTCTGCGGTTCGTAACAGTAGCAACGCTAATCATTAAAGATCTTAAGGGCAATAAAGAGTATACTTTAGACAACGAGAAGAAGGCCCTCTACACTGGAAATACAGTTGTGACTGTCCGAAACGAAACAAACCCGCAAGAAACGGTTAGCTTTAATCAAGATGCAAAGGGGTTCAAAATAGGCATTAATAAATATAATATCACAAAACTTGATTTAGAAAACAAACAATTGAGCGTTGAAAAAACAAACCCTCAAGAAGATGAAACCATTTTTAAAATGACTTTAGACATTAGCTCCGATACTACTGATGAAAATACAGAAGAATCAACCAACGACACTCCCCCAGCAAATGCTGGTGGCGATTTTGGTGATTTATTCTAATTATTAACACAAATTACTAGCACAAACCTCACAAAGAACTTGATAATCGGTTAGCAAATTTCTAAATTAGCGACCCGATTACTATAATACACACAGACACTGCACATGACTAATAAGACATCAAACAGATGGAGCCTATTTAAAATAGCAATAATTGCGCTATTATTGCCTTTCACACACTCATTTTCGCAAGAAACAAGTGATACTGAAAAAATGAAGCTTTTAACAAAAGCAATTGAAGCAAGAGATAAAGGTGATCTGAAAAAAGCTCGCAGTATTTTAGCTGATATAAATGAAGCTTCACCAGATGATGCAAACATCACGAATCAACTTCAAGCAGTTGATAAAGAAATTGATAACAAAACAAAAGAGGCAAATAAATATAATGATCTTTTAATTGGAGCCACTGCAAAACAAGCAGAAGCTATAAATTTAACCATCGAGCACATGAATATTGCAGAGGCTGCTCGTATATCAAAAGATTTTAAAACTACTTACCAAGAATTAGCGATTGCACAAAAAATAATAACACCTTTTGAAAGTATTGGTACAGAAGCCCTCACTAAAGGTCTGATTCAAATACGATCAAACGCATTATTTGATCAAGCGGTTGATGCGTCAAAAGATAAAAATAGTGAAAGTGACAGCCTCAGCTTAATTGAACAATATAAAGAAGAATTTGGCTCTGATGGACGTATCATCAGCTTTCACAAGCATCTTACTCGCGACATGAGCGATTATCTGTATTCTAAAATACAAGAAGCAAATGCAGCAAGAGACTATCCCAAGGCATTTGATTTACTAGAATCCTATGCCTCTCTCTATGGCGTAGACTCAAGAGTCGAAAAACTAAGCAGTCTGGTTAAGTACAACTCTACCAATCCATTCAGACAAGATATTTCAAAAATGAACGGAGACTTTGTCGAAAACAACAAATCGGTACAAAAGTCCCTCCTGAAAGGAAGAAGTCTATACCTTGCTGGTGATTTAATTGGTGCCAAAAATGCCTTTTCCCAAATTGACAGAATTGACCCTGGTAACATAGAAGCTAATCTTTTTCTAAAACAAATATCAGAACGACAAGAAGCGAGGAACTATGTCGGACGCCTCAGAACTCGTCGAGAAATGTTAGATGAAGTGAATAGCGCATGGCAAAGACCAAGAGTAATAGACCAGGGTGACGCTGGAGACGGCGCAACGGTAGCAACAGAAAGACCTCTCTTAAAAAAACTTAAAGACATCCGTATTCCCCGTGCATTTTTCAGTGGCCTTCAATTATCAAAAGTCATCGAAACCTTATCAGAGCTTTCCGGTGAATATGACTTCAATGAACCCAATGAAACGCTAAAAGGAGTAAATATTGTATTACTTGATCCTCAGGGAACAGATCCTAGAGTAAATATAAATCTAAAAAACCTATCATTAGATAAGATCCTTCAATTTGTAACACAACAAGTTAACTTCTCTTATGAGGTAAATGATGATGCAGTTGTGGTTCAACCCGGGGAAGCAGGTGGCGGTGGCCCTTCTCTTGATACAGAATTCTTTCCAATCACACGTGCGGCGGTTATTCGTCTAACTGGCGGTGGTGGCGGCGGCGGCGGCGGTGATGATTTCGGAGGGGATCCTTTTGCAGATGATGGGGGTGGTGGTAGCGGCGGCATCAGCGATGAAGAAGGTCTCATTAAAAGCTTTTTCGAACGTGCTGGTGTTAATTTCACTGACACACCAGGATCATCCATGGCATATGAAGGCACGGAATTAATCATTACTCAATCGACAAGAAACCTTGAGAGATGTCGTATTATTTTACGCCGGTTCAACGAAACGAAACAAGTTGAAGTTGAAGCGAAATTCATTGAAGTAAGTCAAAGGAAACTAGATGAAGTAAGTTTCAATTGGGGTGAACTAACAAATACAAATGGCACCCCAGTGAGAGAACGTGGGGCACTCTATTCACACGAAGATGGATCAATAATGGGCCTTAATACTCGTGGAAGGAGCATCGAGGGCGCATTTTCCGGCATCAGCTCAAATTCTGCAATTAGGGTAATTGGAACTAGCGATATATCAATCCCAACGGCTCCTCCGCCATTACCAACGGGTGCAGACCTAGCGCTTGGAGTATCACCATCAGTTCAGCTGAGAGGTATCTTGAAGAATTTTGAATTCAATATGTTCCTGCAAGCTATTTCACGTGATGCATCATCCGACTTATTGACTGCTCCTAAAATCACTGTTTTAGCAGGCAGCCAAGCTTCTATTAACATTGGTCAGGAATTTATCTACCCAACCAGTTACGAAGCTCCAGAGGATCCAGAAGTTGGCGATGGAACAGCGAAAGTCGGTGGACCAAAACCAGAAGATTTTGAAACAAAATTAGTCGGGGTAGAACTATTTGTAACGCCTACTGTTGAAGAAAAAGATACAATCACCCTTCAACTAACACCAACGGTTACAGAATTTGAAGGTTTTGTAGAATATGGTTCTCCAAGTGTTGCAATTGCGGGGAACACAACAGTTACCGTTCCATCTGGTTATTTTCAACCTATCTTTTCTGTAAGAAAAGTAGATACCACGGTTACTGTTTTTGATGGAGCAACTGTTGTTTTAGGGGGATTAACGAGAAGTGAAATAAAAACAGTTAACGACAGCGTTCCTGTTCTTGGTGATTTGCCTCTTATTGGACGCTTATTTAGAAACGTTGCCGAAACATCCGAAAAACGAAACCTACTCATTTTTGTGACAGCCAACTTAATTAGCCCTGCTGGCTCTCCAAGCACACAAAGCATAGGAACAATTGCACCAAACTCCATGTTTCAAAACCCAATAATTGTTTCCCCGCAAGGAGAAGTTCGGCGTAAACCAATAGATTAAAATTCTTTCTTATTTGATTATGGAGGCTGCACATGGACATTCATTGTGCAGCCTTTTTTATTAATAAACAACACATGCCATATAACAAAATAGTTTTTCATATAGTATATGTGATAATACTATTCTTTTTTAGTAATTGTACAATTGTTGAAGATAACATTGAAAAACAAGAACTCATTGTTGAAAGCAATGTCCAACAAATTATCGATGATCTTAAAAAACCTATTATCGAAAAGAGGTTAATATGGAAAGAAGCAATTAGTTTACTTTTTCAAAATAACATTGAACTGTCTTCCATCGAACTGGAAAACTATCAGGCCAAACAAGCTATCAATCAAACAATTAAAGAACTAATCCCTACTCTAGATCTAAGAACTGGATATTCTAGATTTCTTAATGATTCATCACAATTGTTTGCAGATGGATGGCGCTATGGAATTGATTCCTATTTCAATTTTGCCGCAATTATTCAATTACCAGCAAAACTGTACGCAGCAAAACTCAGGATCATCCGCTCAGATATTAATAAGGAATTAAAAGAGCGGGAATTAATGATTAAACTGTACCTTATTTTTTCAAAATATCGCTCCATCGAAAACAAAGAAAAATATCTTCATTGGAGAATAAAACTAGCCGGTAATCTTTTATCCGCTAATGATAGCGACGATTATCAAAGTGTTAAATCTGTATTCAAGAAACTCATTGAAGAAAAAGATAGTATTAGTGAAGAATTATCTAATTTAATTTGGGATACATCATTTAAATGGATTCCATCCAACACGACAAAACTGCCTACTCTTAATTACACAGAAAAACCTTTAAGGCTTGATGACTTCAAGAATTTCGCAAATAAACAAATTAAAATTTTAGCTATTGAACTAGAAGGCGCTAGATTGCGAAAAAAAGAAATAACCAGGGCTTACTGGCCTCGCTTTAACGTCTCATTGTCAACTCCCTCCTTATATCGAAACGATGGCCGAAACGAAGCCCTATGGAGTGTTGAAGATATGCGTGCTGGTGCCGATGCAACATGGGCAATTGATACAAGAGGCAAAATAAAAATGGAGAAATTAGCATTTGAAAAAGAAATGGAGATTCAGGAAAAAAAATTATTACTAGAAACAAAAAATCTTCTGATAAAACTAGCTAAAGCAAACCAAAGGCTTGCTGCTATAAAGATCGATCGCGAAAAATTAAATAGAGGCAAACAGTTATATGCAGAACTTCCTGCACCCAGTTCGATCAGTGATTTCAAATCAAGACTAAGTGCAATGGATCAATGGCAACAGAAAATACTTGAGCTCGATTTAGAAAAAATGGAAATAGAGACTAGCTTTTGGTTTTTCGACGATTTAAAGTGGGACACTCATGAGCTATAATATTATATCATCTATTATGTATTCTTTGTCTAGGCGCCCTGCTCTAGTACTCCTTTCTTTTACATTTTTATTAAGTAATTGTAGTTTACAAAAAGCACCTACTATTAACGATGAAACCAAGGACCCGAAAGCCCTTTTTGATATTAGTAAATACCCGTTAAAACAAGAGATTCTGCTAGGAACAGCATTTGGGTATCTCAAGCCAAAACTATCTTTCACTATCTATGCTCCGCATAATAGTGAATTAGAATTATTGATGAATGAATTTCCATCTCACCAATCTAAAGATTTTATTTGGGGGAAATTTGATACTAAAGAAATAGAAAAGGAACTGGAGAAGCATTTAAATAAAGAACGTTATCTAATCATTAAAGAAAAATATTTTAATGAACTCGAATTACCTAAAGAAAAATTAAACTTAGAAAAAAACTTACTCGAAGCTGAAGCCGCCCTCTCACAAGCAAAGATTTTTTATAACATTCCAGACCTTGAAGAATTAACGGAATTATTTCCTGAAAGTAAAAGTTTTTTAGGCATGAACCCCAAAGCAATGACTAGAATAGAAAAAGAAACTTCTTTGCACCGTAAAGCGTACGACTTTTTGAATAATGAAAAAATCTCACCTTTGCATATGTCCATCCTTGAACTTAGGGAACAATGGGAATTAAAAAAAATAGAATTTGAAGAAAGTATTGCGGAAGCTTCAATCAAAATGCCATTTAATGGAAAAATTCATTTATTCATCGATTTTGTAAAAGGCGTCAAAACCTACCCTGTTAAAAACAATCAGCGCATTGCAGAAATTCGAGATTTGGAAAACATCTATTTGAAAATCCCAGTAATTGACCCAGCGTGGTTAAGTATGGGTGATGATAAACTTAGTATCACACTCGACCTGCAATCTAACATTACAGTTAACGGAAGCTTTTCTAAGCGCATTACTGAACATTCAAACAGAGGTGAAAACCTATTTTTCTTATTTCGTTTCGACGCCAATGAACAACTACATCAACTTGTAGGATCGAGAATGACTTGTAAGCTTTGGTATGATTTGCCATCAGCGTCTAGTATCATTCCAAAGTTTGATCTCAGTTATTATTTTCCCAATATTAAAATTGGTAAGAATTGGTATGATTTTATAGAAGATAAACTTCCTGGTATGAAATTCATATCAGAAGGTGAAAATCATATCGCAATTCAAGCAAAGTAGTCATATCCAAATTGATGAATACTCTACCTGGCCATATTACATGTAAAGACATCTCTTATGGTTATAGTAAAAAATCACTCGCTCTTGAACACTTCTCCCATGAATTTAATCCAGGAATTATCCTCCTCAAAGGTTTTTCCGGTTGTGGAAAATCAACTCTATTAAGACTATTGGCCGGATTCCTTAAGCCATCGTCAGGAACACTAAACACCCCAAATGGTAAGCCATACCGGAATTTGGAGTTTCAAAGAAACGAACTAGGCTTTGTCTTTCAACAACTAAATTTACTCCCACTGGCAAGTTTACAAAGAAATTTAGAGATTGCCGGTGCATTTAGTGGCCTTAGCGGAAAAGCTTTGAAAGCTTGCATTGAAGAATGGCTAAGGACCCTTGGCCTAGAAGATTTCAATAACCGCATGCCATCTACCCTCTCTGGTGGACAACAACAAAGAGCTGCAATAGCTAGAGCCCTTATAAAAAGTCCTACATACGCATTTTTTGATGAACCTACCTCAGGACTTGATGATTTAAATACTCAAGTTATTATAAACACACTTAGAAATTTTTCAGATTCTTCACGTTTTATTATTATCGCATCACACGATGCTCGACTAGAAGTCATTGCAGATGAAATTATTGATTTTAACATTCGCCTACCTTTGGAAGGACACTTGGCATCGCTGGTTTGAACAACCCGGTAGCCCTTTTGCTAAAGGGTTAATTGCGACCATCCTGACATTCACATCAGGGTTAATCATTGTGAGCTTTAGCTTACAAGAAAAAACACTACGTCTTCGCCTTGAAAAAATGGGGATGAATAACATTGTAATGACAAAGTTAGTTTCGTTTCCAGAGTCGCAAAATTTACCCATAAATTACATTGAAGGATATCTAAATCCGCTAAATGAATATGGTGATCTAATTAGTTTCACTCAAATCCCACAAAGAGCAAAAAAAAATAATGCCACAACATACACTGTTTTGTGTGTGCCCGATCAAACAAAATATATGCTCAAAGATTATCCTTTTGAGAAAGAAGCTTTTATTTTCGTAAGCGATGTTATCCCAGAAGGCCAATATGTTTCTTTATTTATTGACGATTTAAAGGTTCAAGCATTCGTATGCAAAAAACATGAATCTCTACGAGCTCTTGGCGTTGATGAATTACTCCTAATTCCAGACCAATGGGCATCTCACTTTGCTCAGAGTGGTTATATTAAAAAAATAATTTTTCGAAATAACGAACAAAGTAAATTAGAAGCGATTACTCATTTAATTAAAAACATTTGCAATGAACCTCTACTAAAAAATCTACAAGTAATTAGCCCCCTTCATCTAAAAAAAGAACTTGATACGCTTATGAGTATATCTTCACGTTGGAAATACGGTTTAGCCATATTATTAAGCGTCGTCTTAGCCATAGTTTCAGGAACCATATCTATTTTAGAATATCGTCAAAATTTATATGTCTATGCCTTATTTCGAAGTATGGGCCTCTCTTCATTTTCTCTTTTCCTACGACACTTAATAGAAAATTTATTTATAGCAAATATTGCAGCATGTATTGCACTACTAACAGCCAGTTTCTTGCATAATTTATTTTTCTCAACATTTGGCTTTTCTTCCCAAATATCAAAAAGTATTCCCTATTTAATTTATTTTAATCACGAGAATTCAATTCTTTTTATCGCAGTAAGTATTGGAGCCTTGCTAGGTGGAATCCCTCTACTCTTTGGCCTATTTAAACCAATAGGAAAAATCTTAGAATAATGAGAAAACTAAATTAGAATATCCGACGATTCGAATAAAAACTAAACCTAAGACCTTGGACAGAAAAAAATTTAATTATTTAATCCTAAAATAATTAATTACTTATTTTAGGATTAAATAATTCTAAAAAGAAATTTAGGGCAGCTGAATTAAAATTTAAATCATTGATAACACCGTCTAAGTCAGTATCCAATTGTTTTAATAAATTAGACATATCCTCCTGCTCTGAAGAAAGTGTTTTTTGCTGTAACGCTAGGTCTACACGAATTCCATCCAGTTGAAGTATTCTCCGTTGTGATCTTTCTAGGCTCATCTTTAATGACTTTGTCATTTCCAAGGACTCCGTCAAAAACTTATCAGTCCCTTTCTTTGAGTCTAATGATTTTTGGAGTTCATTATTTAATGAAGCAATTCTAGAAATATAATTTTTTTCCATTAATTTCTTTTCACTTTTCGTAGCAGCAAGAACATCTAAAACTTTTTCTAATTCATTTTGATAAAATTTTATTTTCTTTAAAACTTCATCTTGCTTTTCATTTTCATTCGACAATAGATCTTGTAGATTGGAACGATTCTCTTCCAATATCGAAAGCCTATTTTGCAGGCCATCGATCTGCTTTATCTTTTCTGTAGATTTACTAACCGTTCCGTCATTTAAACTCGCGACAGCTTTTTCAAGTTCTTCCTTATAGCCCTTTATAATTTTCCCATCATCAGCTCGTTGCTTCTCTAGGACTGCTTTAGATACGCCGAGTGTCCTGATTTTTTCCTCTTGGTCATTCAATTGGATTCTTAAAGCCTCTGCAACAGCTCTACTTTTCTTTTCCGTGGATAAAACATTTTTATTAACCGACTGCAGTCTCTCTATTTCCTCTGACAGTTTTTCGTGCATTACTTTTGTCGCTTCACTAACATTAGTTGATTTATGTAAGGCTTTAATTTCTGCAATTTTTAATTTTAGTTCTTTATCAACAAAATCCTTCTCTCTAGCTATTAGCATTCGTTCATCATCTAATTTTGTGATTTTTAAATTCAATTTTTCCAAAGCTTTATTTTTTGATTCATCAGCTTGGTCTTTATATTTTCTATATTTTGCGGTCTCCTTCATAGAGTCTTCAAGACGATCTGTTAAACTCGCCATTTCCCGCTTATAGCCCTTTAACTCTATTATCGCATTTTTTTCATACAATGATTTCGCTTTTATCGTTTCACTTAGAATATTTTCCGTTTTCTCTAATAAATTTTCTAAATCAGTATTTTTATCGCTCAACTTCTTTAGATCCTTCTCTGTGGCATTCTTACTCATAAAATATTTAATTTTTTTCAATTCACCTTCGGATACATCGAGATCATTTTTCAGGTTTTTTATTTTACCCATATAATCTTTTTCTATTCTTTCCCGGTTGGTAAGATCATTTTCTAAACTAGCTGTCGTCTTTGATAAGGCTTCGCTTAAAGATTCTATTTCACGCTTATAAGATACCGTTTGTTTATCACTACTTTTCTTAAGAGTTTTTAATTGGCTTTCAGTCTCTTCAAATTTTTCCTTAAGAACAGAAATAACCTCTTTCGTTTGCTCGCTACTTGCCTGACCACTCGTCAACAATTTATTTAATTGCTTTTTAGTTTTCTCTAGATCTTCTTTAACAGACACATTGTCTTTGTAACTACGTGTTAAATTATTTTCTAATTCCGTTAATAGCTGATTAGCCTCCTTTTCATTATTATAATTAGTTTGTTCAGCTTTATCCAATGATTGTGCCAATTCTTTAATTCGAACATTTAGACCATTTACCTCTTTACTACTCTCCTCTTGAACAATTCCTAATTCTCTTTTCAAAGAAGCAACCATTGCTTCTTTGCTATTCTCAA
The DNA here is from genome assembly GCA_963924785.1 of uncultured Opitutales bacterium. Lineage (GTDB taxonomy): Bacteria > Verrucomicrobiota > Verrucomicrobiia > Opitutales > CAJWYM01 > CAWUTK01. Next base: position 11,372 of record CAWUTK010000157.1, read on the forward strand.
CTCTGCTTTGTTTTTCTGTTCCTTTCACCAAGGCTTTCTCAACTTCTTCTAATCGAGCCTGTAAAGCGTCAATCATAGACTGTGCTTTATTAGCAGCCTGCTCCTTGTCTCTAAGTGCTTGGTCCAACTGTGCCTCCAGCCTTTTAATGTTAGATTGTAATTCTTGAATAATTCCTGAAGAAACCTCAGTTGAACTAACTTCTTTTTGATATGATTCAATTTCTTGGTCTTTTTGTTTAAGTTGTAATTTTAATTTTGAAACCTCTACTTTTAGAGAATCATTCCCTTCCCTATTTAATCTTAACGCATCAATTAAGTTCTCATTTACAATTTTTAATTCATTACTCAAACTCTCAACCATTAAATCTGATTGCTTGTTATTTTGACCGCCAGTTCTTTGTGAAACTTTTAATTCAATAATGGCCTCATTTAATTCAGATTGGAGTTCATCAAATTTAGTTCGATATTGATCTTCTTGTTCTGATTTTTCGATAAGGATTCGAGCTCTTTCTTTTTCTGAATCTCGTAATTGCTTTTGCAATTTAGCTATTATTTGACCTGAACCTGTTTTTGCTTTGTGAAGCGCATTCCTCGTGATATTTAAGTAATTATCCAAGTGCTTGATTTTCGCTTGATACTCCTCTGATTGCTTTAAATACATCGTACTTTTTGAGTCTAAATCAATTTTCTTATTTTGAAGATTAGTCAACTCGAACTCTAATTTATCTATTTTCAGTCCATTCTTATTCGTTAAATCTTCGAACTTATTTTTAGTTACTTCAAGCCTAGCTAATGCATCGCTTAATTGGTTGGTCAACCTTGATATTAGATCAGACGATTCTCTATTTTTTTCACTTTCTAAATTTTTCAACGCGAGCATATCTTCATTTATCAGTGCCATTCTTTTCGATGATAATGATTCTATAGATTTTTTTTCGTCAATGGTCCTTCCTAAAACTTCCTCCAACTTCTCTATTTTGCTTTCATATAACTTCTTATCGCTTTCATACTGTTTTATAGAAGTTGATAATAATGTCTTTGTATCTTCTAAACTAAATTCTAATACTTTTATTTTCTGTTTGTATTCTTTCGTTTCATTAGAGCTAAGTCTCTTGTTTTCAGATAATTTTTTCGAATCTGATTCTAACTTTTCATTTAAACTTTGAATTAATACCAGCGATTCCTGTTGATTACGCTCTGCTGAATCTCTACCTGATTGAACCTGTTCTTGAAGCGTCGCTATTTGATTCTGAAATGACACTGTTAATTTATCCTTTTCTTTTAGCTCATTTTTAAGAGATTTTTTTAAACTAGAAATTTCTTTAGTCAGTTTTGAATCCAACTCGCTACTTTGAGTTTCAGAGACTTGTAGTTTTGAATAAGCACTTTGCATGCTATCTTCTAATTCTTTTACAAGTTTTTTTGTAATCGCATTCTGTTTTGTTTCATTTTTCTTAGAAACGCTCAAGCTAGCATTTGCTTCTCGTAAACTTTTTTCGACTATTGTCATTTTTTCTCGTAACGATTTTTGCTCTTTCTCCAAAATTGCCTTATCGTTGATAAGCTGTTTCTCACTTCCAACTAATGCACTGAGCTGAGCTTTATCAGATGCAGTTTCTTTTTTCAAATCCGTGAGCTTCTTAGCATATTCATTTAACATTTTTGATTTTAATGCCAATTCTATCACATGAGATTCTTTTTGTTTCAAGAGCTGTGCCTGTAGAACTTTCAATGCCCCCTCAGATTCTTTAAGCCTTTTTTGTGATACGGTAATTTGAGTATTCAACTTTTTGATTTCAGATTGATTTAATTTACCCAATGCCCTCTCATCAACATCAGCTTTCTTTAATAGAGAAACTTCTTGGTCTAATTGATTTTCTAATTCGATATAACGTTTATCTTTAACCAGTAATTCTTTCTGTTTATCTTCAATTATCTTTTCCAATCCTCTAATTTTTTTCTCATTAACTTTTTCAACTGCAGATTGATTATTTATTAATTTTTCAATTTCTCCCTCGTGGGTTTTCAGTTCTTTTTCCAATTGAGCTATCAATAAATTCCCAGACTTTTCACTTTCTAATCGAGTCTTCTCCGCCCCTACAAATTTATTGTTTAAGGTTGTGGTTAAAACCGCAGCATTTTTTATTTCTTTTTCAAGCGCATCCTTCGACTCATTTAGCTGATCTTTCAATTCATTGATCTGCCGATTTGTAAATTTTTCTTGGCTAGATAGCTCCTTCCTTACAGTAAGTAATTTCTTTTCCAATAAGGCATATGACTCAGAGTGTGTTTTTTTCAATTGTTTTGAAACGGCTTCGTGTTCAATTATGTTCTCTTTCAATATTTGGATTTCTAAATCAGTGCCTTTTATCAATGTTTCTTTATTTGCCTTTGCTTCATTTAAAGAATTAAAGACCGCGTCTAATTTATTTTCTAATTTAGTCACTTTACTCGCATAGGTTCTGGAATTTGATTCCGCTGTTTTCAATTTTAATTCAAGTTCTTCAATCAAACTATTAGCTGCGGTTTCCGTTTCTGTCCGAGTGATGTTACTTTCCGTTAACCCATTCGACATAATCTTCAATTCATTTACATGCACCTTTATCAATTCGGCCTTCTCTTTAACTAGTTTTTTATGCTTTTCGGTTAAATCAGAAATAAGTTTAGTCTTAGTTTTATTATTTAAATCTCTCTCTTTTTCTGTAGAACTCAGTTTTTTAGTTAATTCACTCAATCCATTTTCTAAATTATTTTTCAACAACGTATAATCATTATTTTTATCTGTTAATTTAGCCATAATTTCATCTAACTTTACAGCAGAAGCCTTGCTTTCTTTTTCTTTAACCAACGACACCTCCAGAATCTCTTTACTTAATTCCTTCACCTGCTTATTTAATGCCGTCATTATTTTCCCATTTTCAAACGCTTGCTTCTCTAATTTTAGAATTGAATTCTTAGACGCTAGCTTAGTGCTACTCAAAATTTCATTGGAATTGCGCAACTCAACAATCATCTCATTAAGTTTGACCTCAAGAACTTTAATTTTTTTCAAATACGATGATTCATTCGATTCACCTGTCTGTCTCAGTTTATTAAGTACTTTTTGATTAACCGCTAATTGAGATTCTAATTCATTGATTAAATCATTCGCTTCATTTTCACTTTTAGCCTTTTCGCGACGCTCAGCCAAAATACTCGCTTTAAATTCTTTAACTTTTTCTTCTCCATTGATGAGCAATTGTTTATTGGTATTTACAAGCGTCGTAATTTCACTATTCAACTGAGCCAACTTGGATGCAGTATCTTTTTCCTGATTCTCGTGTAATTGAGTTTTTAATTTCAGCTGGTTATTTAACTCTAGTAATTCCTTTTTACTTCTTTTTTCCAATGAACCATACTTAGCCTGGAGTATATCGTTTCCTTTTTCTAGGTTTAATAATTTTGATTCTAATTCTTCAATCAATCCATTCGCCGATTTTTCATTCGCGGCGCTCTCTTTCCTCAATTTTAGTAACGCTACTTCATACTGCTTTGCCCTCTGATCGTTATTCTTTAACGCCAATTCATGGGCCTTTTCCAAATCAGTCAATTTCGCAATTAAATTTTGGACTGTCTTTTCACTCCCTTTTAAATTCGCTTGGCTGGTCTTACTTAATTCAATAAATTTCTTGCTTTCTATATTAATTTTTTTCTCTAATTCTTCTATCAGTCCATTCGCTACTGTTTCATTTTCTGCATTTTCTTTTCTCAATTTTAATAACGTTACTTCATACTGTTTCGTTTTCTGATCGTTATTCTTTAACGCCAATTCATAGGCTTTTTGCAAAACGCTTAACTCCGTACTTAATTTTCTAACAGTCTGATCACTACTCTTTGAATTTTCTTTATTAGTATTAGTTTGTTGAATGTATTTTTTGCTTTCTGCACTCAATTTTTTTTCTAATTCTTCTATCAGTCCATTCGCTACTGTTAGATTCGCTGCGTTCTCTTTCCGCAATTTTAATAATGCTACTTCATTCTGCTTCGTTTTCTGTTCGTTATTTTTTAACGCCAACTCAAGCGTTTTTTGAATGTCGCTTAATTCCGTTTTCAAATTTCGGATAGCCTGATCACTGCTTTTTAAATTTTCTTTATTACTCTTAGATATTTCTTTAAAAGTTTTGCTTTCTGCATTCAGTTTATTTTCTAATTCTTCGATCAATCCATTCGCTACTGTTTCATTTTCTGCGTTCTCTTTCCGCAATTTTAATAACGCTACTTCATTCTGCTTAGTTTTCTGTTCGTTATTCTTTAACGCCAATTCATGAGCTTCCTGCAGGCCGCTTAGCTCCGTTCTCAAATTTTGGATAACCTGATCACTCGACTTCAAACTAGCTTGGGCACTCTTAGTTAATTGGGTAAACTTTTTTGTTTCAGTGCTTAATTTATTTTCTAAATCTCCTATTAGACCATTTGCAACTGTTTCATTTGCTGCATTCTCTTTTCGTAATTTCAATAACGCTACTTCATTCTGAGTATTACTCTTTAACAGTGATTCATGCGAATTCTGTGAATGGCTCAAATCCTTTCTTAACTTTTGAATAACATCATTACTCGTTTTTAAATTCTCTTTGCCACTTTTACTTAATTGAACAAATCTCTTAGTTTCTGCACTCAATTTATTCTCCAATTCTTCAATTAGTCCATTTGCGACTTTTTCATTCGAGGCTTTTTCTTTACGTAATTTCAACAATACTGATTCATTCTGTTTTTCTTTCTGATCATTATACTTTAGTGCTGCTTCATATGTTTTTTGTAAACTTCCTAATTCTGTTTTTAACGTTTTAATAACCCCGTCACTTGTTTTTAAATTCGTTTGACCGCTCTTACTTAACTGAGTGAGCTTTTGGGTTTCTTCACTTAGTTTATTTTCTAATTCTTCTATTAGTCCATTCGCGACTGTTTCATTCGCTGCATTTTCTTTCCGTAATTTCGATAAAGCTATTTCAGCGTTCTTTGTTTTCTGATCATTATTCTTCAGGGCCAATTCATACGTTTTCTGTAGGCTAGACAACTCCCCTTTTAACTTTTGGATAACCCCATCACTTGCTTTTAAACTTCGTTGGCCATCCCTGCTTATCTGAGTAGTCTTTTTATTTTCATCACTCAATTTTTTCTCTAATTCTTGTATTAGCCCATTCGCCACTTTTTCATTCGATGTATTTTCCTTACGCAAATTCAACAATGCTATTTCATTCTGTTCATTATTTTTTAGCAGGACCTCATGCGTTTTAAGCAACACACTCAAATCCGATTTTAATTTTTGAATAACACCGTCGCTCCTTTTTAAATTCTCTTGGCCGCTTTTACTTAACTGAGTATATTTCTTCGTTTCTGCACTCAGTTTATTTTCGAATTCTTCTATCAATCCATTCGCCGCTTTTTCATTCGCCGCTTTTTCTTTTCGTAAATTAGATAAAGCAGTCTCAGTGTTCTTTGTTTTCTGATCATTATTTTTCAGGGCCAATTCATACGTCTTCTGCAGACTAGATAACTCTCCTTTTAACTTTTGAATTATTCCGTCACTTTCTTTTAAATTCGTTTGGCCACTTTTACTTAATTGAGAATATTTCTTCGTTTCTTCACTTAGTTTATTTTCTAATTCTTCTATTAGGCCATTTGC
>CAWUTK010000158.1:0-5834 GCA_963924785.1 uncultured Opitutales bacterium
ACTACTATTACCTCTTGATCATCGATCAACTTACAGCGAGTTTAATTTCGCAATGACAACCGCCTATACTTTAGGCGAGAACCTACAATTCAACATTGGAGGTGAAGTAAATGACTTAACATTTAACCCTAACACCACTAACCGCAACCTACGGAATAGATCAGTATTCACAATCCCGGTCAACCTGTCTTATAGTATCACACCTGACGTCAATCTTCGCGTTGGCCTAACGACTAAAGAAACTCGACTAGAGAAAGGTTTAACGTATCACGATAAATTGGTAAATGTGGGCGTTGAGGGTAAAATAAGTAAAAATCTTAGTTCTGAGTTCTCCGTTGGAGTTCAAGATCGCTCACTTAACAAAACACCGCTTTCAGAAGACTTAGCGACATCAACAAAGCTCAATTATAAACTGACTGATAAAACATCCGTCAGTAGCACAATTAAAAAGGACTACTCTATTGATGGTGCTGGAGAATCAACCCAAAGTCTTAGTCGCTCAATCGATATTGATTATTCATTAAACGAACTATTATTACTGGGAACAAATTTCTCCATCAATAATTTTGATTACCTTAATGGAACACAAAAAGAAACCACCAACACCGGCGTTCATGTTCAATTTTCTCCCACTAAATCGATCAAATTTTCTGCTGGATATGCCTATTCCATTAACGAAATCGAGCAACAGCTAGAAAACAAAAACCACCTACTAAACTTCAGTGCGAGTTTAAGATTTTAATTACAGTTAAAACTTAAACCGCGAGGTGAATCTAACCCTTTCTGTTAAAGGCCCTTAAGAGCGAAGTTAGCCGATCTTTCATTTCGTGACGCGGCACAATTTGATCAATCAATCCTCTTTCTAACAAAAACTCAGAGGTTTGAAATCCTTCTGGTAAATCTTGTTGGGTAGTTTCTTTAATAACTCTTGGTCCAGCAAAACCGATCAAAGCCTTAGGCTCTGCGATAATAACATCTCCTAAAGAAGCGAAACTAGCCATAACTCCGGCCATGGTAGGATTAGTCAGCACCGAAATATAAGGTAAACGTTTCTTTGCTAATCGAGCTAATGCTGCACTTGTTTTAGCCATTTGCATCAAACTTAAAATCCCCTCCTGCATCCTAGCTCCACCAGAAGCACAAACGATAACAACGGGTATCTCTTGATCAATACCTCTTTCAATCGCACGTGTTATCTTTTCACCAGCAACAGATCCCATACTAGCAGCTTGAAAACGAAAATCCATAACCGCTAAACTAAAATCAATACCATTAATTTTACCAATACCATCAACTACGGTATCATTTAACCCTGTTTTCTCCTGATACTGTTTAATTTTGTCTAAATAAGCATCTTTAGCCTTAAAGCCTAAAGGGTCTTTTGACCTCAATTCCTGGTCGTGTTCCTGAAAAGATCCGCTATCACACAAAGAATCAATTCTCGCTTGAGCGGTTAATTGAAAATGGTATCCACTATCTGGAACCACCATCAGATTATTCTCCAAATCCTTTATATAGATAATCTTATGAGTAACTGGACATTTCGTCCACAACCCCTTCGGAATATCATTCTTTTTCTTAACTTGAACCGTTGAATATTTTGGTTTTCCAAAAAGTGCCATTTTGAATCCTATGTATGCTTAATAAAGTTATAACGCCATTCAACCATGGCCTAATGTTAAAACATATAAATCATCAATTCCCTTTTTACTCAGCTCATAACAACAGGCATTAACCGTTGCACCAGTCGTAAAAACATCATCAATAACTATATATTTTCGAGAACAATCTAAACAAGCTTTCTTGGATAAAGCAAAAGCATTTTTCATATTCTTTTTACGATCTTTCCTCGTGTGTTTTGTCTGCGATGATGTCAATTTCACTCGCGTTAATATATTTTGAATTTCAACTCGCTCGCCTACACGCTTGATACATTGAGCAATAAACTCACTTTGATTAAACCCTCTCGATTGCTGCCTTAAATAATGTAGTGGAACGGGAACCAGGATTGCATCTTCCACTAATTCTAAAATTCGTGATTGTCTTCCTATTATACGATCAATTTCTTTTTTTAAATAAAAGCCATTCTTGTATTTTAATTGATGAATAAACTTTCGGCCTACTTCATTCATCAACATCAACGTATAGCCTTTTTTATAATTTGCGTGGAAATCATGACAGTGCTGACATGAACGGGTACTTTCAACTAATCCAGCGAATGGATGACCACAAGAATTACAGCAATGTCCATCAACTAAATGTAGCTTTTCATTACATAAAGAGCATAAGAACCCATCTGCGACATGAACATCACAATTCAAACAATTTTTAGGATAGATAACATCAAGAACCCCACTCAAATATGGTATAATCATACCGTAACTTCACAAAGTTGAATATCAGTCCTGAGGCAGTTCGCACTTTATCGTTTTAGACGAAAAGAATCCAACCCATAAAAACCATACTAACAATCCTAGCAAACAAGTAGTAAACCCCCCATCAGTGATCTTACCCGTTCCCCAAAACAAATGCCCGACATCAACCGCAAAGCATTTTTTATACACCAACATGATGAAAACTGCCCCCATATGAAAGCCTATAGAACTTAATAATGAGTGTGTTTTCACGTAAAATAGAGCAAGAGCCAATCCCAATAAAAACAAATTTAAAAATGGAAGGAATTCAAATTCATAAAATATTCCTAGCAATGACCAAAAACCAACATAGAAACCACTATACCAATGAACAATTTGATCTCCCTGCTCCCATAAAGCATCTGGAAATTTAAAATGCACATATGAAAAAAACAACGCAGACAACAGCAACGCATTCATCGGTTTCAATGCTACGTAAAATATTCTAAATATAAGGCCCCTAAAGACTATTTCCTCTAACACCGCTACGAGAAAAGACCCTACAAAGGCCAAGAGAACTAATTCCGTTAATTCAGATATAGCTAAATTATCAATAAATTGAACATTCAAATTGATAAATTGACCTAAGATGATCATTCCCAGTAAAAAGCCTCCTCCGACATAACCACTCAAAAACAAACGTCTATAGGCGGAAGATATATCCAGGCCAAGTTTTTTAAAACCTGAAAGGCCGCATGATTTCATTAACCATGGCAATCCACAAACGATTGGTAACCATCTTAAACGGTCAAAATAATCGGCAAAACTCTTACCTGAAAGATAAGAAAGTAATCTTGTATCAACTAATGAATTTAACCATTGAATTAAAGAATAAACAATAGGTGAAAATATCGCAGCAAAGACCATCGAGCCCAAATATAAAGCACATAATAGTCGGACACCCTTCAAACTGTAGGAGTTATTATCTAACCCAAACAGCATGAGTTCATTTTCTCTGTCAACATCTCTCATATTAAATACAATTTTAATCAGCCTCTAGGTTCCGTATCTGGGCTCTCGCGAACCTTGCTGTCGTCTTCACTTCCTCAAAGAGTCTAGACAGTTCAATGGAACGATATTCGTTATAATTACTAAATTCAAACTCTAGTCGTTGCTCTATTCTTTCTAAATCAATCAAATGACATAAAAGCAATCCAAAGCTTCTTTCTTCTCCAAGCATATCATCTTCCAAATAGTCGCGGAATTTACCTAACTCACGACAAAGAAATTTCTTCAAAGTCTTGTGGTTCGATATAGCCTCACTCGATTCGACAATCATTGTGCATCTATCAATAATAACCATAATCGATGCCAATAGATCAGGCAACGCGTTGATGGGTTTTATTGTCTGCATCTACATCATAAAAAGCTAATTATGAAAGATTTCAACCCTTAATAAGGTGCGAATCGCCAATCATAATTTTCCAGTAACCATCCTCGGGGCAAGCCCACGAGGCATTCAAGATTACTTAATACCAAAGTTTACAAATGGCGAAGCAAGCTTCGAGGTATTCCTCATACTGAAGCGAATAAAAGCCTACTTCTCCAAATTTTCTTCCGGAGGAAACCACCTAAGCTCATTTGCCTTCATTCCAAGTTTAGTTTTACGATTTCGCTTAACTAATGCCCTATAAAATTTCTCCGCAAACTCAGGGTCCGTTGTTTTATGCCATGTGCCTGAGATCCATAGCATCTCAGCTGTTCTATCATCATTATCTGGCATCAATTTCGCTGCCTTCCAAGCCATGTCAGCTGCTACATATTTAAAACTAAAACGTTTATTTAATCGTGTTGGATCTTTCAAGCGAAGTCTTTCTTCATTTGAAACAGGGAAATAACTCGATTTTTTTAAATACTCATCGCTTAATCTAATATCCCCACATGAGGTTTTATCGTCATTACCATTCCAAATTGCAAAATCAGGAAATAACTCAAATCCCATTAACTCCATCCCCCTCTCATTTAACATCAAAGCCATATTCCAATAGGCACCTGCTCTTTCATCATCATTTGCCGTGGAATCCAAAGCAACGGAACTGTAATCGAAAAATGTCTGATACAATTTCGTCATATCTTTAGGAAAAAATTTAAACGCCTCCATATAATCCGCTTCTCGAATTAGGCGTCTTGCAAGGACATATTTCATCGATCGCTTAATTTCAATTTCATATGGATAGACCGCATCGGCACTCCATTTTTCCTCAGGAACGCTCAATACGTTAATGCTATTCAATTCATCTTCAACAAACTCGATCAAGCTTTCTATTGAAATTAATTGCTCTGCTATATAAGCGACATCAAGGTAGTGTCCCGACTCCATAAACAAACCCAATGCTGCCTTAAAATCTCTTTTGGATACCATAATCAAACCTAGCTCCGCCTTGAATCTCGCCAACATACTGCTTGACTCAAACTTACCAAATTTATCAATCGATGCTAATAATTGGGCTCCCTTTTCAACATGCCCCCTTTTAAGCAGTATTTTACCTTGAAGCCACAGGGCAAGATAATCGTCTTTTTTACAAAATTTTATCCAAGTAAGCGCCTTATCATTTTGCCCCATCATCAAATAAAACCAAGCCACTCTTGGCGATTCACTCGACAGACTCGGGACCAGCTTTCCTAATGCACGAGACCACATTTCTTTCAACAACTGGGATCGAGTGCTTCCATCATCATCTAAGCCGGACAGAAAATAGGCAGTTACAGAACGTCTTGAAATAGTATCTCGTAGAAACTCCCACATTATACTGCTATTGCCTTTAAATGCTTCCCTGATCGTTAAGCGTAGTGATTTCAACGCACTCGAATCGCCCTGAACGAATTCCGAAAAATAGAAATTAATGGCTTTCACATATTCCTTATCTTCGAATTCAATACTTCCTTTATTAACAGAAACGAAATTCGCAATAACACTAATTTCTTCGCTAAATTTTGCTGTTGGCGCTGTGAGTAATACCTCATCTCCATTTAACAAGAAACGATCCTCTGAAAACAAGTTACTTAAACAAACGCAAAGCAGTAACAGTTTATATATATGATTATTTTTCAGTTTATAAGAAATTTTCAAAAGCGATCCTTTATGAGTAAAATTCGGTTTAATAATGGGTCCTTATATTAATGTTTTCCAGCAAGAGCAAAAATCACAAAGAAATGTGCCTGAACGGCTGGATTACTAAAAGGATAATCAAAAATAGCGTAAAATATCACAGCGAACAAGCCTAAGAACAAAACTCTCGCAATAATATTCTTTGTTCCATGCTTCATGAAACAACACAAATTGTAAACGCCGGACGAAAACCGTAACACTAAAAAAGCCGGGCGTAAACCGTAACACTTCTCTAAAAAGGAGAAATGTATATGGAAATGAAGCAATGGACACGTGTAAGAAAGAACATATTAAACGAGGAGCGCAGCAAG
>CAWUTK010000159.1:0-12647 GCA_963924785.1 uncultured Opitutales bacterium
AGCAGGCCATGCAGTTCTTGAACTTAAGGCTGAGACGAGGGTTGATATGCTAACTGGAGATAATCAGAATGAAACTTTCGAGCGATTGCTGATTGAAATGGTAAAGATTGAGGGGCACTGGTTATTTAAAGGTTTCAAAGAACTTCAGTAGTTACTTGTAACCTTTAATAACTTGCCAGATGATTTACTGAGAATTAAAAGGTGTGAATATGATCTTTAGAGTATCCTAAATTTAAACAAGAAGTAGTTGCATACTGGAATCATGCGGGTTTCAGGCAAAACTGCTAATAGTTCCAACTATTGATATTCAACCTGATTATGGATTATCATTAACTGTTAAAATTTGACTAAATTGGAAATGGGTCAATTGTCCTTTAAACGTTAGCATTAACCTTTGTTTCTATGATTTCCTCCTTCAAGTATATTGTGATTTTATTAAGTTGCCTGCCATTGGTTGCAGGAGAACTCTATGTAGCGACATATAGCCGGGTTTGTGTGCTAGGATTTGAGGGATGAGTGGAACAATTACTTGCCCTCATTGTTGGGAAATAATTGACTTTGATCCACCTGGATATGACCCCGTTCCTGTGAAATTAGTGATTGATTGCGAGGTTTGCTGTAGACCCATTGTTGTTACCATGAACTGGGAGGCGTCGCTGGATGATCCAGTTATTGATGTTGAGCCAGAATAATTTCCACTCTTGAGGCTTCATTTTTGGTTTTAGTTTTGAATGGTCGTGATTGGTTTGATCAGAAGAAACTATTGACTGACTGATGCTTGAAATGATCAAGGTTGATTAGGAATTTTTTTTAATGGATTTAAGGAATTGAAGTAAGAGTATCCATCAACAAGGCCAATATTCTGAACTTGTGCAACACCTAGGTTTTGAGCTTTTGTTTTGGGTGAGACTTTAGTAGGGTTTGTGAAAGTAATTGAATTCTAACCCATAAAAATCATGTATGTACATTCTGTGTTTTTCTATCTTAAAAAAGAATTAACTAATGAGCAGCGAATTGCGTTTAAAGGAGGATGTGATTCGCTCGCTACTAGTGAAAATGTAAGTCAAAGCTTTGTTGGAGTTCCAGCGGTATTGGAACGGTCAGTTGTTGATGGATCCTACGACTTTTCACTGACATTTATTTTTAATTCAAAAATTGAGCATGATAAATACCAAGTGGAACCTATTCATCATGCGTTTATTAAGGAATTTGAGTCATATTGGGAAAGGGTGCAGGTTTACGATGCCGTTGATGGCTAAGTTGGCTTAATGGATCGTTAGTCGTTTCTAATAAGCTGTTTGTGAGTGTTGTCGCTTTAGCATAGATTTGCCATTCATCGTAATTTACCAATAAGTCTTATGATGTACAACTGGAGAAAAACTGTCAGATTTGATGGAATATTGAAAGTTTAAGCATCGTTTCATTCAAAAGTATGATGTTGAAAATGACTCGATGCTTAAAGTATACTAAAAATAGTAGTTTACTCTAAACTACTCTCATTATGTTAGTTGGTATATTGATTTTTAGTATTATTGTTTGTTCGCTTGCGTACAGGTATTATGGTGGGTTTCTGTCGAAGCATTGTCAGCTTGATGATACTCGTGTGACGCCAGCTACTGAGATCAACGATGGTGTCGATTTTGTACCGACAAAGGCTTCTATTGTCTTCGGTCATCATTTTTCTTCTATTGCTGGAGCAGGCCCAATTGTTGGACCTATTATGGCTGCTATGTATTTCGGCTGGGGGCCAACGTGGATATGGATATTGATTGGATCGATTTTTGTCGGAGGGGTGCATGACTTTGGTAGCACATTGATGTCAGTTCGTTCGGGAGGTAAATCTATTGCAGAAACGACTTGTAGCTTGGTGGGTTCAAAAACAGGGAAGTTGTTCATGTTGTTTGTCGCACTAGCGCTGATTTATGTGATCATCGTTTTCCTTGATTTAACAGCGAAAACATTCAGCGAGACACCAGCTGTTGCGACATCATCGATTTGGTTTGTTATTACAGCGGTTATTTATGGGCGAATGATTTTCCGTTCTAGATTATCGGCTTCAGTGTCTACTTGGATTATGATTCCTATTACCTTTGTTGGTTTGTTTATAGGGCATCATTTTCCTTTTATGAAGTTAGATCATAATACGTGGGGGTATTTAATTTTAGGTTATTGTTTTGTTGCAGCAATATTACCCGTGAATGTTCTTTTGCAACCTAGGGATTTTTTAAGTTCTACATTTTTATATGCGATTTTGGTGATAGGACTGTTAGGGGTGATTTTTTCTGATGCACCAATAGTCTTGCCCTTTTTTAAAGGATTTCATCCTGAGGATACAGCGATGCTGATGCCGTTTCTTTTTATTACGGTAGCTTGTGGTGCTTGTAGTGGGTTCCATAGTATTGTCTCAAGTGGAACGACGTCAAAGCAGATAATTAAAGAGAGTGATATTCGGCGAGTGGGGTATGGTGCTATGTTAGTTGAGGGTGTTTTGGCTGTTTTTGCATTAGCCTGTATTGCGGTGCTTTCTCCAGCGGAGACGAAGGGTATGCATCCATTAGCTATATTTTCTCAAGGGGCAGGAGTCTTTATGCAGTCGTTACATATTCCTCTGGAATTTGGGAAGGAGTTTGCGTTGTTGGCTATTAGCACTTTTCTACTGACAACACTTGATACTTGTACGCGTTTGACCCGATTTATTTTTGAAGAATTGATTGGGGTGAAAAATCAGACGACACGATACGTTGGGACATTGCTTGCGGTTGTGTTGCCTGGATTGTTTGCTTTTCAAACTTTTAATGGACAACCAGCATGGAAGGCGATATGGCCAATGTTTGGAGCAACTAATCAATTGCTAGCTGCGCTGGCACTTGTAACCTTCGTTGTCTATTTGAAATCGAAAAAGTTGAGTTATGCTTTTGCTTTAATTCCAGCAGTGGTAATGATCATTATGCCAATGTGGGCATTAGCGAGTAAGTTTTTAAATGGTTTATCTGGACCTTTGTTGTTGCCCGTTTTATCAGGAGTAATGTTTGTCTTGGGGTTGTTTTTGGTGGTGATGTCATTTAAATATATATTTTCAAAGAAAGAGGATTCTGTGTTATGAAAAAGTTGCTTCCATACTATGCACTATTGAAGGAGGATCGACTTAGGTGGTTTTTTATAGGAGCGGTCTTTTTTGGAATTTTAAACGGTTTGGCTGGTGGAGCGGGAATCCCTTTTCTTGTGAAGTATGTATTTCCTGTGCTTTTCGCGGATATTAAACCTGATGACTGGGTTTTGATCGGAGTGGTTCTTTATATCCCTGCGATTTTCTTCGTGAGAGGAGCGAGTGGTTTTTTTAACACGTATTTAATTAATTATTGTGGTGTTAGTATTTTAGAAACGATTCGTTTGAAAACTTATACGAAGATGCAACATCTGCCGTTAGCTTTTTATCAAAAACAACATTCTGGTGATATTTATAGTCGTTTGATAAATGACACGCAAATATTACAGGAGTCGATTACGACCACTGCGAATGACGTCGTTAAGCAGCCCTCTCAACTTATTGGCGCGATTGGTTTTCTGATCTATTATTCTGTTGCAGAACCTGAAATGGGATTTGTTATTTTGTCTTTAGGTGTCATTCCTTTGTGCGTTTTTCCTGTGCGCTACATGGGGAAAAAATTATTGAAAAGAGCTCGTCATGTTCAGGAAGAGATTTCGAATTTAAGTCAATGCGCCCAAGAGAATCTAGGCGCGTTGAAAGAAGTTCGTTCGTTTAATTTACAGGACAAAGAGATTAATCGTTTTGCTTTAATATTAAGGGCGTTTTTTAAGTTTCAAATGAAAGTGGTGAAGTACTCTGCTGCATTATCACCAGCGATAGAAACGATAACCGCTTGCGGTGTTACCTTGGCTATTTATTTTTCTGCTAAACGAGGGGTTAGTTTAGAGGAGGTGATTGCTTTGGTGGCGGCATTATATTTTGCGTATGATCCTATTAAAAAATTAGGAAACATTAGTCCTAATTTATTTAAAGGAACTGTGGCGATGGAACGTATAGAGTTCATTTTAAAAACAGAATCGTCATTACCTGAACCGATTGAACCTATCAAATCAGTCGATTACTCTAAAGGAGTTGTTTTTAAGGACTTATCTTTTTCCTATGAGGATAAAACTGTACTGCAAAACATTGATGTGAATATCGCATCTGGGCAGGCGGTAGCATTGGTAGGACCCAGCGGGGCAGGTAAGTCAACATTTGTTCATTTGATTTCTCGATTTTATGATCCCGAAAAAGGAAGTGTTTCTGTCGGTGGCGTAGATATTAGAAAGGTATTAAAAAAGGATTTGAGAGATAATATTTCGATTGTGGCGCAGGAGCCTGTCCTTTTTAATTTTAGTCTATTAGATAATATTCGTTTGGGGCATCCCGAGGCTGATAAGGAACTGGTAATCGCTGCGGCTAAAAAAGCCTTTGCTCATGACTTTATCATGGAGCAAGAAAATGGGTATGACACGATTGTCGGAGAAAAAGGTTCTCGATTGTCTGTTGGACAAAAACAGCGGGTTGCCATTGCTAGAGCTTTCTTAAAGGACTCTCCATTGCTGATCCTTGATGAAGCAACTTCTGCATTGGATTCTGAAAGTGAAGCGAAAATTCAAGCTGCGCTGGGCGAATTAATTAAAGGCAAAACGGTGTTTATCATTGCTCACCGTTTTAGTACGATACAAAAAGTGAATCGAATACTTGTTTTTAAGGATGGACGTATTATAGGTGATGGTGTTCATTCAGAACTTCATCAAAATTGCCCTGTTTATAAAGCATTATATGATCACCAAACCCAATAAATGGGACAGGTGGTTTTTGAGTCGTTTATTCGATTAGGAACTCGTCTGGGTTTCGAGTTAATAGCTTAAATAAAAAGGCATCATATAGAAATAGATTATCGTCTATATCGGTATGTGCACCTGTCGATATATTTACTAATACCGGACGTTGTGTTTCCTTTGTTTCAAGCTGGGCAAAGTTAAGGGTAGTAGAGTCTCCGCTGAAAAGTTTAAAGGTGATGTTGTCGAGTTGATCGTTTTTGTCTAGAGTCACCTCATTGTCTTTGATGATCTTTGTGTATTCAGTATTAAGGATCTCATTTATGTACACGATTAATTTGGCATGCATAACATCTGTTTGATTGAGTTGAAAAGGGGAGTCTTTTGATATTCTTTCAAATGTAATAGGTTTTCTGTTTGTATTGAATGTAATGGAGGCAACTTTTTCTTCTTTAAAGCGAAGGGGGTGCTTGTCGATCCAGTTTGAAATGGTGAAATTGAAAAGTTTTGGTTGATCGATAATAAAAACTTCTTGCATGTCGTTTATTTGAATGAACCGAGTTTGCTTGTTTGCTTTTTTTCCAAAACTCAGTTTTCTCAGAGGTTGATCATTTTCATTTTTGAA
Source organism: uncultured Opitutales bacterium (assembly GCA_963924785.1). Lineage (GTDB taxonomy): Bacteria > Verrucomicrobiota > Verrucomicrobiia > Opitutales > CAJWYM01 > CAWUTK01. Next base: position 5,438 of record CAWUTK010000159.1, read on the forward strand.
AAGGATGGTTTGTTGATTGAGTTCTAGTTGCTTGATTCGCTCAGGGTCATGAGTAGCAAGTCTGGTAATTTTTGTTTTTGTTAAGACTCTTATCGCTTGCATGAGTTTTTTCATGTCAATGTGAGCGTTTTGGTGGGAAGGCGTGATCCACTCATTCCTGTCATTGAGTGAAAGATCAAGTTGAATCCCTTTATTGGAGTCGGAGATGTCTATTCCTGTGGTATTACTAAGTATTCCAGATGGAATTAATTCCGGGAATGATTGATCAGTCGTTTCGTCATCAGATATCTCCTCACTTGGTGGCTTATTGTAAAACAAGATGGCGAGGATAATAACCGTCATTGTGAAGACGCTGATTTCTTTGGTAAGTTTATTCATATCTGTATGAGGGGTTTATAAAGAATAGCCGTTGAATGGCGATATTTTAATGATGGACTTGTCTGAAACCAAAAATGGTATTATATAATTACCTTTCGTAATTTAATGTTAGGGTTGTTTTGGATTTTAATAAAAAAATAAGAAGTCATTGTAATATACTTTGGTCGAGTGTTTCAGCTGAGACCTTAAGTCGGTTAGGTGTTGCATATGCGGTTGTCTCGCCAGGATCTAGGAGCACACCATTGGTGTACGCGCTTACGAAGCATTCCTCGATAAAAACGATACCTGTCCTTGATGAAAGATCAGCTGCGTTTTTTGCCTTAGGATTAGCAAAACAAACCCATAGGCCGGTTGTCCTTGTTTGCACTTCTGGAACGGCTACCGCTAACTATTATCCTGCTATCGTTGAAGCCTTTTATAGTAAAGTGCCCTTAGTTGTTTTAACAGCAGATAGGCCTCCTGAATTACAAGATTGCTATGAAGGACAGGCTATTAATCAGAAGCATCTATATGGCACCTATGTCCGTTCTTATCACGATCTTGGTATTCCCGAGGCCAGTTTTCCTGCGCTGAAAGACCTTGTCTCAACTTTAGGCGAAACGCTTAGTTCTATCTCAACACTTCCTGGACCCGTTCACTTAAATTATCCATTTAGAGAACCCTTGATCTTCGATGGAAGTGTTTCAAAAGAATTAATTTCTAAAAAATCGATCAACGGGTTGTTGTCAAAAATCCCTCTGCCAAAGAAACAAAGTTTCGATTTGAGGAGTGATTTTTTTACTGATATCGTCAAGAAATTCACTTCATGCAAGAAAGGTGTTATTATAGCAGGGCCTATCGAGCGTAAGGATTCGAAGAAATATAGTAAAGCTGTGATTGAGTTATCAACCGTTTTAGGCTGGCCAGTGCTTGCTGATGCTTTATCTCCATTACGCTTCAATCATGGAGATGAGGACTGCATTATCGGGAACTATGCCGATTTGCTAAAGCAGGGGAAGGTTTTAAATCACCAAAGACCATCAGTTGTTCTTAGTTTAGGACCATTACCCGTGAACAAATTGTTGAGAAAATGGTTAGCTGATGTTTCGCCCAAACTGTTTACCTTAAATCGTTATGCCGATGAGTATAGTCCCTTGGTTGTTGAGAATGAATTTATTCATTCTGATATACTTCATTTTTTGAAATTATTTAAAAATGTTAAGTCAGTGAAATCTCCAGATTATTTTGAGGCATGGACGAAGAAGAACAGGGCAGTTGCATTGTCGAACGATAGATTGTTCTCTGAATCGAAAAATCTAACAGAAGAGAAAATCGCTTGGTTAGTGTCGAAATGCTTACCAGAAAAAACACCCGTTTTCGTATCGAATAGTTTGCCGGTTCGAATGATGGAATCTTGTGCCCGTTCGAGCAACCAGCATTATGATGTCTATTTTAATAGAGGTGCCAGTGGGATTGATGGGATTGTTTCGACTGCGCTAGGAGTTAGTTATGAGAATCGCCCTTCGGTTCTTTTAGTGGGCGATTTAACGTTCTTGCACGATTGTTCAGCCTTACGTTTACAAGAGATTCTAAAAGGTCATTTGACGATAATCCTTGTGAATAATAACGGAGGCAGGATATTTGAAAAACTCCCAGTGGCAAAGAGTGATATTGATTTTGAAAAATATTTCGTCATGCCACAGAAGGTAGATATTCAGAAACTTTGCCAGGCACATTTTGTAGAGCATGTGAAAGTTGAGGATGGAGAGTCGTTTAAATCTTTAATTCAAAAACTGCCTTCAAAGGGAATCCGTGTTTTAGAGGTGATACCGGATTGAGAATAGAAGGGGCATTGCCGGATACGGAGATTTGGTGTAACGATTTTTAGATTTTGCTCAAGACTTCACGGGTTAGCCGTTCACTGTATCCATTCATTTTCCAGTGTCCCGGGCTCCAGCCTTTTAAGAAACGATGAAAATCTGTCCATGCGACTGGATATAGTTCACGCCAGTTTTCTTCTAGGGCGTCGAAATCGATTTCTTTATTTTCTAAAGCGACCTTGAGTGCGTTGAAGTAAATTTTTAATAAAGATTCTTCCTGTTTCTCGCATTCTTTTTCATCCAAGCAACTCCCAATGAAGTATGCGACATCCTTTATTCCACAACCGCCTCCGACATATTGAAAATCTACGGCAGCGACGGTCTTGCCATCTTCGGAAAAACAGAAATTGGCTAGTTTAGCATCGCCATGAACAAATGTTTGAAATGGGCTATCTTTTAGCTTTTGATCGATTTTTGCTGCTGCATTTTTAAGATCGATATCTTTTAAATCCTCGAGTTCGTCTGGTCGTGTTTCAAGGTGCCAATAGGTGCCCGTTTCCCATAGACCTTGAGGTTCTTTATGCATGAAAGTTGCATGGAAATTTGCTAACCATACGAGGCAGGCGTTCAATTCATCTAAAGTAACGTCGTTGTTTCGAATGGGAAAACCTGTCTCATCTAGATCTTCAAGGACCATTATGAATTCATCGTTTTCTGATTTCAGTAAATAGCATGCAGGCACTTTGCAGTCTTCGTTGCATTCGTAGCTCCATTTTTCATACCAAGCTGATTCTACTTGATAAGATTTAACTTTTCTTTGATGAGATAGGTCTGTGTTCCAGCCACGAGGATGATTTGCTTTAGTTGGAAGTTTTACGTGTTTAATGACAACTTGATCAATTGAAGTTCCTTTCCCTCTAAGGCGATAGCGTGCAATTTCGCCATAACCACTCCATAACCGTTGAATCTCGCTTGTTTTTACAAGTTCATTGGCTCCTGTTGTTTCTAAAATAATTCTTTGAAAATGACTGTTCATAATTTATTTCTTGCAGACTTTTAATTTTGAGACGACGAATATTCCGCATAGTAAAATTAGGCATGTTCCTACTTTTGCGTATAGGTTTGATAATGCGAAAAACACTGAGTAACCCCCAAAAGTGATGATGGAGAAAAGGGCGATATTCTTAGATCGTCGGGCAATGCAGCGATGTTCTTCCCAGTCGCGAATCATTCCGCCAAAGGTTTTATTGTTTAATAGCCAATTGTACCATTTTTTAGAAGATTTGGAAAAACAGGCAGCCGCTAATAGTAGGAATGGTGTGCATGGGAGGACAGGTAGAAATACGCCTAATGACGCAAGCCCTACAAATAAGAATCCCAATGCTTTATACATAATCAGACATCATCATTGAAATTGCGATGCCGTAAAGATAAATAGGTCTATCTGGATGAAATGGATGAATTTAACCAGCGTTAAACCGGATCTTGTCATCTTGAAGTAACTGAATATAGTTGTTTCAAAATGGATTTACTCGATTTACTTAACAAAAACTCACTTATTATCCGCGAGTTTATAAAAGCCTCTGGTTATGAACCTTCTTTTGTAGAAGCGATGGAAACGAGTGAGAACTCTGGGTATTTTACGCCGAGTTTAATAGGCCTTGAGTTTTCAATTGGAAAAGATCATCTCGTTGATACGATTCATATTCATTCAGATGGGCACCATGAATTTAATGAATATGGAGGGTCGCTTCCTGAAGGAATTATTCTATCAATGTCACAAAAGGAAGTTAACCATTGTCTAGATGCTGCTTCTAGAAGTGGAGGGCCGATGCTGTCACCGCTTGATGAATTTGTTATTTATTGGGACAAATGGAACCGCGATGGGTATTCCTTGCATGTTGAGTATCCTGATGATGTTTCCAGGATTCTGATGGTGACGGTTTCTAGGTAAGCACTATTTTTTTTCAATCAAACCAATCAGTGAATTAACGGCGGTTTCGACAAATTCTGGATCTTCCGCACCTAATTCATAGGATTGTAACTCAATGGTCTTAGGCATGTTTTCTTTTAATGCTTCCCAGAATACTTTGTCTTCTTCTGGATTCTCGATTTCACCTCCAGCGCAGGTATATCGACTGACACCTTTAAGCGGCATCATGAAAATCGCATCTTTTGTTGTGTGCTTTAACCTATCTGTAATTCTAACGGCAACTTGTTTTAGTTCCTCGGTGTTTAATCTTGGAGCAAAAATGATCGGGTTATGGAAAGTGTATTGATGGTTGATGTATTTCTCAGGTACTTTATTCGGTGTGTGCAAGAGTAGACCAATGTGTTCTGTTCCGCCTGGGCATATGACTTGTGGGATGCCTTTTTTTCCAGCTACCGTGAGACGTTCTTCATTGGCCGCTCTGAGGCCATCAAACAGTTCATCTGAGATTTCACCAAGGGCATAATCGAAGACCGCACCAATGATGCCTTCCTTAATCATTTGCTCCATTGCTCGCCCACCAGCCCCAATGGCATGGAATGTAATGACGTCGTAACCTTTCGCTTCAAAAAGTTTTATGGCATGCATGGCACCATTTGTTAATACGCCCAAGTTGGTCATGCCAATAACAGGTTTTCCACTATCATTTGATGGGGCAACAGAGTGTTCGACTTGAGCCATTCCGAAGGCCGCTGCTGCAGCGTTAGCTAGGATCTTTCTCGAGAATGGATTTAAGCCTAAAATATCACTGACCGAAAACATCATGGTGATGTCTTTGATGTCTACAAAGGGTGAGGTATCACCAGATGCGACTGTTGATAATATGATCTTCGGGAAACCGTAGGGGAGTTGTTGCATTATTTGCGAACAATTCGATGTGCCTTGAGTCCCACCTAGGGCAACTAATGCGTGAATCTTATCGTTGCGAATAAGCTCGAGGGCAATGGTTGCTGTTCCTTGAATTAAGACAGGTGCAATGTCTTGACGATTTGGATTTTTGAGTACGTCTTCACTTTTTTTCCCGCTGGCTTCAATTATTTCCTTTGTGGAAATGTCTATGTCTATCGATTTTTCACCTACAATGCCTATGTCGATTAATAGGGCTTTTGCGCCTAACTTTTCAATTTCTTGACGCATAAAGTGAGCTTCCTCACCTTTAGTGTCCATTGTTGCTAATATTCCGATAGTCTTTGACATGACGAGTATGGTTATTTGTTAGTAAATTTTAAGGCAGTAAACTCATTGGCCGCAGCCGTTATAGCTCTTTCAATGGGTAATCTTTCCGTTGATGAACCTGTCCAGAATCCTTCTCCAGAAGTATTGTCTAACATGAACTGTGCGTCAGGTGGGTTTTCCATTGCCGCTCCATGGGCAACTAGAATTACATCTGGGTGGACCTTTCTTATCTTTTGATAAACTTCTTCGGTTTCTTTGGCCGTTTGTTCAATTGTGGTGCCATTGTCATAGCCTTTGATTCCACCTTTAGTTGTTCCTGCATGGTAGCAGAAAATATGAGGTTTGGCCTGTTCAGCGATGGCAAGTGAGTCTTCTTCTGTAAATCCTAGGCCAATGGTCACCATGTTCATTTCTTTTGCGAGATTCAACATGTCTATTTCATTTTGAAGCGTAATTCCCGCACTGGATAAAACTTTGAATATTTCACTGTCTTTATCAACGTAACTGATAGAAGGGCCAATGTTTGAAACCGAATTGACACCCATTCTAAGACAGTCATCTAGGACCATGCGCATATCCTTGAGAGGATCATTTGCATTGAGGCAAGCACAGACAAAGGCTTCGCCCTTCATTGCTGGCATGATGTCTTCTCGAGTGTAGTCTAAGGTTTGCTTGTTTGAGTCTAAGATCGGCCACATCATTGCCATCGTGCCCATTCCATTGCCTCTTAGTCGTGCGCCGGAGAATGTATTCACACAGTCTGTTCCCGCTTTTTCAAGCAAGCTTGCCACTAAACCGCTTCCAGCACTGGAAATCATGATCGGTTGCTTGTTATCTACTTTTGCTTTTAGCTTTGCTAGAATTTGTTCTGTGGAGATTCTTTTTGTAATCATAGTATTCTTGGTTTGAATTAACACTAGGTGTTTAGGGCTCTTTAAATATTTCCTTATTATAATACACTAAAGAGAGAAAAAATAGGTTTTATTGGAAAATATTTATCATATTTCAGCCATATCTGCTTGATTAAATCTTTTTAGACCCTAGTTCTTAAATGTAACTTAAATCTTATGCATTTGAAAGCAGAGCAGCAGCAATTTTTTGAGTCTATTGGTGACGTTGATTTGATTCAGCAACTAATTGGCAATTTATTAACTTGTATCCCCGGTCTACATTATGTGATTAAGGATGTCTCCGGTCGTTTCATGATGATGGATGATGCTTTTTTGAGGAAACTGCATTTGAAGTCAAAGAGGGAGCTTTTGGGGAAAACCGATTATGATTTATTTCCAAAAGATGTGGCAGAGGGTTATGTGAAAGATGATCAGTATGTCATTGAAAATAGAAAGGCGTTATTGAACCGCATAGAGGTTATTCCTAGTTCTCAGAAATTATTAGAATGGTGGGTGACCAGCAAATATCCGGTTTTTAATTTAGAGGGTGAAATTATTGGAATTGCGGCTATCACATCTCGAACGGATCGAGTGGATATGCCATCTGTTCAAAATCCAGAAATGCAAGAAGTTGTTCTATATATCTCAAAACATTATGGATCTGCAATAACACTAGATGATCTCTCAAAGGTCGCGAAGATGTCGGAAAGAACCTTTATTCGTCATTTTCGTAAATGTTATAATACGTCGCCCTTGAAGTACGTAAGTCAAGCTCGCCTGAATGCGGCCTGTCATGACTTGATTTATTCTCACGAGGGTATTTCTGAAATTGCCTTTAAATGTGGCTTTTTTGATCAAAGTCATTTAACTCGTGAATTTAGAGCAAAATTCAATATAACTCCTTTAGGTTACCGGAAGCGTCATCGTGCTTTTAGCGGTATTAACTCATAATTAAAAACACTATGAATAAATGCTTT
>CAWUTK010000160.1:0-3436 GCA_963924785.1 uncultured Opitutales bacterium
CTGATTACTTAAAGCGCCTAAACGAGCTTTTGTCATTAATTTCTCATCCGGCACAGTTCCCCATACAAAATACGAGAGTCGATTCGCAAAAGACATAGGAGTTAACTTTCCAGCATCATCGGCTTCTTCCAACATGTAGATGAACCAGGGAGAACTTAAAACCCCCATGATCCCAGCTTTTACGGCAGCTCGTTTACCATGGGATTTTTCTCGTTCAGCCACCTTCGTTAATATCGGTCCAAGATTCTCGTCATTTGCAAAACCTCGAAATGCCCTTGATCCCAACGCACGAATAACAGCAACGGGGTCACATGTCTCGAGTGTCTGATTACCACCAAACACACTTTTATAAGCGAGTCCACCGACTCCGTTATATATAGGGCCCTTAATCATAGCATCAGAGATACGTAAAGTGGGATAATGTTGCCGATAATAATCCACCCATTCAAATATATAACCAAAGCGAAACGGGTGTTTTTCCTTATCCCATTTAAATTTTCTATTCTGAGGAATCGGAGACGGTTTTCTTTTTCCTAAATTTCTACCTTTTGGAAACGTAGGTTTCCCAAATTCTTCAACTAAAGGATTTTCATATAACTCATAAAATTTCTTTGCGCCTTGAGGGAAACGGAAAAAAAACGTTTGACCTTTTTCTAACCAAATATCTGCGGTGACTATCTGATATTCGTTATCTTTAAGAATCCACTCCTTTTTCAGAATCCACTCCTTCATCGAACCACCCTCAACTAATAATTCAAGTCGAAGGGGAACCGTTGGATTCCAATATGCCTTAGGGTTTGGTTCTATTTCACCATTTGGAAAACGATTCATTCCCTTCACTCTCAGAGACACAGTATAATAACCTTTCAATGGAGCCCCTCCCTCTTTTGGCTGAGTGTTTAAATGAAGCTGATTCAATACTCGCTTGAACTTCTCAAGGCTAAATGGATGATCATAAATAATATCCTGATATTTACCTTCCTCAAAACCATTATTAAATACATTTGCTATATCCGGAGGGTAATACCCTCTACGATGAGGGCCAGAATAAATAGATTTATTTGTAATAAATGGTGCCTTAAACCTAATGTTCTGAGTTTTAGGTCTTTCACTCGGATCTTGACGAAGGATCACTTCACTGACCTCATCGCCCGTTCGAGCAAAAGCATGGAGCAAATTACTAGACAACAACAACGCTTTTGCATCATTTGTATAATTGCCTTCCTTCTGATCTTCTGGAAATTTATTAATTTGGACAAGCGTATCTGGGTCTATCCTCAGTAAATCTTCAACCGATCGACGATACTCATAAGTGTTCAAACGTCTCAATATAGTCTGGGTTTTTTTATTTTCCAGACGGTCTTGGTTTTTACTCATTTCACTCGTAACCCATTTGGTTAAAACCTCTCTTTCTTCTGCCGAAGGATGTTTTTTGGCTTTTTCAGGAGGCATTTCATCCGACTCAAGACTGTCCAACATAAGCTGCATTATATCGTAACCTTCAATAGTCATGTCAGATATTTTCAGGTGTTGGAGGGAGATGTCCCCTTTTTCCTTTTCATCATTATGACAATCTATGCAATATTTTTTAACTAGCGGATGAAGCTCAGGATTAATCTCTATGTCTTTCAACTCTTCAGCGGACAATGAAATCCCACCGAAACATGAGGCCATTAAAGTTATCCAAACGAAACATGAACTAAAGTTATTCATAAGATTGATTGTACTTTTTTTTGAGAGGTACTGATTCATTTCATTTTCAAATTACGCCGATGATACCACTTGTGCTATTATTAAAACTATTAACCGGAAGACCGAACTGCTGAATGATCGTTAGCAGCAAATCCCCCCCATATGCAAAGTCTCCAACACCATTGGGTTTCCTTTTAACTTTAAGATGTTGCCCATGCTTAAAACCGCCACCCGCCAATAATACAGGCAGGTTACGTGTCGAATGAGAATTCCCACTCGCCATACCACTCCCCATTAGCACGATCGTATTATCTAGCATATTCCCCGTTCCTTCTGGGTCAGGTGTGTTTTTTAATCTTTCTATAAAACCAGTAGCTTTCGCAATCACCATGCGATCAATATTCTCAAGAACTTTTATTCGATCTGGACGCATTCCATGATGAGTTGCACTATGATAATTAGAGGAACCAAACTCTTTAACAGGCATAGATCTTGATGTGCTCAAAGTAACCACACGCGTTTCCCCTTTAAACAATGCCCAGTAAGCATTATCCAATTGAGACTGAAAAGCGATCGTCGAGGGGTTTAGGCTCGCAAATTTAGCGGCATTTTTCAGCGCCTTTCCTTCTAGAGGCTTTTCTGCTGGTGGTTCAGACTTAGCCGTATCAATCCACTTTTCTGATTGTTTAATCGTCTCGCCTAAATTAACAATCCCACTTTGGTATTCCTCAAGTTTTCCTTGATCTCGCTTACTTAATCTAGACTTGAAAGAAGAAAACCCTCCACTCATGAATTCCATCTGAAGCGTTTGTTCCTCTAGGCTCACACGTTTCGCTTGAATACTTTCTGAAGATTCAGGCTTAAACAATAAATTATAGGCCGTCAACGGATCCGTTATCTCAGGCACCATCGTCCCTTCCTTTGACCATGAAACTCGCTCGCCAGCACCTAATGTCCCCAAATGCAATGAAGGGTATCGACTTCCACTTCGGACATGCCGACCAATAAAACTATCCACAGTTTCATTTTTGTTTTTATGCATCCACGCATCTTTTTGGTAAATTCCACTTAAAAAAGCTGACGTACTAATGTGTCCCCCACTTCCCCCATGTGTTAGATTGGAAAGAACGCTGATATCGTTTTTAATTTTCTCATAAAGCGGTGAATACTTACAGCTATAATCAATCCCTTCTGCCTTTGGCACCCAATAATCGGCATGAAAGCCGAAAGGTGTGGCGATCACCATTAGCCGTTTATATTTTGGCGATTTTCTCTCAGCGGCATTTATTTCCAAAAACGGAAACGCCGACATTCCAGCCAATCCAATCAGAAATTTACGACGACTAACATATATATTTTTTTCAAGATAATTCATATTATTCTCTCGTTTGCAATTGGGTTAACATTCATCTCTTTGTGACACGCAAAACAATTGGTAAGGTTACCCTTCCGGTAAAACTGACAGCGCATATTATTTTTTGTAGGGGTATCATACTCATACTAACACTCCAAAAATAGACAATATTTGCCATGAAAAACCACCTCGAATACTTAAGGATCCACAACCAATTAGTTAAGAGCGAGTTGCGAAAATGGAAATCATATAAACACGAGGCGTATTAATATTTAGTCTACGCTGAATAACATGATCGGTCTCCAACTGCATGCGGGTCCTGAGATGGATGTGTGGGCACGCAATATTCAAATTAGAAGCTCTAAGTAAATCAACGAATCCTTGGATTGC
>CAWUTK010000161.1:0-12701 GCA_963924785.1 uncultured Opitutales bacterium
TCTCTAGACAGGGATGAACGCTTTTTAAGCAGTGAAGCTGTTCGATGCGAAGGTGCGATTTTGCGTAATTCTAACAATCGGGCATTCATGGGGGATTATGATGAACGGTCTGATTTGGCTTCACGAGATATTGTCGCGAGAGCGATTGATCAAGAAATGAAATGCCTTGGTGCTAAGCATTTGTGGTTGGACGTTACCATGTTTTCCCGAGAGAAACTATTGGAACGATTTCCAACTATTTTACAAAAATGTGAAGATTCCGGTCTTGATTTAACTAAAGACTTTATTCCAATTGTCCCCGCTGCTCATTTCTTGTGCGGTGGTGTGAAGATTGATTTAAAAGGACAGACTTCGCTTACGGGTTTATTCGCCTGTGGAGAAGTTGGGTGTACTGGTTTGCATGGTGCAAATCGCTTGGCTAGTAATTCTTTGCTGGAAGCTGTGGTTGTTTCGTATCGTTCGGCAGAAGCGGTAATCGATTATTTAAAAACATCAAGAGAGGAACCAGTTGATTTGCCCGAGTGGACAGATGGAGCTACATCTGATTCAGATGAACGTGTGGTTCTTTCTCATAATTGGGATGAACTCAGAAGGACTATGTGGGATTATGTCGGTATTGTTCGAACAACCAAACGGTTGGAGCGAGCACGGACGCGTATCAATAATTTAGATAAAGAAATTAACGATTACTACTGGAATTTTAAAGTAGAACCGAGTTTGCTTGAATTAAGAAATATTATAAATGTCGCGCAGTTAATTGTTGAGTCTGCTCTTGAACGAAAGGAAAGTCGTGGATTGCATTACACTTTGGATTACGGTCGTCGTGATGTTTATTAAAGTATATCCTTAATTGAAATTAGCTTAAGTATATATTCTTTCCTTGAATTTTCAGGTCGTATGAAGGTAACGCTTTTGGAGGAGGTTCTTTTAGTCGAAGATAGAGTCCAGTTGTTGATTGCTGTTTTGTATATGATTCCGTGTATAAATTACGGTGAGGTTGCAAGAGATGAGCACTGCCTTGTTTATGGTGCAACCTGCTAGGCTTAACCGAAGTCGAGTATTATGACAAAGGTTGTCGTTTAGCCGATTGTCTTGAATGCGAATCGACCGATACTGAAACAGTTTAGTTCCGCTATTATCGCCTGGAGTCGATCAATTATTATTTCTCGCTTCTAGTAGACCGTAACGGAGTGAACTGGCCAGTAATATTGTTAGAAGAATTAAATTGGCTGGGGTCCTTGTTGGGAATTCAAAACAAGCATATAGTGCAAATAGTCCACATGAAATAAGACCCCAAGTCGTGAAGGGATTTTTTCGACCTTTAATAAAGACTGTTTTTAACGCTACAGCAATAGGGGTTAGTAGAATTGCCATTCCCCATATTCCTATTTCAGCAAAGTACTGAAGCCAGTCATTGTGGGCATATTTAAAATTCAGGGGCCTTAACTGGGATCGGAGTTGTTTTAATTTTCGTTCATCACTTTTTAAATGCGACTTGTTGTATATTGCTTCAATTTTATCATATTTTTCTCGAAGATTTGGATCGCTGAAATATTTTTCACTGAGCTCTTTTCCTTGATAATGTTTGTTGAATATCATGGGGTATGATCCCAGTCCCCATCCCCAGAATGGTCTAGCTAAAAACATTTTAAAGGTGTCTCTTGCGGTGTAAACACGAGATTCCCAGACTCCACTTTTTACATCGTTAATTATTCGCATTGTTTGAAGTCGAGGTTCCTCTAGTTTGCTTGGAGAAAGATTGTATGCCAGAAACCAAATGGAAGTAGGGAGAAGTATGAGAACGAGGGTCGCTATTAGTATACTGAATGAAATCGAAATGTTGCGTTGTTTTATAAATTGAAAAGCTAGTTGAATCACGAAAACCACAAAAAATATTGCGAGCAATATACATCCGGATTTAGACTCACTTAGTAAAACGGTGAACATTGTGATCAATAGGGCACCTAAGAAGACCAATGAAACCGCAAGAGAATTGTCTTTTGTTAGAAATCTACTGTTGAAAAAATAGGAACATAGGGCAGAGAATGAACTGATGCTGAGTATCACAAATGCCGCCCAATGGTTTTTATAAGTAAAGCTTGCGAAAAAGTACCTTGGATCTGGAGCTCTATAAACTCCAAGAATTTCACGTGAACCGCTGATTTTAAAGAATGATCCCACCACGGCTAGTACTAGTATATTGACGCATATTACGAAGAATAGGATGCGAATCGATTTTCTTTTATTGAAATTGAGAAAAGTGACGGTGCCCTGAATTAAAAGGGCTATTAATAAAAGAGATTCGTTGATTGTTACATTCGGAGTTACTGTGTTTGGTAGCCATGAGATGTATTTTGCTGATTCAAAATATCGACCGACACTTCCAGATACTGGAGTGTAACTGGGGTTAAGGCAGCTAATAATTAGAATTGTACAAAATAAGGTGACCGGAATAACAACCCAAGGGACAATATGTGGAAAACGTTTCTTGCGATTGAATTTGAGAATGGGAGCTCCCATTGAAAGCAAGGATACCATAAATATAAATTGAGGTGCCCAGGAAGTCTTTCCTCCCATCGCCCAAGATGACACGACGATCAATACACTTGTTTGTACGAGTAGATAAATTTCTGAATATCTAACTCGGGCTTGTCTCATTGAAAATATTTATTTTTTAAGAAACAAGTGTTCCAATCTTTTCTCCACATACGGCATCAATTACGCTACTGTCGCCTTCCATGTTGAATACTAAGATTGGTATTTTGTTATCCATGCAAAGGGAAAAGGCTGTTGCATCCATTACATTCAATCTTTTTTCAATAGCATTCATGTATTCGAGCGTTTCGAATTTAACGGCGTCAGAATGGAGAGCAGGATCCTTGTCGTAAATCCCATCTACTTTTGTCGCTTTCATTATAACTTCTGCACCGATTTCACTTCCGCGAAGTGCCGCCGTAGTATCTGTTGAAAAATATGGATTTCCTGTGCCGGCAGCAAAAATAACCACTCTCTTTTTTTCTAAATGCCGTATCGCTCTTCTTAAAATGTAAGGCTCTGCTACCTTATCCATAGGTATCGCAGATTGAACTCTTACAACGACACCTAATCCTTCAAGGCAGTCCATGATGGCTAGACCATTAATAACGGTGGCTAGCATCCCCATGTGGTCACCGGTTGTTCTATCTACTCCTCGTGAAGCACCTTTCAGGCCGCGAAAAATATTACCCCCTCCAACAACTAAGCCAATTTGAACGTCAAGCGCATGAACTTTTTTAATTTGTTGGCAAATACTCATTAGCGTATCTGGGTCAATAGGTTCTCCTGTTTCGTTGTTCCTTAGGACTTCGCCACTGATCTTTAAGATAATTCTTTTATATTTACTTTTCACTATATTCCCTGCTTTATTATCCATTGAAGCCTATTTTTATAGAGGCTAAAATCAAAGGTCAATGTGATTCAAATACAAAAGTAGAACTGTTGTTATGGAAATTATAAATACAAAGAATGCCCCTGAAGCAATTGGGCCTTACTCTCAAGCAATTAAAGCCGGAGGGTTATTATTTCTTTCAGGTCAGATTCCTATTAATCCTCATAACCAGGAATTAATGCTGTTTGACGGTGATGTTGTTCAGCAAGCAGAGTTAGTGCTATCGAACGCCTCTGTTGTTTTAAAATCAGTGGGGCTTTCGGTCGATTCAATTGTAAAAACAACAATATTTTTAAAGGATATGGCTGATTTTGTGAGTGTTAATGAGGTTTATTCTTCATTTATGGGTTCGCATCGTCCCGCTCGTAGTACTGTTGCTGTGTCAGGATTGCCTAAAGGGGTGTCTGTTGAGATTGAAGTTATCGCCGAGTGTTAATTTAAAAAGAAGAAAGAGTGGAAAAAGAAGTTAGCAGAGGATTGCTTTCGCTGAATTTGAGTAATTATGTCTCGAAACCTTCAGTTGGCATTAATTGGATCCCAGTGGTCGATTTTTGTGTAATTGGTTGTTTGCTTGGTATGATTAGTTCCCAGTTTTTGTCATCTCCAGGGTTGAGTGTAGATTTGCCTGTGAATGGGCATTATGGTGATTTCGGTGGAAGTGTTTCTTCCGTAATGACAATTAAAAATGTAGGTGAACGGAATGTTATAGTATACGAAGGGACTATTTATTCTGGGATCGATGAATTCAGAATGCTTTTGCTTTCTAATGGAGATAACGCAGTTCAAGACGGAACTATTCTTATAAAAATGGACAGAAAGCTTCCTATGGAACAGTTGGTTTTAATATGTGAAGTCCTTGAGAGGCTTAATTATCACCAGGTTCAGATTGCGGTTGCATCTACTTCTACTGAGTAGCGTTTTGAGCAAACCATTTTGAGAAATATGAGAAAATAATGTCGGCTCCAGCTCTTTTAATTGTTGTGAGCGATTCATTTGCGCATTTTTCTAAATCGAGCCAACCTTTTTCGGCTGCGGCATGAATCTGAGCGTATTCACCTGAGACTTGGTAGGCTGCGATGGGTAGATTACTCAAAGATTTTGCATCACTAATAATGTCTAAGTACATTCCTGCTGGTTTAACCATTAATATGTCTGCTCCTTCTGACTGATCGAGTAGCAGTTCTTTTGTTGCTTCGCGGCGGTTGGCAGGTGAAAGTTGATAGCTATTTTTGTCTAAAGGAGCCGCCTGTTGTTTTGAACTTCCAACTGCGTCTCTGAAAGGGCCATAAAAGGCAGATGCAAATTTTGCAGAATAGGCCATTATTCCGGTATTTGTATGATTTGCGCTATCTAGGCTTTCACGAATGGCTTTAATTCGACCATCCATCATATCGGATGGAGAAACGAAGTCTGCGCCGGCATTAGCCCCAATAACCGCCATTTTTGAAAGAATTTCTACAGTTTGGTCATTTTCGATATGTTTCCCATTTGCAGAAAGTATGCCGTCGTGACCATGAGACGTGTAGGGATCAAGTGCAATGTCGGCAAAAATGACGAGTTCTGGGATCGTTGATTTGATGGCGTGAATAGCTCTGAAATAGACATTGTCTTCAGAGAGGGCTGTTGAGGCGGATTCGTTTTTCAATGAATCATCGATTTTAGGGAATAATGCAATTCCGTTGATTCCCAATTTATATAGTTCCGTACATTCCTTAACCAGATCATCGATTGAATGTCTACTGATATTTGGCATTGATGCTATTTGTTCGGGTTTCGTATCACCGTCCATGACAAATACGGGTTGTATTAAATCCGAGCAATTAACAATTGTTTCTAATGTTAAATTTCTGATTCCTTTGGAATGCCTTAATCGTCTTGGTCTAATAGGGAGTTCTTGTTGCATAATTGGACGTGTTTTTACACTTTTAGCTTATTAAAATAGTACATACAAAACCTTGACTTTTTTAAAGGGTTATATTTTATATGACAAGAATTTTCAACTACTAGCACATTATTGAGAAGTGGGTCTTGCCCGCTTTTTTTTATTTATAAAACACTATGAATAACGAAATATTATCAGTCCTCGAATATATGGAAAGAGATAAAGGAATCAGTCGTGAAGACATGATTCAGACTATATCTTCTGCTATTAAAGGCGCCGCTGAAAGAAATTCGGACGTCGAGAAGGAAATTATTGTTGAAATCAATCCGAAGAATGGAGATTTATCTGCTTGGGAAAGGATGGAAGTTGTTGATTCTGTAGGTGATCCGAATGTAGAGATCCATATCGAAAAGGCAAAAGAGTTTTCGGAAAACCCTCAGTTGGGTGATTTTGTTAATCGGCCATTGGATCCTGCTTACTTGGGTCGAATTGCTGCACAAACGGCAAGACAGGCAATTAAGCAAAGAGTTCGTCAGTTTGAGAAAGAATCGATTTTTAACGATTTTAAGGATCAAGTTGGAAATATTGTTAGCGGTATTGTTCGCCGTCGAGATAGAGGTGATTTATTGGTTGAAGTGGGTAAAGCCGAAGCTGTTCTGCCTGGTAGGGAGCAGATCCCAGGCGAAGACTATTTCACTGGCGATAGAATCCGATGCTTGTTGTTAAATATTGATGTCGCGAATAGGGGGCCGGAATTAACATTAAGTCGCTCTAGTATTAAATTTGTCCAGAAACTTTTTGAATTAGAAGTAACGGAAATTGCGGATGGCACAGTGGTTATAGAAGGAATGGCTCGTGAGCCTGGTTACCGCGCCAAAATCAGTGTGAGTTCTCGTGATCCTAAGGTCGATCCTGTAGGATCTTGTGTTGGCGCAAGAGGGGCAAGGGTGAAAAGTATTGTTCGTGAGCTTGGTGGTGAAAAAATGGATATAATCCGTTTTCATGAAGAACCAGAAAAAATGCTTGAGGAAGCATTGAAGCCTGCTATGCCACACAATATCAGAATTGATAGCCGTAATCGTCGTATTCACTTTGAAGTGAAAGAAGATGATATGTCAGTTGCTATTGGTCGTAGAGGTCAGAATGCACGATTAACATCTCGTTTAATTGGTTGGAAGCTTGATATTGATAAAGTGGAAAAGAAGGATCAGACAATTGAGCAACGTATGGAACGTGCGGCAAAGGGGCTTAATATGATTCCTGGCATAAGTGAGGAAGACGCAGAGAAGTTGGTAGGAATGGGGATCAATAGCCCAGAAGCTTTTGAGGGAGTTACTGCTGAGGATTTAGTTGATTTTGGTTTTTCTTCCGATCAATCAGATGATATTATGGCTAAGGTTGCTGAATTTCAGAATTCGTAGAGTAGAATAATCTGTTAAGAATAAGTTAAAATTTATATATGAGTATTAGGATACATGTCTTGTCTAAGCAAATTGGGATGTCTAATAAGGATTTATTAGCACTCCTTAAAGAGAGAGGGCATGAGGTAACTAGCGTATCTAGTACCATCGATAATATTTCGGCAGAGTCGTTACTGAGTGAATTTGTAAAACCTCAGAAGGATAATGCTTCGGAGGTTTCTGCTTTGGCCAATGCAGAAGAAGTCGATAAGCCTGAGAAAATGCCGGTATCTGCGACGGGAGCGATTGTAAAGTCTGCCAAGGAAGTCAAAGAAGAAGCTCTTGCTAAAAAGAAAGAAGAGCCGAAAAAGAAGGAACCAGTAGTTGACGTTAAAGAAACGGTTGCTGCAGTTGTTCCAAAAATACCAGCTGTTCCAAAAATACCAGCTGTTTCTGCGCCTCCACCATTGCCAACGATGCCTTCAATGGCACCGCCTCCAGTTAATATACCCTCTCAGCCGAGCCTTTCGGCTCCAGTTCCAGAGACTTCAACTGAAGCTGATGAAACCGTGAAAACTGCTGATGAAAGTAATTCCGGAGGGAAGAAATTGCTTAAAATTAAGCCTCCGATTATTGTTAGAGAATTTGCGAAGTTAATTGAACTGAAACCTTTTAAGTTAATTTCAGAATTGATGGAAATGGGTATTTTCGCATCAATGAATCAAACGATAGAGGAAGATTCTGCCACGAGTATTGCTGCGAAATATGGTTATGAATTGGAAATTCGCTATCGGGGAAAAGGAGCAGCTGGAACTGAAGGAGGGCAACCTTCTGGTAAAAAAGTTAAAGCTGTTGCAGAAGAAGAAGGTGTTCAAGAGTCAAGGCCTCCGGTTATTTGTATCTTAGGTCATGTTGATCATGGTAAAACAACGCTTCTAGATACAATTCGAAAAGCGAATGTTGTTACAGGTGAAGCCGGTGGTATAACACAGCACGTTGGTTCTTATCAAGTTGATGTGAATGGCAAAAAAATGACATTTTTGGACACGCCTGGTCATGCTGCTTTTTCTAAAATGAGAGAAAGGGGTGCAAACGTTACTGATATTGCGATATTAGTGATTGCAGCGGATGATGGGTTTATGCCTCAAACCGAAGAGGCCTTAAAATTTGCAAAAAATGCGGGAGTCTCGATTGTAGTGGCTATCAATAAAGCCGATGCTAAAGGGGCTAATCTAGATCGAGTGAAAACTCAAATGCAAGAGCATGGAATTGCTCCAGAAGATTGGGGTGGTGAAACTGTAACAGTTGCCGTTTCGGCGTTAAAAGGTGATGGCGTTGATGATTTATTAGAAATGGTTCAATTGCAGTCAGAAGTTTTAGAGTTAACCGCGACATATAAAGGTCCTGCTTCTGGTTTGATTATTGAATCTCAAATAGAACAAGGTCGTGGTCCAACTGGTTCGATTATCGTTCAGAAAGGGACGTTGAAGATAGGGAATATTCTCGTAAGTGGAAAATCTCAGTGTAAGTTGAAGGCCATGATGGACGAGAATGGCAACGCTGTAAAAGAAGCGACTCCGTCTCAACCTGTTAAAACGATGGGGTGGTCAATTGTCCCAAAATCGGGTACATCTTTTGAGGTCGTTGCTAATGAGCGCGAAGCGAAGAAATTGATTGAAGATAGAATTGCAGAACAAAAGATTTTAGACCGCCCAGAGCCTTCTTCAGAGCCAACAGTCGCACCAAGTGTTGATGATTTATTTAAAGCTATTAGCGATAGTAAAAAGAAGACTTATAAGATTATCATCCGCGGTGATGTTGACGGATCAGTCGAGGCATTAGCATCATCATTAAGGGAAATTAAAAGCGATAAGGTCGATTTAGACATTATCCAGAGTGAAGTTGGGCATATCAGTAAGAATGATGTTGTTATGGCTGATGCAGGTGGATCTGATATTATCGGTTTCAATGTAAAACTTGAGAATGGTGTTAAGGGAATTGCGAAACATCATGATGTGAATATTCATCAACATCGTATTATTTATGAATTGATAGATATCGTTCGAGATAATATGGCCGATTTACTTGATCCTGAACTGATTGAATCTAAGGTTGGTGCAGCTGAAGTTCGACAGGTCTTTCCTCTTGGCAAAAAGCACAAGGTTGCTGGTTGCATGGTTGTTGAAGGGAAGATGATTCGTGATTCTAAAGCTAGGGTTCGTAGAGGGAAAGAAATTCTTCATGAGGGCCGAGTTGAAACACTTAAGCGTTTCAAGGATGATACTAATGAAGTTAGAGCCGGTTATGAGTGTGGTATTCGTATCGATGGATTTGATGATTACAAGGAAGGTGATATTCTTGAAAGCGTTAAAGTTGATAAGAAACGATCTTCATTGTAGATAAATCGTAATATTGACGAGAGAACATAAGCTTCGCCTTGTAAAAGGCTTTGATCTTTTAGCTCCATTTTATGATTTTCTTTGTTTCATTACATCAGGAAATTTAATTCTCAAAAGCCAACTTATCTATTTTGATGATTTGCGTGATTGTCGTAATGTTTTATTGATTGGAGGGGGGACAGGGTCCTTTTTAGTTAAATTACTTCGCCGTTACCCAGATCTCAATATTATCAGTTTAGATATTTCACCCAAAATGAATAATGTGGCTGGCCAAAAAATTTTAAAGGCTGGTTTAAATAGTAAGAATGTTCTGTTTTTAGATGGAACGTTGGCCGATTTACCAAGCAACAGTAAATTCGATTTAGTGATTACTAATTACTATCTTGATTTATATTCTTCTGATGAATTGATTTATCAAATTGAATCAATTTCTAAGTATTTGTCTAAAAATGCAAAATGGCTTTTTACGGATTTCCATTTACCGTTAACGTCAATTAAGAATTTTTTGTTCCAGTACGTGATTGTTTTATTGTATTTACCTTTTCGACTGCTGGTTGGTTTAAAAATCAACCATTTACCTAATTTCGATGAAGGGTTTAGGCAAAACGGAATTGTTGAATTACAATCTCGCAAGTCCTTGTTTGGGCTTTTACAAACGAAATTGTTACAGCGAAACGTTGTTATTGATTAGCAATTAACGGAATTATATTTCTTCGCCAATTTTTAGTGCAGTTTTTAGAACTTGGGTAATATGCAATACTTCGAATTGTAATTTTTCTTTATCTGCGATGCCTTTTTGGTGCATCATACAACTCATGTCGGGTGAGACTATATAATCTGGCTTATTTTCTGTTAAATGATTGATCTTTATTTTCCCCATTTCTGCGGAAATATGAGGGAATGTTACTGAGAATGTCCCTCCGAACCCACAGCATTGTTCTTTTTCATTATAGTCTAGCAATTCAATGCCGCTAATTGATTTGAATAACTGTATTGTAGACTCAATTGTTTGCGTGCCTCTTGTATGGCAGGCTTCGTGAAGAGCAATTCTACCGTTAAAAGATCCTCCCCAAGATTTTACACCTAATCCATTTACAATGAAATCAGTAATTTCCCACGCTCTACGAGACAGTTCTTTGACTTGATTTAAATCAGGTTCCCCCTCAAACGCCATTGGTGCTCCGTGGAGCAACATTGCGGCACAAGATCCTGATGGGATAATGATGGGAGAATCACCCTTAAATGTTTTGAGCATGTGTCGAATGACTTTTCGAGAAGATTCCCAGTCGCCAGCATTGAAGGCTGGTTGACCACAACAGGTTTGGTTTTCTGGGAATTCAATCTCGCAACCTAGGTGTTCTAATACTTCAACTGAGGCTTTAGCCGGATTATCATAAAATGCATCGCATAGGCACGTAAGCATAAACTGAACTTTTTTCCCTTTAGCTCTATTTTCTGGTATGTGCATTGTTCTTAATTATCCGTTATGAATTTGTTTAGAAAAATATTTTATTACTTGCTCCAATCTAGCATTTTTTTGATTGGAATAAATGATTTCTGAAGAATGGCCTTTTTCAAGTTGATTTCTGGTGTTTCATTTAGCAAACAATCTCTTAGTTTTTCTAATGTATTAAGTTTCATGTAGCGGCAATCGTTACACGCACATGTATCTGTAGGGCCAGCAATAAAGGTCTTGTTTGGAATGTCGTTTTGCAGTCGATGGATCATCCCCGTTTCTGTTACTACAATAAAGGTATCTGCTGGATTATCTCGGCAAAACCCAATCATTTTTTCAGTGCTACAGACTTCATCTGCAAGATTTCGGACTGCTTGTGTACACTCGGGATGAGCTACAATAGGTGCATCCGGAAATTGCAATTTTATTTTCTGGATGGCGTCGTATGTGAAGAGGACATGAGCATAACAACTACCAGGCCATAGTTTAAGTTCACGACCTGTTTGTTCTGCAACCCATTGGCCTAAGTTTTGGTCAGGTACAAAGAGAATATCTTTATCCTTTGGAACTTTTTCAATAATTTTGACAGCGTTCCCACTCGTGCAAATAACATCACTCAGAGCTTTTACTTCTGCACTACAATTAATATAGGCCACAACATAAGTGTTGGGGTTTTTGTTAATATAGGCTTCGAGTTTATCTGCAGGACAGGAATCTGAGAGAGAGCAACCTGCTTCTAAATCAGGCAATAGCACTTTTTTGGTGGGATTAACTATTTTAGCCGTTTCCGCCATGAAATGTACACCGCAGAAAACGATAATGTCTGCGTTTGCATCTGCTGCTTTGTAGGATAGTCCTAATGAGTCGCCAACAAAATCTGCAATGCGTTGAATGGGCTCAATTTGATAGTTATGAACGAGTATAACCGCGTTTTTTTTGCGTTTAAGTTCAATGATTTCGTTTTGTAACTTGGAGAGGGGAGTTACTTTGCTAATTGGTTTAAACACGAGTGGTTTAATAGTGTCGGTGCTCATTGTCCTTAATTTTATGTTAGTTATCCCTGGATGCTTTTAATTTGTTAGCACACGTTTCTTTTCTACAATGGGCTTCGACTTGTAGCCTTTGAGATAGGGCTTTAAGTTCAAGTTTGTCTGCAACCGCTTGCCCATACCATTCCATGAATGGGGCATCTATTTCAAAAATCTTGTCACAATCAAGGCAGATAACTTGTGCTTGAAAGGTTGTTTCATTCTGACTTGATCGGTAGTATTTGTAGTCTCTGCCAATGTCAACTTCTCGAATTAACCCGCTTTCAACTAAAATGGGTAAACTTCTGTAAATAGTTGCTCTAGAAACAGAAGAGTCAATTTTACGGGCTTCAGCTAAGAGCTCTTCGGCTGTAAAATGTTTTGTTGAATTAAAAGCGACTTGAAAAATTGCTTTTCTTTGATTTGTGACACGAAGGTTTTTTGCAGCCAAAAAACGCTTAAAGGTCTCCCAAGGTTCTTCAACTGTTATTGTGTTCTTCATGTTGCTTGTCGAAACTATTTAAATTGCTAAATTTAGTTTATCAGAATTAAAGACAGCTCAAGCCCCGTCAATCTAAATGAGATTTAATTGGGACTCAATAAGCCTTAGTTTAAGTCCGCTATAAGAATCGCTAATGCGGGGGATGAAATATATTTTTAAAAGAGTGGTTTTTAAATTAATAACTTGCTCAATTTGAGGAGATAAGGATTATTTAGCAGCAATTAATTTAATTATAATCATTATTAATGTCCGTTATGAAATGTTTTTTAAAGATATCAGCTGTTATAGCTATTTGTTCCACTTGTCTTTTTGCTGGTGACGCAATAAGAGGAAAAGCTCTTTTTAATACTTGTTATGCTTGTCATGGTGCAAATGGAGACGGGAATTTTCTTTTCAAAGCTCCTGCCATTGCGGGTCAAGATGCAGCTTATATAGAAGCTCAGTTAGTTAAATATAAAGCGGGTATTCGCGGAGCTCATCCAAAAGATCCTGAAGGTTTACAAATGATGCCAATGGCTAGGACATTGAGGGATGATGCTGATGTAAAAGCTGTAACGGCTTACATTTTGACGCTTCCAACTCCTAAAATTAAAGATACACTTGAAGG
>CAWUTK010000162.1:0-19551 GCA_963924785.1 uncultured Opitutales bacterium
TCATAATACTGCGATAAAACCTTCCTTTATATTATGGGCTTAAGCCTTTTTATCATAATTAACTTTCATAGTAAACAAGGAGTGTTTTAATTCCACTACTTTCTACTTATAGTGCTTCTCGAAAGACTCAGTATTGGGAAGAATTTGATTGGGAAAAAGCTCAGCACGATTTACAAATGGCGTTTGTAGATCAATAATCAAAGCATCTAAACGAGAAGCAATGCCATCAATTCGAAGCAGAATTCCCTCTTCAATAATTGTGCCATTGACGCCTTTCTCCTCTTTAATAAAAGCGGGTGTCGGCTTAAGTAAATAGAGCACAGGCTTGCTGGCTAATCCCTAAAATCGTTGAGCCATCCATTTATAGAGCCTGTCAAAATTCCGGTGTTGGGACCAGCGATTGGTCTGGGAATCGTAGGTGCCAAGTTGAATGAGCACCACGTCAGGTTGATGTTTTAGGGTCTAGTGAAACTGAGGAGTTTTTGTATAAGGGGTAGCTCCATGATGGGTCACAGTCGCCCCTTCGAAACCAAAGTTCCTCACCTCAAATTCCTGGCCCAGCATCTTTTGAACTTAGGCAAAAGAAAATAAATTTGACTTAAATTCATCTGTATATTATAGTTATATACAAATGAATTTAAGTGAATTTGATGGGTTTCTATGGGTGAAAGGGAATGACGTTAAGAATTCGATCAGTCATGACGTTTCAAAATTTGAAGCTGAGCAGGTTTTTTTCAATGAACCATTATTGCTTTATTATGACGAAAGGCATTCTTTATGTGAAGAGCGGTATTATGTCTTGGGGAATACAGATGATGGTCGAAGATTAATGATAGCTTTTGTTGAAAGAGGAAAATTGATAAGAGTAATCTCAGCAAGAGATATGAGTAAAAAGGAACGGGAGGGTTATGAAAAAAATACCAAAATTTAAGAGTGAAAAAGCAGAAAGAGATTTTTGGAAGAAGAATGATAGTTCAGAGTATATCGATTGGGAGGATGCAGGAAATGTATCATTTTCTAATTTGAAGCCTTCTTTGAAGTCTATATCTATTCGTTTACCTGAATCTATGATTGAGAAATTAAAGGTCTTAGCGAATAAGAAAGATGTTCCTTATCAATCATTGATGAAAGTTTATCTATCTGAGATTATCGATAGTGAGACGCAAAAAATAGCCTAACAATTGGATGGCGGGTAATCTCCGACACGGTTTTTATTATATAGAAGGGTTTGTTTCATATTACAGTTTTTGAAGATTTGAAGCGACTGAGCAAAGTTGGGGATACCTCATCCTATGCGCTGAGCGGGGCAACCCTCCAAGTCTGGCTCGGCAAGCCCTACTCCCAGAGTAATACTATCTCCCAAGCAAGCCACCTTGATTGGCTTGGATTCGGCGCTAGCCAGAAACCTTAAAAACACACTTAAGGAGAATCGTAACTATGGTACATTATTTGTCATTCAAACCTCTGTCGTTTATTTAACCGGCTTGATATAGCCAAGGCTCTCGAAGAAATCGATTATATGTTGTTGGGTCTGCACGCCCCTTTCCGGTGAGTAACCATGGCCCTCACCTTCATAGATAACAAGATTGCAACGCCCGCCCTGCTTTTCCATTTCAGCTTTATACTTATGCGCCGTTTCGATAGGCACGTAACCATCCTTATCACCCGTTACGTAAAGGGTAGGAGGAGGGTTGCTAGAGATGTTGTGCAAAGGAGAAAAGTCTTCCCAGTAGTCTTTTACCGCGGCGTGTCGAAAACCTCCAGGGCCATTGTCAATAACAGGGCTCATTAGAAACAAAGCATCAGGCTTACAACTAATTTTGAGATCATCACCCTCGGCATTAAAGCCTGGGCAAAATGCTGCGGCTGCAGCGAGATGCCCACCCGCCGAACCACCGCCTGCGGCAATCCTTGTGGCATCAATGCCCCATTCCTTCGCATGCTCGCGAACAAACCTCATGGCACTTTTCGTATCCACAAGACAAGCCTTCGGTCTAGTCCCGTGTTCTTGACTTGTCCTGTAATTCGGTGTCACCACGATCAAGCCCCGTTTGGCAAGAAAAGGAGCCATACCGTTCCATACAATCATATCGCCATTCCCCCAGCCTCCACCGTGGAATAGAACCATGGCCGGAGCCTTTTTACTGATCGGCCTGTACTTCGGTGGCCACCAAACCTTCAAGTCCAGTGTCACATCTCCCACTGTTCGAAAAGGGAGTCGAAGCGTCGTGACTCCATCAGGTCGAGTATCCGTTTTAAAATCAGGCTTTGGATTCCACCAATCATTTAACTTTTTTCGAAGCTCGATCACTTTGTGCGGTTGCTGTCCGGCAAGATTATTTTTTTCTTTCGGATCATTTTTCAGATTGAAAAGATATGCCCCGGCCGCTGTCGTATTATCGGGTTCCATCATGTCCACCAGTTTCCAGTCGCCTGAGATAATGCCACGCGCTTCAAGTGAATCTTCCGGTCGATCCGGGGCGACCATGTCGTGATCAAAATCTTCGATAAAAATGCTGTCACGTGCCTTCACCGCCTCGTCATCCAGTAAATTAATCCCATCCATTTCCTTCGGCACAGGGATCCCAGCCGCGGCCAGTGCAGTTACTGCAATATCCAAATTGATCGCCAGATTGGTTTCATCCATCCGTGGCTTAACCTTGCCCGGCCAGCGCACCATGATAGGCGTTCGTACTCCCTGCTCCCAAGGAGACATTTTATGACCGCGATAACTACTCTCATCACCGTGTGGCCAACCGTTGTCATTGATATACATCACCATCGTATTCTCGCGAAGGCCGTTATCATCAAGATACTGCATAAGATCTCCACAGGTTTCATCCAACCAGTCGACCATAGCGAAATACTTCGCATGAGCATCGCGCTTTGTTTTCCCTTTATACTTTTGGTAGAGACGGTCCGGCGGAGTGTGAGGTGTGTGTGGAAGAAACGGTGCGTACCAGACAAGGAACGGTTTTTTCTCACCCCTAGCTTCTTCAATAAAATCATAGATCGGTTGCATCGTATCTCGCCCCACTCCCAGTGAAGCTTTCGAGCCATGCCGAAGGGTTTCACCCATACTGTGAGTAAACCCCGATACCTTCTTCGGGTCGCCCTGCCAATACTTCCCGGTGTGCAAACTCAGGTACCCCTGTTCGGCCAGCAAAGCGGGTAGTTGCGGTTGCTGACTATAATGATCGATCCACTGCTGTCGAGCGCCCCAACCCTCAACGGGATCGTTTCCCGTCCATCCATGCCGATGAGGATACATGCCCGTTTGCAGTGAGGCCAGTGCCGGTGCACACAATGCGGTGCTCACATATCCACGTGTGAACACAAGACTCTCGCTAGCCAACTTGTCAATGTTCGGTGTCTGGATCATGGGATGCCCCATGAAACCGAAGTCGTGGTAGGCATGATCATCACTAATGATCACAACAACATTAAGCTTTTCTGCTGGTTCTGCCGCAAACAAACTACCAAGAAATGTCTGAATAAATACAGCCATCATAATGAGTATTAATATTTTTTTAATTTCCATCATATTTTTAATCTTAATCATATAAATTCCTATAAAGGGTTATTCCCTTCTTTTATCTCAGGTGATTTTCGTCAGCATCTAGGAGTTTCAAATAGACTGAAGGATTATGACTCATTTTTCCTTAACGAGCTCTATACCTGATAAAATGGGCGGAAGTCCTTTTATTTTAGATAACGTAATGTTGAGATTATCTTTTAGCATGATGCCTTTTTTAGTTATAGAACAAGGGATACTTTTTCCTTGGACAGAGCTGAATACATCAATCCCTTTAACACTCGATTCATTCTCGGCTTTAATCGTAATATCAAAAACACGATCTCCCGCTTTCACAGACGTTGTATCACAAAAGTGCAGACGGACAGTATACGTTTGTGGTCTAGCTAATTCTCCCTGAACATCATCAAAGGATTTATAAAAACCATAAGAAGTCCTCATGTTTTCGATTCCACTAATTTTAGACTTCTTGCTCTTACTAGGTTGAAGAAATGGACGAATGGTAATTGTCCCAACACCTTCGATCGAAGATGAACCAACCCAAGTTTCGGAAGCATTATCATTTTTAGATTTTTCAACCAAAGAGGAATGCACTCGATTAAATCTAAAATCTCCCTTTATCATAACAGGGACAACCGGTGAAGGGCCTCCACGATCTGGAGATTCAAGCCAAACATCACCAGAAGTATCTCGGCGATTGCCTGCCGCTCCAAAATTCAGATTCACTCGACTCAAGGGCAATGGTTCCTTAGGTGAATTGACATTCATAAAACCCCAACTTTCAACGACAGAACTTTCGTTATCATCCGGCCAATGAATCAAGGCCAAGGATGTTTGATTCTGATACGAACACGTGCAAGTTCTTGTATAATCGGGTGCATTCATCACACCATCAGCCGCTATCATGTTTGAAGAACAACCCGATTTAAAACCTCCTAGTTGAACCGTGCTTTTACCCCCATCAGTAAGATCGATATACGCCCCCGATCCAGAGCGAAAGGTCAACAAGTTCTCACTACCAATGGCGGTATTACAACCATAGTAGCGAACCCAACTCCAAAGCTCATCTTTTTTGGTGACAGGATCTTTGGTCATTAAAGGTTTGCCTGTGAGTAAATCAAACGCAAACGCAGGCTCCGTCTCTTGAGTGCCGTAGTTAGGCTGCGTAATAATAGTTTTATGCCTCAAAATCACTGGTCCTAGGTAAGAGTCCTTATTACGCCAAAGAACAGATCCCGTTGTCGCATTATAGGCAGCCATACCATCACTCACCTCATCTTTAGATCGATCTCTTGATTTACTACCCGCCATCAACAAAATATTATTTTCACTTGAATAACTCAACCAAGTGCCAAATACATTTTCATCTTGTAACCATTTCTCTTTGCCCGTTTTCAAATCAAGCGCCAGAAGTTTTGCCTGAACCTTGTCCTCATTACGATTCAATGCGAACATACGTGTTTTAGTGACTCCATCTATTAGATAAAGCATATCCTTGTTTATAATTATCGAATTATGCCTAAAGTTATACTCTGCATTCCTCGACCACAGAACAGCTCCAGTAGAAATATCACGAACAACTATCTTCGTACTGCCTGCACCAAATCGAGCATTACGCGTCACGTCTCCCTTCCCCTTCTTCTTCGATCTAACCTGAAGCGGTGCAGAAGTATGGATAAAGTATTTATCAGTAGCTGCAATAAAGCCGATATTCTCGATTTCACCCTCACTATTTCGAGTTGGCTTGATCGTCTGAACAACATCACCGGTTTTAGGATCTAAGACCAAGACTTTATTCTGAATGTTCAAAAACAGTTTTTTTCCATCTGAAACCAGGTTGCTTCCATATTGATTAGCTCCTGGAATATGCTTCTGGTTATAAGAACGACTATGAGGGTCATCTTTAAACGATGAATCATAATACATCCCAAACGTGTCTAAATCACTAAATTCACGCCTCCAAAGGACCTGACCAGTATAGACGTCTCGCGCACTGATTACACCGATACCTTGGATAATCAGGCGCCCATCAAAAATCAATTCAGGCGGACCATGACCATGTCGAGGCAGAACATCGAGATGAGATGGGCCACCAAACCAAAGAATTCCCAAAGGAGCTTTAACCCTAGAGTCTTTTGAAAAAACGCTATTATGAGTATCTCCATACTGATGTGTCCAACTATCGGAACCTGGCAACGCCCCTTCTTTTTTTAGAGTCAAAATAGATCCAGTAATAGAAACATCTATCCCCTCTAATGCA
Source organism: uncultured Opitutales bacterium (assembly GCA_963924785.1). Classification (GTDB taxonomy): domain Bacteria; phylum Verrucomicrobiota; class Verrucomicrobiia; order Opitutales; family CAJWYM01; genus CAWUTK01. The sequence continues at coordinate 5,796 of CAWUTK010000162.1, forward strand.
GGCAACATAACTTCTAAGCGATTTTTGTCTAATGATATATTGTCAAAAATTGCTCGTCCTCCATAAGGTCTTAAAATCGAGGAAATCTTCTTAAAGTAAGCGATCTCCTTCCCAGCAACTCCAGAGGGTAATTTCTCAGAACAGATTGCTTTTGCCAAATACGAGGCAAATGGAATCTGACTAAGGTCTCCCTTTATTAGAGTTACTCGTTTCCCCAATAAACCATATTTAGAAAACATACCCCTTTGCTGGTCGATAATTTCTGCATCATTATCTAATGCGATCACATGGAATTTAGAATTCGCTAAAAGTTCTTTAATCAAATCTCCATTCTCAATTCCGTCTACAATCACAAAACCCATATCGGTATTCAGACCTTCGAGTAAACTTGAACAAAAGCGCTTCCATTTTGATGAGGTTCCATCAATCTGTGAATAACTCTCTGAATATTCTTTGGTTGAATTCTTGGCTGAGTCTGAAAAACAATAAAGGTAGCCTTCAGTTGTTGAGGCAAATAAGTAGCCATCCGCTGAAATTAAACTTTTGAGTTCACCTTCGATTGCATGCTTCCAACTTGAGTTTGATGCCTTAGAGACCTCAGCTACCTTAGGGTCCTTAGACTGACTCTCCATTTCAAGGTAAGGATCTAACGTAAAATCACTGCTTTTAAGCCCAGCATTTAAACCTTTTATCGCAATAGCATTACTACCTTGTTTGAAATATTTATTCTCAACATCAAAGCTTTCATGACCACTTGCTTCATGGCCCGATACCTTCTCACCCTTAACGCCTACACGTAAGACTTCCTTTCCATTGATGTAAGCGATAAATGCATCGTCGTAATTAATAACCAGTTTAATACCTGAAGGAACTGAATCTAAGTTAAATTCTTTTCGAATAAACAGTTTATCCGTATGCCCTCTCATCTTCAACTCAGTTCGATCATCATTATCGCCGTAGCCAAAACCCGCATTTCCCTTTTTCCAATTTGAGTCATCAAACCCAACGGACGACCAATTTTCGCCACTAGGATCAGATAATAAATAAGACCAAGAGGCCCCTTTTTCAATAATTGGTTCCCCTCCAGGATCTCCAGCACTAGAAGTTAATTTACCTTTATCATCTACTCCATAAACAAAGCCATCTCCTCCTCCATAAAACCGGTCACCTGCTTTCAATAATAATCGCCCAAAACCATTAGGAATAGAGAATTCATTCTGCTTCTTAACCTTTAGACTCGTTCGCTTCTTACCTTTTCTATCTTTATACTCAGACTTTACTAACGCCGAACTAAATTCAACGATACTGTTCTTCTCGATGCCCCACATACTGTCTTTACCAATAACACTACATGTTGCACTTCCACGTTTACCGCCTCCATCTTTGGAATATAATGCATTATCTAAAGCAAAATTATCTTTCAGAAGCGAAACACCATAAGCTCCATTTTTGTCATTCATGTTAAAATACAACAACTTCCCCGTTTTCCGATCATACACGGCTGGAACAGATCTACCTCCTGCCACATATAACTTCTCTTCATCTGCGGCAAAATAGCCTTGCGGAGAAACACCTGCAAAAGCGGGTGTACTGTGTGGTTGAAGTTGGTAATCTGAGCCGCTTCCCGAATTCGTCCAAACAACTTCACCCGTATCTGCGTTTATCGCATGAATAAACGTTCCCATAAATGGCCATATCCCTGCACCGAAATATATGGTTTCATCATAAACCACTGGCGCGCCTCTAGCTGGGTGCAAATTTATAATCCTTCCATTTCCAAGTAATCGATGCTCTCCAGAACCTCCCCTAAACTTCCACTCAAGGGTGCCAGTCTTAAGGCCTAATGCATACAAATACCCATCATCAGATACGACAAAAACTTTATCTTTCCATGCCAAGGGAGCGAATCGAACAGGACCTTCAGTATAGAACCTCCACTCTTCCTTACCAGTTGAAGCCTGATAAGCTGTCACTGATCCATCGATCATTGAAGGGACAATCAACAACCCATCCATATAAATGGGTTCATAAGCCGTATCAAATTGTAACTTCACTTGATTCTCAGGCCAACACGTAATCGGCTTATCTAATTTACGTGTCCATTGAAGTTTTAAATTTTCCGGCAAGACCTCACTCGTATTTGCTGACCTTGAAGCATCCAACTTCCACATTGGCCAGTTCCCGGCAAACAGTAGATTATTAAACACTACGAACAAAACAACAAAGCATACGTTAATTTTCATACATTAAATATAAGACATTATCTTTCATCCACAAGATGATATTCTGGCCGTTTGAAACATATACTGGACTCTATAACATATTCTAACATATGATAACCCACATCCTTTAAACCTCGAAGAATCTATGCCTGACAAAAAGACAAGAATAAGCCACCAAGAGGACTTCCTAAACAACGCACTGCCACTAATTTACAAAGCGACCCTTGAATGTGAAATAATATTCCTCAAGGGTTCTTTCCCTCAACACCTTGAACAAGCAGGTGTTGATATTAACAAGCTCAAAACGTTAGAAGAAACCCTCTCTGCACTTAATGCAAACATCACTGAAGTAACAAAACATTTATCAAGTATCATTCACCATAAGAATGATAAAATTAACACAAAGATCACGTTAACGATTAACGGTGAAGAGAAACGATTCCTTTGGATCGGAACACGATCCCTGGATGAAACGTTCATACAGGGTCAATTCATAGACATTGATCAATCTGAAAAAGATTTAATAAAATATAATAACCTTCGAAAAAAAACCTATGGCTCCCTTTTCCTTGGCGAACGTATTGCTAAAGGGCAAGAAAATGCAAAAATTCGAGACCTAACAGTAATGTTTGTTGATGCCGTCAATTCAACTAATAAAATCTTCGAAATGAACGACGAAGAAGCCACTAGTTATATAGAAGACCTTTCAGAAATCATCACATCATCGACAGAAGAACACAGCGGTTATTTAGATAAAATGATGGGTGACGGAGCGATGATTCTGTGGGGACTCCGCGTATGCTCGGAAGTGGACATATCAGACCACCCTCTTTTAGCGATTCATGCGGCTAAAGCCATTTTAGCCAAGTGCGATCAATACAATAAGGACAAAACTGAAAATAATAAAATTCAACTCCGAATAGGCATCGATTCTGGAGACATAATGTGTGGTGCGTTTAATAACCCGCACCGTATGATTTTCACAGCCATCGGACAATCAGTTAACATTGCCGCACGACTTGAAAGTGCATCCGAAACAGGGAAAATATTAATATCAGACAAACACCTACAACGTGTTGCGAATATGTCTAAAGAAAAAATTGAAATCAAAAAATCATTAAATTTAGAACTGAAAGGTATCCCACATCCCATACTCGCTCATCAACTAACCTAGGATTTGCCTACTAGCCTAAATCGATGCGCAGCAAGAACAGTCCAAACGTCTTTTAATTTTCATCGTATCAACACTCATATCTCTTAAATCCATCAACAGCATACGATTTTCTAAAGTATCCCCTAGACCAGAGATTACCTTTATCGCCTCCATTGCACCGAGACAACCGACTGTTCCTGAGACTGCACCAATCACGGGGAATCGACGTTTCCAACTAGTAGTCTTATTCGGGTGCAAACAAGAAAGGCATGGAGTCTTGCCTGGTAGAATTGTTGTGATCTGAGCTTGAAGCTCATACATCGCACATTCAATCAAAGGCTTCCTCAACTTCACGACGGCATTATTCATTGCCATTCGCTCTTCGAATAAAGGCGCGCAATCAACAACAACATCTACCCGGTTAATGATTGATTCGGCATTTGATTCACTAATATTCTCTGCAATAGCTTCTATTTCCAATCTAGGATTCAATTCATTCAAACGCCTACTGGCTGACTCAACACGAGAGGTCCCTAATGCATCATGAGTCATGAGCAACTGACGATTCAGATCCGATGGTTGTATATTCCCCGCATGAGCCAGAATAAGTTTCCCCACTCCTGCAGCGGCTAACTCATAAGCGACGACACTTCCCAATCCACCGACACGTGAAATTAACACAGTGGCGTTTTTAAGTTTCTCTTGGCCCGAGGCCCCAAATCCTGGCACATCAAGTTGCCATTCATACGTAGCTAATTCTTCTTCACTTAAACCTGGCATCTTTTAGCCTCCAGAGATCGGTGACATAAGTGTAATCTGCTGGTCATCATTTAATAAATCACTCAACTCCTTTTGTTCATCATCAACAAAACAAAGAATGGCTAAAGACGGTTTATCGCTACGGTCAAAAACTATTTTCGTAAATTTCTCTCCATGCTTATCGCACAATTTATTCATTAAATCCTTAACGGTTGCTCCTTCATCCAAGCCGATACTCTCTCCTGAAACACCAGACTCTTTTCGAAGCTGCCCCATATACTTAATGTTCACGTTCATAATTTATTTCCTTATATAGATGAAACCAAGAGTCCTTTATCAAATGACTGAATGCTGTCTGCCCGCTTTGCAAGCTCTCGGTCATGTGTCGCCATTAAAACAAGTCCACCCTCATCTGAGAATTTTTTAAATATATCAAACACTGCATTACCGTTTTCAGTGTCAAGATTGCCCGTTGGTTCATCAGCGATTAGAATCTTTGGTTTATTTAGCAACGCTCTAGCCAGAGCCACACGCTGTTGCTCACCCGAACTCAGCTTTGAAGGAATATGCTTAAGACGATGCCCTAAACCCAACTCCTCTACCAACTCTTTGCATCGATCCTCTAAATTTTCATTTGGCATACTTAGACTGCTGGCCAATATATTTTGTTCTATATTCAGATAAGGAATCAAATGGAATTTTTGAAACACATAGCCAACTAAAGAGGCTCTTAACTTAGATCGCTCATCACCTTTAAGTTCAAACAGGTTTTCATCATTAACAAGAACCGTTCCCTTACTCGGTTGAAGCAAACCTCCACAAATCAACAAAAATGTACTTTTACCGCATCCGCTAGGTCCGACCACAGCATGAATACCTCCACCCTTAAGCTCTAAGTCAATGCCCTTAAGAACAGAAACATCTTCGTTGCTATCAGTATATGATTTTTGAATATTTTTTACAGTTAGCATAACATTACCCCTCTTCACTTAATACAACTGCGGGATCTTGTCGAACCGCACTACGAGCAGGCAACCAACTCGCAAGAAAACTCATGGCCCAACCAGAAGCAATCACGATTGCAGCCAATGGAGTGAAATCCAATAAAGAAATCCCTAAGTCAGGCTTAATAAAACACAGACTAATACTACAACTCAAAAGAACACCTACAATACAACCGATCAACGACAGCACGGATGCCTTTGCAAAAAACAAGCCGTATATAGAACATGTGCTCAAACCAAGTGTTTTTAAAATTGAGATTTCACCTCTCCGGTCATTCGCATTGCTACCATAAAGAAAGACCAATAATACAAGTGTCGCTAGGCCCATAAACAATGAAAACAAGAAAGAAAAGCGTGACAGTGACAATCGCAAATCCCCTCTAGAATTACTAATATCCTTCAACTCAGCAGAACTCGTCTTTGCCACCGCCTGACGTGCCTGCTGCCGTGCTTTAGAACGAACAACAAACTCAACAACATCTGCCTCTGGTATCAATCGCTGAACACCTCGGCGAATAGGATCTACATCTCCTGCCGCACAATTACAACTAATCGCAAGCACTCCACTTATTTGACCAGGCCGATTCAAAACGCTCTGAGCATCTCCGAGGTTCATGTAAAGGGTGATATCATCTTTTGAACCCAAATGTTCCCGCACTTGCGTCACGTCATAGGACTTACCTAAAACCATCACCTTCGCGCCCTTTTCAACTGAAAGCTTCTTCGCCAAGGCATGACCGAGATGCACCTCTGATGGTTTCAATTCGACTTCCAATGGTTTCTGCCACTTACGTTTAATAAAGATCTCACCCTTAATTCCGCCGATGATCACGTCCCCTCCATATTCCTTCCAATGAAAGCGTTCACGTAAAACCGGCAAGTGATGATTCAATAATTCAAACCCTGATTTTGCCAACACATCCGCCTGTTGTTCAGTCAAAAAATGCGTACTGGTATCAGTATTATAAAAGTCCCCCAACTCTTGAGATCCATTATAAATAAAAATATTAAAGCCCAAAGACTTCGAAAAAATGCGTGCCTCCGACTCCAACGCTTCCATACGTTCCCTTGACCGCTCTTGAAGTTCCCCGATACTCATCTGGGTTTCCTTATCGTAAACCTTTAGCGCAATAAACGACCCACACACACAAGCACAAGCAACCAAAACAGCCAATATAGCCATAAGAGAACTAGCCCAACGGAACTTTAATTCAGCAATTAATAAATGTCTTAATTTTAATGGTTTCATAGAATGACGTTTAAGCAGAACTTTATAACGATGATTTTCTTTGACCTAAAGCCACCACAAGCATTAGCAGAATCACTCCAGTTAGCAATAGGATGATTTTTGCTGAGTCAGGAGAGCCCTCATCCGCTGGCACATCTAAAACCTCAACCTTAACAAACTCATTGAAATCGATCTCTTCATCCTCTCCCAATATAGCTGCTTCCCAATTTTTCAACATCAGTATATCATAACCAGGATTCTGAGACTTCACCTCACAGGAACAAGCTCCACATAAATACTCTGCTGAAAAATATAAATTATCCTCATTGATACCCTCACTAATCATAGGGTCGAGTGCTCGCCCTCTACCAAAGAGAGTGAAGACCAAAGGCTCATTCGAAAGTTCACCCGCATCCGACATATCAATCATTGTTTTAGTAAAAAACGGATCAGCATCTCGACGAATACGTTTAATTTTAAAATCGATTTTAAGTTCAATGTCCGAGAACAACTCATTTTCTGGATCATATGCGATAGATCCATCTCCTGTGACCGTTCCATCACTTAACACGACCCCCTCGGGCAATACCATATGTTCGTTAATAGCCACCTTCGCCTCTTGCATTACCTTCCATGCCGCTTCATCTTTCTCTGCATCTCCAGATTCCAATAGCACCCATACACCACTGGTCCCACTACAAATTTCATTGGCTAATTCATTTCGAACAGGACTATATAAAACATTTTCAACAGCCTCTAATGTTAGTGGAGTTTCCCACACAGCCCCCTTAATCCTTGCAGACCTTGGAGGAAAAACAAAAAGAAGAGGTCCTTTACTCAAATCTGGACTTTCACTAAACCAGCTTAAAACCTCACTTTTCTCTAATGTTTCTGTCGTGAAATGGTACGACTCTAGGTTACTTGCGTAACTTTCATTCATGCTATACTTCATCAGAAAATCAAATGCCTGTTTTCCTTCTCCCTTCAACTCATCTTCACTTAAGACTATTGCGATATAACCATCACCAGGCCATTTTTCTAAAGCATAACGAAACACTGGAATATTACAGGAGTAAACCGCTCCTTGAAAAATTAAAAAACAAAGTAAAATCCTGATACTATTCATCTTTTTTATTTGATTGAGTTGAAATGAGTTTTCCATCTTGAAGTCGTATTAGCCTATCTCCGAGAAGATCTGCTTCGTTTATATTATGGGTTACATGAATGATAGTTAACTCGCGGTCTTCGCTAATAGATTTCAACAACTCACAAAGCTCTGTATGGGTTTCTGAATCCAAAGCGCTTAAGGGTTCATCAAAAAGTAAGACCGTTGGCTTAAATATAATAGCGCGGCCAAGAGCAATTCTTTGTTTTTCTCCACCACTTAAACTAGTAATCCCACGATCCAGTAGATGAGAAACCTTCAACTCTTTTGATATTCGCTCTACCTTCTCAGCGATCTGTTCGTTATCAAATTTTCTAAGCTCTAATGCGAAACCTAAGTTTTCCCGGACACTTAAGCCTGGAAACAAGGCTCCATCTTGAGGAACATAACCAATTCCTCTTAATGCAGGCTTTAGGTTCGTTACATTCTGATTGTTTAAAATAATTTCGCCAGAAGTCGGTGTCCGTAAACCACAAATCATTTCAAGAATCGTCGTTTTTCCCGAACCAGTGTTACCCATAATGATAACATACTCTCCTTGAGTTATTTCACAATTCAGATCTTTAATACAAAATTCTCCTTGAGTGAACTCGATTGCCTTCAATGAAATCATATCAGCACCCCTCTCTTTCCGAATATCCGCGCGATCATCAAAACAACGAATGCAACAGCAACCATTATTATCGATACCGCCACCGCAGACTGAAGATTACCAATACTCATTTCTAAAAAGACTGTTGTCGAAAGCACCTCAGTTTTATTTCGAGTCGCACCTGCAAATATCAGCAGTGGGCCAAATTCTCCTAAGCTTCTCGCCCATGCAAGTGTCCAAGCCGTAACAATCCCAGGAGCCGCTTGAGGTAAAACAACACGATAAAAAGCCTGAAACCGAGAACAACCCAATGTCAATGCCACCTGCTCATGCCTTCCATCAATCTGCTCAAATGAAACCTTCAAGGTTCGAATCGCAAAAGCGGCCGCAACCGTAAATTGAGCTAAAATAACTGCTGGCACCTGATACACCACCCATTCATTTAATGTCTTATCACCTTCGATTCCAAAAAAGGGAAAGATCTTTGATAACGCGACCGTAAAAGGAGGAAACTGAAACATTATCAGTAAGCTTATTCCGACTACTAAAGGAGGAAGTACAATTGGTATATCTAAGGTCGAGTCCAGAAGTTGCTTTCCCTTAAAATCGCTATTGGCTAAAATATAACCTGTCGGGATAGCCACAATAATTGAGAGGAACGCCGACAGTGAACATGAAATTAAACTCAAATAGATCGAGTTTTGAATTTCCGGCTGTGAAATTGCTTCAAGGATAGGATTTTCACCAGCCTTCGCCCCATCGATCAAATAAAATCCATCTGCAGCCAGCATGCCGATTAGCAAAATCGCATAAAAAGCAAGAATCAGCCCAAAACACACCTTGAAAATGCGATCGGACAAAATCAACCGACCGGAATTTATCGCATTTAAGTTATTGTTTGACTGAGACATAAGGGATTATATTTTTTAACAAAAAGGTACTATGAGGGCATTTCTCAAATATTACAATTTCATATGAAAAGATGTTTTCCAATCGTAATCTGGGGCTATTTTGCTAAAAACTCAAAACCTGATCTGTCAAAATCGGCCTCAGATCTAATAATCTTCTGCTTCAATCGTCTTCCAAGAAACTTAAAATTGCTAGAAGTGGACAAACTAAAAGGTTGAATGGCCATCGCCTCCATCCCTCGAATAGGAATCACGTCAACCTGATCAGACACATCCATGGTATCAACCTTATACGCCAACGTTGCATCCAACACAGTCTCCATGTGTTTTGTTTTCACGACTGTTGGAATAAGCATTGCAGACGATGCGGTCTGAACCGCCACATTGTTCATCACTTGATCATAAATACCCGCTCTCACAAGTAAGATCTTACTTAAAGCCCCAATCGTGCACTGCTCCGGTTGACCCAAGGACAACTTAACTCCAGGTTTTGCCAAATCACGAAGTCGCTTAATGTTTGCGGGATTCCCCTTTGGCACAACGATGACAATTTCCGTTTGAGACACATTCGTATCTTCCTGAAACCAATCGCTCACGTTATCCAAATAATATCGATCGCAGGCCATATAAACGTCGGGGAAATTCTGAACAGATGAACCGCTTTTGATCAATTTCATATCTGACGTCAAAATCCCACAACCATTATACTTTGTATTTATAATGACACCTTCCCGTTTCTGAAAATCCTTAATAGCATCTTTTATAGCTCTACGATTGAGGCTACCACAATAAAAGGTAATTTCCGGCGCCCAAGCCCAATCATCACCTACTACTGGAACAAACCCGCTTTCCTTGAATATTTTATTACCTTCCACTGAATTCAAGTAACGAGCCAGTCGCAGTGCTGTTGTCGGATTCTTTGATGATTTCAAAACAGCGATGGTTACATTTTTTTCAGCCACATTAAACTCTGGTACACTGATAGCTTCTAACTCTGGATATTGATTCACAGTCGCATCCCAAACCACTGCGGCATCAACCACACCGAGTTTAACATCATTCGCAATCTCAGGGACAGTTGGCTTAAACACACCCTGCTTTGTTGCATTATCTTCCACTGCTTCCCAAAAATCAACTTTCTCTAACAGGATTTTCGTCTGCCTCCCGATCGAAGACGCCCCTGGATTCCCAAGCGCCAATTTAACATCCGGTCTAGCTAAATCACTAACACTCATGATCCCTTTGGGATTACCCTTTTGCACAGCAATAACCGGCTTCATCTTTGCTAACGGCAACCGCTCATCAACCAATCCTTTCTCCTTAGCCTTATCGATATAGCTAGAATCTGCGGCAATATAAAGGTCCCCAACAGGCGCAATTTCGATACGACTTAACAAAGTGCCAGACCCACCATATTCAATATTCACTTGGACACCATACTCCTGTTGAAATGCTTGAGTCGCTTTCAATACCGCAGGTTTTATACCGGCAGCACAATACAAGGTTAATACTTGTTGCGATACCGGTAAATCCGAATTCGAACCCCTTTGAGATGAAGCCGGATTATTTACCAACAAGTAACTGAGCCCTGCGATCGCAAGGACAGTTATACATACCAATTTAGTTCCATACCCCATATATTAAAGCAATACAGAAAATTATTCCATTTTGCAATAAAACAAAGGGCTTACCGCTTAAACTTTGGCTTTACCATATTTAGCATTAAGCGATATTCCAGCCCAGCTACTCTCGTCTATCCTCGATGAGCCCGACACCTCTTTCTCTTTCGGTTAAGGATTCCACCACCGATTGAGTCGCTTCGTCATTTCTGATACTTTTTCAGAATGCTGTGACGCAAGATTGCGACGCTCCATTGGATCTGCCTTCAGGTTAAAGAGTTGCACCTGATCCTTAGGAGTATCCATTTGCCATGGCTTTATCTCCAATGACTCATGCGGTGTATGCCACACTGTCAGTTTCCAATCTTTCTCCACGTAGGAGCGAGCTCGCAAACCCGCTGCGGGCTGATCCACTGCGAGCATGTCATGAGTAAAACATTCCAGAAACAAATTCTTTCGTTTTGAAACGGCATCGAAATCCAGCAGGTCGACACCCGGCATCACAGACGGAATATCTACGCCACAAGCTGCGAGAATTGTAGGTGCCATATCTATGTTGCTGGCCATATTTTCTTCGTCCATCTTCACTTTGACCTTGTTAGGCCACTTGATCATAACTGGAGTCCTAACTCCGAGTTCATGAGGAGAGGCTTTTACGGATCCTTTGCCCATAGTGCCCCAGCCATTGTCACAGATGTACACGATAATGGTATTGTCCGTCAAACCTTGCTCGTCAAGATGGTCCAATAGATCGCCACAGGTCTCATCAAACCACTCACACATAGCATAATATTTCGCCTGTTTTTTGGCACCCAATGCCTTATATTTTTCTTCAAGACGCGCGGGCGGGGTATGCGGCGTGTGCGGCATAAAAGGAGCATACCACACGAAAAATGGCTTAGATTCCTTCTGTGCTTTCTCAATAAAATCATAAATCGGCTCCATGGTATCTCGCCCAATACTCAGCGAATAAGGTGATCCATGCCGAAGTGTTGGCCCCATACTATCGGTAAAGCCTGAGACCTCGGGATCTCCATGCCAGTATTTTCCAGTATGTAAGGAAAGGTATCCCTTCTCCCCTAATAGCCTTGGCAACTGGGGAGAGTCGCGAAAAGCATCAATCCAGGGCTTACGACTCGTTCCGGGCAATGGGTCGTTTCCAGTTGTCCCGTTCTGATGTGGATACAGGCCGGTCAGCATAGTAGAAAGCGATGGACAACAAACACCCGTTGTCACATACCCACGCGTATAGACCAGACTCTGAGAAGCAAGCCGGTCAATCCTCGGCGTCTGGATAATTTCATGCCCCATGAAACTGTAATCAGCGTAACCCTGATCATCGCTAAGGATCATGATCACGTTCGGGGCACTTGCTGGTTCGGCCCATACAGCGCTGATGCTTAGAACGATGCCCACAAAAAGTTTAATTAGTTTCATTTTCATTTTATTTTTATTTCTATTTTTATTTCAGATCTTAAATACGGTCTATTAAATTTTGGGTTTGTTGCTGGCTTGCGGAGTCGCATCAAAAACCAGAACTTCGAATGGCTGAAGCGTCACATCCACCAATCTTCCAGCTGCTGCATCCAGCTTTTGCAGGCTTTGATCCTTGAATGGCGACGTTAAAATGTAGGCCTGCGGCGCACCTTCAGGCAGCTCAAATGCCTTGCCGATATCCAGTTGGTAGGTCTGAGCTACTTCGTTCGGATTGCGCAACGTCAACGCCCCTTCCTGCGGGCTCCAGGAGGCCCAACCATACACCTCGAGCCGGTTGGGGTATCCACCGATCCAATGCGTATCGACGAAGACCTCTTCGTTGCTCCGATACCATTTGGCAGATTCCGCGATATCATCCCACATCTGCGTGGTCAGCAATCGGGGCGTGATATACAACTCGAGTAGACCGGAACCACAGCCGAATGCGGCACGAATTTCATGGCGTACCGATGTTTCATCTAGTTCCATCTTTTTGGGATAATGGACGTCGCCAATCACGAGGCCGTGGAACATCACGGAATTGAGCGGATAAAGCGGTCCCCTTATGACAATCCGACTATAGGTAATCATGTCGCGGTAGGTGATCCATTGCTCCCGCAGACTGCCAACGCCGTAAAAAGCGGTGTCACCACCTTGTCGCCAAATTGAATCACACTGCCGGGTCCAGAACGGCGAGGGCCAGGTACCCGTCGTCGCATTGATATAGGTATCTTTTTTGTATTCGCGCATCTCTGCAATGATGTCAACCAGCGCATTCATATCATCAGCCACCTCGGGATCGTTGCCATCCGCGCTCATGCCTGCGCCCATGCCATCAAATTTAAAATAGTTAACACCGAACTCCGTTATCATGCGGATGCAGGTTTTTTTATAATGAGCACCATAGTTTTTACCGGACAGGGAAAATCCGGTCTTATTGGTTTCATAACCCATCGCCAGGCCGTTGCGTATGCGGGAGGCTTTTGCGCCCCCGTAACCGCCAAAGGGCGACATCCAGACACCAACACCCGCTCCATATTTTGCGGCAGTTTTGCCCAGCTCAGTAAACCCATTTGGGAAACCCTCATGAAAGTCCCAGACGGTTTCATGAGAGTCCCAGCCGTCATCCATGACGAAACCATCCATCTTCATTCCGCGCTTAGTGACCAGTTCGGTACCGATCTGGTTAATGGAGCCCAATGCCTCCGTCTCAGTCATCCGGTTTTGTGGGCGGCTGATATTGAGATCATACCACGTATTATAGTGCACATACTGCCGATTGGGGTGTGCACGTTCACGCTCAAGATAATAAAGAAATGCGCGCCGCAACTGACCCTCCGGATAGATGCCGATCACCGAAGAGCAGGTGTAAGAGTTATCCTCTCCCAAGGTAACCTGCCGGGCATAGCCACAACGAACCTGCGTTGCTTTGGAGACGCTGTTTTCAGCAGCAGGATGCTCAAGCCCCATAAACAGCTGGTCGGTGACAACCGGCGATCCGGCCACGGCGCCCTTCACCACCGCACCCTCCAGTGAGGCGTTGATCAGCTCCACATACTCAATCCGCAGGGCTTTGTCTGAGGAGAAGGTCACCTCCTGTCGAATATAGTTCGACTCGTCACAGAGAATG
>CAWUTK010000163.1:0-7378 GCA_963924785.1 uncultured Opitutales bacterium
GAAGGGTTAAACCGAAAAGTAAATCTGACTACCAGAAAAGCCTATGGTTTTAAGACCTTCAAAAACCTTGAGATCGCACTGTATCATACGATGGGAGAGTTGCCTGAGCCCAAATCTACCCACTGTTTTTTTTGAAGAGGCGTCTTTTTCATATAATCGCGATAGATTGTTAAATGAGGGGTTCATGCAATTGGTTGGTTGGAATCCTTGGAGTGTGAAACGTTTTGCCCCTTCGATTAATGTTTTAATTTCCTGTAGCATGTCCGTGTCGTGTATGCCCGGAATAACAGTCGTACGGAATTCATGATCAATGTCACTCTGTTTAATTAAATCGATAGATGTTTTTATGTTATATGAATTTGACCTAGAATTGGTTACGGTTTGGTATTCTTCGAGTGATGCCTTTACATCCATGGCAATGAAATCGATCAATTGTTCTGAAAGTAGCGCTTTGATAGTTGCTGGTTTATAGCCGTTGGTGTCTAATTTTACGAGAAAGCCGAGATTCTTAATTTGAATAATAAAGTCCTTGAGTCCTCTATTTGAAGTAGGTTCACCTCGACTAATTACGACTCCGTCTAATTGTCCTTCACGCGTTTTGAGGAAACTTAATACCTTTTGAATAGATAAACTGTCTTTTTTTTAGGTGACTGTACCAGCTCTGGATTATGGCAATAGTCACACCTGAAAGGGCAGTGTGCAAGAAAGACTGTCGCGGCAATTTTGCCAGGATAGTCGATCATGCTTACTTTTTGAAATCCACCAATATGAAGGTTTCCAATCATTTATTCATGGGTAATACTTTGGGCGTGTTGTATGTTTGTCGCATTACATATTCGGCTTGTTTCCCATCGTTCCACTGGGCAACTGGTCGAAGATAGCCAACGACTCGAGAGTACACTTCACAATCTTTTCCGCTTTGCGGGCATTTGTAATGTTCTCCAGGTAAGTAGCCGATTTCTGGACTAATTGAGAATGTCGGTGTTAATGAGAAATAGGGGAGGTGGTATCGTTCTGATATTCTCCGAACGAGTTGTTTAACGGATTCGCTGTCGTGTATACGCTGCATTAGTTTAAGAGGTAAGCTAAATTAATATATAAAGAGGGTTTTATCTTTATTTTATTGAATCTTGGTATAACTTTTCCTAATAATGTTTGTGATAGCTCAGTAGGGGGTTGGCTTTAAGGACATTTGAGCTGTTTGAAAATATACCCCAGATGGAATAGTTCACCCCATAAAATATTAATTCAAAAAATAACGCATATGATTCAGGCAATAAAAGTAGAAAAAAATAAGCCCAAATACCCAGGAATTAGGGTGACAACAAATGGTTCTCAGTTGGTCACTATGGCGGAAATTTTAATAGCAGAAGCAGGCGTGTTTTATCCGATTACGCCTTCAACTGAAATGGGAGAAGCTTTTCAACTGGCTTATGCGAAAGGGGCATTAACTGCTTTTGGCGAATCACTTATTGGCAATTGAAACAGAGGGTGAGCATTCTGCTCAAGGAGGTGCGATTGCAGTATCTGTAACAGGTAAACGAACAGTGAATTTCACCTCTGGTCAAGGAATCGTATATGGCTTAGAGCAATATTTTCATGCACCGGGTAAATTAAGTACATTGGTTGTAGAAGTGGGTGCGAGAGCGTTAACGAAACATGCATTGAATGTTCACTGTGGTCATGATGATATTTATGCAGTGATGAACACTGGTTGGAATATTTTGTTCGCGAAAGATGCCCAGCAAGGGGCTGACCAAGCATTGATTTTGCGTAAAGTGAATGAGTTGAGTTTGAATCCTGGGATTAATGGGCAGGATGGGTTTTTAACAACTCACCTTGAAAGAACATTTTTGAAAATAGAGCCGGGGCTCGTTCGCGAGTTTCTAGGGGCTAAAGATGATATTATTGAATGTCCAACGGAGGCACAAAAAGTTTTATTTGGCGAGACTCGTCGTCGCGTTCCAGCGATGGTTGATTTGAAGAATCCTGTGTTACTGCGACCGGTTCAGAATGAAGAGCATTACATGAATGGTATTGCTGCTAGACGTAATAATGTCTCAGAACAAATACTTCCTTTCTTTGAACAAGCCTATGCAGAGTTTGCTGAACTTACTGGTCGTGAATATGGATTGATCTCTCAGTATAACTGTGAAAAAGCGGATACGATATTTGTTGCGCTGGGTCGTATTGCAGAAAACCTTGAAGCAGTTGTTGACCATTTGAAAGCAACTCGTGGAGTAGAAGTGGGTGACATTCATGCAAACTTGCTTCGCCCGTTTCCTGAGAAAGCAATTGTAGAAGCGCTAAAAGGAAAGAAGAAGGTTATTATTATTGAAAGATCAGATGAATCTTTGAGTGGAGACAATCCATTGACTCGTGACATCAAGGTTGCCTTGAGTAAGGCATCGAGGAATCACTTTTCCCATGACTATTCGGATATTCCTGCACTTGATCCTGCCACTGAAATGCCGCAGATCTTTTCTGGTGTTTATGGCTTAGGTTCAAGAGATGCTCGTCCAGAGGGTTTAATTGGTGCTTATGAATATGCACATGGTCAAATTGCGAGGCAAGATGGGAAGAAAAACGGAGAAGGGGCCAATTTCTTTTATATGGGAATTGATCATCCGTATTCAATTATTTCAGAAGAAAAACCTTCTTGCTTACCTGAAAAAGCCATAGCCATTCGTTTTCATTCAATTGGTGGCTGGGGTATGATCACGACGGGTAAAAATATGGGAGAGATTCTTGGCGCATTTTCTCAACATGTAGCTAGTAGAGATGGCCTAGTTGATGATAATGGAAACCTTGAAGAGATTGTTCACATTAGTGCCAATCCAAAGTATGCTTCTGAGAAAAAGGGTTCTCCGACAAATTATTTCTTAGTGGCGGCACCTGAAAGAATTCGAGTGAGTTGTGATTTAGAGCATGTAAATGTTGTTATTTGTTGTGACCCTAAAGCGTTCTTACATTCAAATCCAATTTTGGGATTAGAAAAAGGAGGCGCTTTTGTTTGGGAATCGAATGAAGACAGCCCAGCGCTTGCGTGGAGTCGAATCCCTCTGAAATATAGAGAAGAGATTGTTGAAAAAGAAATTCGTGTATTTACATTGAAGGGCTTCGAAATTGCGAAAAGTGCGACAGATCGTGAGGATTTGAAAACGCGTATGCAGGGAAGTTCATTCTTAGGTGCGTTCTTCAAAGTTTCTACCTTTCTTAAAGATTATGGAATTAGTAATGAAGATTTCTTGGAAATTGTGGAAGCTCAGTATCGTAAGAAATTCGGTCGTTTTAGAGATTAAGTCGTTGCCTCCAATATGACAGTGATGCAGAGAGGGTTTAATGAAGTAACTGAAATTAATCATGGTGCTTCTGATACGCCAGATAGATCACGTTTTATGGGTTCTATTTTGAACCCTTGTGTTACTAGAATTACTGGAAAAGGTGAGGATAAGAATTCTGAGGAAAACGCACTGCTCCCAATGTTTAAGTTGTCTACATTTGATCGTGAGTATCGTTCGAATTTAGGTTACCATCAACCAGCCAGCCCTTTATCATCTGTTGGTATTATGCCTGCTGGATCAGGTTCAACATCAAGTAAATATGGTGCGAGAAGGCAAATTCCACAATATTTTGCAGAGAACTGCACGCAGTGCATGACCTGTATCGGGGTTTGTCCAGATACGGCTTTGCCGAATACAGCACAAGATGTTACGACGATATTAAGAACTTCTATTCCGAATTATGTTAGCAATGAGGGCGAAAGAAACATTTTGTTAGAAAAAGCTCCAGAAATTGAAACTGCGGCCCGTGAAAAAATGTTGGCAGTAACGGTTGAAAAAGACGGTGAAACAAGTTTTCACAACATTGTGATGGAGCAAGTATCTGCATTAAAAGGATCGGGTATTTCTCAAGAGACAGTGGATGAAATGAGTGCCATTGTTGAGAAATTGCCAATGTCGTTTCATAAAGTAAGGGCGATTTTCCAAGGAAGAGAAAAGAAGGCTCGCGGAACAGGTGGGTTGTTTTCCATATTTATTAACGACCTTTGTAAAGGTTGTTCGGCTTGTGTCGAAGCTTGTGGCGATCATGATGCGCTACGAATGGTTGAAGAAACTGAAGAGTTGAATGCACAGTATCATTCGGCCACTCAGTTTATGGATTTATTACATGACACTCCTCAGAAATACTTGGGGCTTTTTGATGCGTCTAATCCTCAAGAAGCTAAAGCGGCAACGCTTCGTTACCATTTGATGTTACAGTCTAAATATTCTGCATTTGCATCAGGAGATGGAGCATGTGCAGGTTGTGGTGAGAAAATCGGTTCTTCGATCAATCACGACTTTGACTGAAACGTTAATGCGTCCTGTCTTTAAGAAAAAAGCAGAACGTCTTGAGGGAAAGATGAATCGTGTGATTAAAGAAGGAGTTGAACGTTTAGCTGCCATGAAGAAGGCCGACGAGTTAACATATACTATTTTTAAGCGATCTATACTTCATATCTTGATGGGATTTGGAGGAGAAACGATTGATGATACGAATGCATTAATTGAAGCGAATTTTACTGGTGGTGATGAAGAGATTCTAGAAGCCCTTGCAGCTGTGTTAAAGCAGGATGCGGTTAACCATACAAAGATTCGCACAATGGAAGGAGCCGAAGCTAATGGGATGTCTACATTCGCAATGGCTGCTCATACAGGTTGTCAGACGGTATACAGTTCAACGCCTCCGAATAATCCACATACTTATCCATGGATGAATTCACTTTTCCAAGATGGAACAACGGTTGGTTGGTTAATTGGAGAAAGTTTCATGAAGGATCACGCTCGTCATTCTGTTATCCCTGAAAGGTTGGCAGATGCATTGTTAGGCGATGGTGCTAGCTCTATGACAGAAGATGACTTCTTTAATTATACGCACTTCTCCGATTCGGTTATGACTGAGATGGAGATTCTTGAATTACCAAAAGTTTGGTGTGGCGGCGGTGATGGCGGCATGGGTGATATCGGATTTCAAAATGTGTCTAAGGTAGTGTTGCAGAATCGTCCAAATGTTAAGATCTTGATGTTAGATACTCAGGTATATTCTAATACGGGTGGACAGAATTCAGATTCTTCTCCGATGACAGGAGGTTTTGATATGAACCAGTATGGGGCTGCTTCAGAAGGAAAGTTAACTGAGAAAAAATCAGTGGCTGAAATTTTCCTTGGCGGTCATGGTTCTCCTTTTGTGGCTCAAGCTTCAATGGCAAATCCGGCAACTTTTTATAAAGCGATTGTTGATGGACTTTGTTACCGCGGAACTTGTTACATTCAAGCCTTTACGACTTGTCAACCTGAGCATGGTGTTGGAGACGATGCTTCTCGTGGACAAGCATTGATGCCTCGTGATTCTCGTGGAATGCCCGAGTTTGTCTTCAACCCTGAACTGGGTGAAACTTATAACGAGGCACTCGTTATTAAAGGTAATCCAAATTACCGCAGTGATTGGTATACTAAAAAAGCAGGTGTTACAAAGACACCCTTTGTATTCACTGTAGCTCACTGGGCATTTACTGAAGCCCGTTTCCGCAATCACCATAAGAAAGTGAAAGCTGAGAATTGTGAAGGTTTGATCCGTTTAGAGAAGCTCCTTCAATTGGTGACAATGGATGATGTGGTTAATCGGCGTTATTTGAATGAAAATCATCGGTCATACATTCCTAAAAGAGGCGTGTTTACTGTAGATCATAAGGATGATGGATCGCTCAGTTTTCATATCATCTCACGCCAGATGGTTCTTTATTGTATCGAAAGAAGGAAATCTTGGAGAATTCTTCAAAGCCGTGTGGGAATCGTTAAT
This sequence comes from uncultured Opitutales bacterium, assembly GCA_963924785.1. Classification (GTDB taxonomy): domain Bacteria; phylum Verrucomicrobiota; class Verrucomicrobiia; order Opitutales; family CAJWYM01; genus CAWUTK01. The sequence continues at coordinate 5,842 of CAWUTK010000163.1, forward strand.
GAAGATTATGCTGCTCAAAAAAGAGCTTATTCAGAAAGTGGACGCTGGCGAAATTGACCGTAGTGAATTTTTGAAAGAAATTCCTACCGAAGAACCGGTAAAGGCATAACACTAGTTTTTAAAGCCTGCTTCTGTTAAAGAAGCAGGCTTTTTTGTGCCTATAGAAAAACTCTGAAATTTTGTTTAAAAACGTCAGTTATAAGAATGAAAATAGTTCTTTGGTTGCCAAAAAAGCGTTTGCATGGAATCCAATGGGGTTGCTGGTCTCCGGCGGTTGATAGGTTTATAACGTACTGACGCAACTTGTTATTAAGGGTAAATTGAAGGGGTGGTGGAGAGGCATCGCGCAAAGTAAACGGCGCTGTATATCACTTGGTTTCTTCGCGTAGTTGCTCCCAAAGCTCAATGGCTCTTCTTGTTGTCGCGGCTCTCACCTTAAGCTTAACAAGAACGTTTAGGTCGCCGCGATAACCGTTTTCATTATAGATGCCTTTGTTTGGCATTTTTAAAAACTGACGATCAATGAAGCCTGGAAGAATATCAATAGTGTCTGGTCCTTCGAGAGTTGGAACCGTGATGGTCTTTCCTAGGGCGGCATACCAGGGGTCAATTAAGGCATTAAATATTAAATTATTATTAATGGCTTTTAGCGTAGAGTGCCGTTTGAGTTCTATGCGGAGTCGTAAGTCGCCACGTGTAAGATTCAACTCGTCTGGTTTGCCGAGGTTCTTAATTATTAAAATACAGCCTTTCCATACTTTTCCAGGTATACTGATTTGATGGGAACATCCTTGGAGTTGAATTTGGTAGGTTCGTCTTTCAAGCGTATGCTTTAAGGGGATTGTTAGGACGGATTCAATGTCTAGTTCACTCTTCTTGGGTAACTTTGATGTTTGAAAAATGCTTCATAGATTTTTTCAGCAGGTTTTTCTTCCCGATTCGCATTCTCAGGATTAGGATCAAATGACTCACTTTCATCAGTAGACTTATAAAGAGTTAATCGTGTATCATACTCACGCCTGCGATCTGTATCGATTAATGTTTCGTAGGCTTCTCGTATTTGGAAAAATTCATCCGATTGGGTTGGGCTACCGCCTGAGGTGTCAGGATGAAATTTAAAAGCGAGTTTGCAGAAAGCATTTCTTATCTGCTTGGTGGAAGCAGTGAATTGAATGCCTAAAAGATTATAGTAATTTATCATTTAGGCGTGCTTACTGGGAGTTTTCATTGCGATAAAATGTTTATTTAAAGAAATGAAAAGTTGCTCGGATGTCAAGGTCTGAGGCCGTTTAACTGTTCGAAGAAATCTGGGAATGTTTTTTCGCAACAAGATGGATTTTTTATGTGTATCCATGGGTTTTGATTTCGAAGGATATCTGTAGATCCTAGGATACCAAAACTCATTGCAACTCTGTGGTCATGGTAAGTGTCAATAGTAACGCCATTATTGGCACTTTGAATAAGATTGGTGGCATTGGGATGTATCTCTAATGAATCTTCTTTTTCGATGATTCCTTGACCCATTTTTTTGAGTTCC
>CAWUTK010000164.1:0-4032 GCA_963924785.1 uncultured Opitutales bacterium
ACGCAAACCACATTCTCACTCTCAAGCAATTAGTCTATTTTATTGACTATAATAAGTAATGATAATCTGATCACTAAATAATCACTGAAGTGTTACGGTTTTGCTCCGGCCACCGTTACGGTTTTCATCCGGCGTTTACAAGACCTTATAGTCTCCATTACCGGTTCGACTTGCTAGCGTATATTGTAGGGCGGAGCCATTCACGCATTCCGTGAAGGAGATGAACAAAGGGTTGTGGAGACGTAAGTTTCCTTAATCCATTTTAGTACCTCTCACAGGTTAGGGTGTAATAAAAGCTGTTTTCGGACCCACGTGATATTGAAAATGAGCATCGGAAGGTGCGTTTCTCTGTCTATATTGCACCCTCTTGATTCCGTAAGCCTCTTTTTATCAGTGAGTTATGGTGGGCGGTACAGGACTCGAACCTGTGACCCCCTGGGTGTAAACCAGGTGCTCTAACCAACTGAGCTAACCGCCCTTAAGTCGCATAAAACGCTTCTTAAGATTTTAATGAAATACCGGAGTAGTCATTAAAGTGGTTCTTCAAATTTGAAGAAGGCAGCCATCCTATAATTCGGATATTAAAAATCAAGTTCAAAAATAACATTATTGATCTTGTAATGTTTGGTAATAGTATGGGGGATGATTAAGTACTCTACTCTGGGTTGATTCGAGTAGTGACTGTCGGTTTAACATTTATAAGAATTTGATTATCAATTAATAAGAAGTAGTGATGAGTGATAAAAAAAGAGTATTAGTTATAGGTTCGGGTGGACGTGAGCATGCAATTGTTAAGGCGTGCTTAAATAGTCCGTTGGCTTCATCTGTTATTGCTGCTCCTGGAAATGGGGGCATGGCTCAAGAAGTTGATTGTTTTCCGGTCGATGTTGAGTCGCCTTCTAGCATGGTTGCTTTAGCAAAAGCTCAGGGCGTGGAGTTTGTGGTTGTCGGCCCTGAAGTGCCTCTTTGCTGTGGTGCAGTAGATGCTTTGGCTGAAGCGGGTATTGAAGCTTATGGTCCTAATGAAAAAGCGGCTAAGTTTGAAGGGAGTAAGGCTTATACGAAAGATTTTTTAAAGAAATACAATATTCCGACAGCTGCTTATGAGAACTTCACTGTTTTGGATAAGGCTTTGACTTATTTGAATACTTTGAGCGAACCACCGGTTATTAAGGCGAGTGGGCTTGCTGCAGGAAAAGGTGTGCTTATAGCGGATACGATGAAAGGAGCTGAAGCAGCTATTCGGAGCATGCTTGAAGAAAAAGTTTTTGGTGAAAGCGGCAGTTCGATCGTTGTTGAAGAATTATTGAAAGGTAAGGAAGTTTCTTTGCACGTAATGATTTCAGGTGAGGATTACATGATTCTTCCGTTGAGTCGTGATCATAAACGTATTGGTGAAAACGATACGGGTTTAAATACTGGCGGTATGGGGGCATTTGCGCCAACGGATGATATCTCTTCTAATGATTTAGAGATAATTAAAGAAACAGTTATTGAGCCGACGATTAAGGGAATGATTTCTGATGATATCGATTTTCGCGGAACGTTGTTCATTGGTTTGATGATTGATGGGGACGATATAAAGGTATTGGAATTTAATGTCCGTTTTGGTGATCCCGAAACCCAAGTTTTGTTACCCCTTTTAGATGAAGATATTTTAGCGATTATGATGGCGTGTTCTCGTGGAGAAAAAATTGCTGAAACAGCTAAACTAAAATCCGGTGCTACTGCGATTGTGGTATTAGCTGCGGAGGGTTATCCAGATAGTTATCCAAAGGGAGATGTGATCACTTTTCCTGAAAATATTTCAAGCGACCAGAGTATTATTCATGCGGGAACGAAACGTGAAGCTAATGGAGATATAACAACGAATGGGGGTCGCGTATTAGGCGTCTGTGCTTATACAAGCGATCTCAAGTCTGCATTGGATGAAGCCTATAGGCTTTGTGAGCAGGTTGATTATAAAACTAAGTATTATCGTCGAGACATCGGGAAATAATTTAATAATACCCTCTTTTAATCCCTCAATATTCTACATGGAAATTATTTTTTTAGGAACAGGAACTTCACAAGGTGTGCCGATTATTGCACAGCCTGAAGAGGGTTGTTGCGATTTAAAGAACAAAAAAAATTGGAGAACCAGAACATCGATTCACGTCGTTATGGATGGATTTCATTTCCAGGTGGACTGTTCGCCTGAGTTTCGCCTTCAGTGCATCGATAATAAAGTGGAGCAGATTGACTATTTTCTGCTCACGCACTATCACTCGGATCATATTGTCGGCATGGATGATCTCCGCCGTTTTTGTGATTTAAGGGAGGATAAATCGATTCCTGTTTATGGTGATGAATCAAGCCTAAGAAGAGTGAAGGAAATTTTCCCTTATGCGATTAATGATAAGCCAGCGGCTCCTGGTTATCCTTGTTTTAAACTACATGATATGCCTCAAGTACTAGAAACAGATGGGGGGACCGTTACTCGGGTTACTTTGCCTCATGGTCCTTTTGATGTGTATGGTTTTATTTTTCAGGAAAAAAGTAGTGGAAAGAAATTCGCTTATTACACTGATTGTAGTGCTGTGGATGGAGAAGCTCTTGAGTTAGCAAGAGGATCGGATATGGTCGTGTTAGATGCGTTGCGAAAAAAGCCGCATCCGAGTCATATGACCATCGATGAAGCGACAGAGGTGGCAAAAGCCATTGCAGCACCGCAAACATATTTTATTCATATGACGTATGGGGTGGACTACGATCAATTTGAAGAAAAATCACCGGAAGGAATAAATCTTTCCTATGATGGGCTCCGTTATGTCATTTGATCGATATACGCAGAATATAATCGCTGGTTTCCGCGGCCTTCCTTTAGACAAAAGTCGATCAAAGGTTAAGAAGACGCAGACGATGGAAACCCTTTTAGAAAAAATAATTGAAGATTATGGAATCGAGCCTGTTCAAGTAGAACAAAGCATAATGGCTAAATGGCGAGATATTGTTGGATCTCGTAATGCGCCGCGTTGTGTTCCGCAGAAGATTTCAAATGGTAAAGAGGGTGATACTCTGCTTATTGTTACGGCGAGTAAAGTGATCGAAACAGAGTTGAAATTCGATAAGCGAAATGTTTTAAAGCGATTAAGAAAAGTTCCCGATTGTGAGAATTTTTGTGAAGTCATTATTCGGAATGGTTGAGGGGTTGAGGTTGTCGGATTTGAACTATAATGCAAAGAAGCACATGAAGGGGAGTTCTTGGACAGGAAATTTCTTCCTATTTGTTTTTTTGCTCTATTCTGTTTCGTGTTCATCGCCGGAAAAGGTGAAACGTTTACATCTTGAATTACCAGTAGATGTAGATGTGGCTGAATGTGAACCTGGGGTTCAGGGAGGGTTTTTAGTAATGTCGGAGTCAACGGAGCCTAAGACATTCAATGCATTGGTGGAAGCGGATCAAACAAGCAGTTCTATACAATCGAAGTTTTTATCTGGATTAGTAGATTATCATCCGATTAAGGAAGCGTACATACCTGCTTTAGCAAAATCATGGAAAGTAAGTGGAGATGGGCTGAATTATACGTTTCATTTGAGAAAAGGTTTGAAGTGGAGCGACGGAGAACCATTCACTGCTGATGATGTCATTTTTACCTTGGATTGTATTTTCACGCATGAAGTGAATGAGGAGACAGGCGAAGTTGTTGTTAACGACGAAACGGGTAAGCCTAAATATAAATATAGAACAAGGTCTGCTTCTGATTTTACTATAGGAGGTGAACCGATGGGGTATAAGAAGATCGATGATTATACGATACGCCTTTCGACGGCGGTTACCTATGCTCCTTTTATATACAGTATCGGAAATATTAAGGTGCTCCCTAAGCATAAACTATTTGACTCATTTAAGGATGGAACTTTTTTAGAACAATGGTCATCTAAAACAGCGATTGAGACGCCTGAGGAAATTGTTGGTCTTGGACCCTACATTGTTGAGTTGTTTAAGCCATCGCAACGTCTTGTCTTACGTGCGAATCCTCATTATTGGAG
>CAWUTK010000165.1:0-7552 GCA_963924785.1 uncultured Opitutales bacterium
GAATTCGCTCTTTCATTTCAACTGCTAGCAAAAATAACATACATGCATGGAATGCTCTTGGAAATGCTTTTAACGGAAATCCGTGCTCCGGATTGGCCTAAAGTAATATTTTAACTCGATTTATCGAGGTGAGTAGTTACCAAATTAGATTAAACCTGTGGGATAAATTTTTATTCCTTTGATTTCAAGGTAAAGATGGTTTTATTTGTTTTTTGGCAAAAACTTTAAATGGGAAAATGTAATTATATAGCGGTCTTTTTTTTGACTATAGCGATTTTGGTGAATAACAATAATTACTTAGCTGTTATTCAACTGACGGGCTGGGGCAAGATGGTTGTTGATTATACTGCGGACCGTTCGTTTGGAGAAGCTTTGAAAAAGACTTTTAGCGGAGAAGAACCCTGTGATTTGTGTCGGGTTGTCAGCCGGGCACAAGCGAATAAGGATAGTCGATCAACATCTAAGGAAAAAAAAGAAAGTGGAAAAGTAGAGTTTGTCAAAAAGCAGATCTCAACAGAACTTTTCATTATAGAGAATTCAGCAGGAGGGCACCTGATGACAGATGCCCCTGTTTCTTTTAAAAGCTATATTGGGCTGTTGCCGGTCCCTCCGCCAAGGGCGAAATCACGTTGGGTTTGATCCAAATTATGCATTAGAATCGATGCGATCTGGTTTGCCGTTTGAGTTGAAAATTCAAAACATTAACTCAAGGCACTAATAGTCAACGCTATCGGTTGTTTCTTTGCCTTGCTTCAATGGTTGTGGCTGGAATTGGTGTGTAATGTGGATTTAGTAATGAATTTATAATTATAAAATACAAAGAGAGATGGTTCTCTAATAAATAAGGAAATTTGGAAAATGAAAAAAATATTAATGATGTTATCTGCGTTAAGCGCAGTTATTAGTTCTGTTTCAGGTCAACATCCGCATTCTGGGCATCAACATAATTTCGGTGCACCGATTAGTATAATGGGGGATCATGTTCATCTAGAAGGTGAGTGGATGGTCTCATATCGTTACATGACAATGCTTATGGATGGAATGGGCACTGGCTCCAATAGCCTATCTTCTCAATCCGTCTATGATAAAGGGTATATGGTTACTCCGACAGAGATGAAAATGGACATGCACATGCTAAGCTTAATGTATGCACCAACAGAAAATCTGACGATTATGGGAATGGTGGGTTATATTCTTAAAGAAATGGAGCATGAGACGAAAGCCCGATCAATGATGAGGATGAAATTAGGTGAAACCTTTACTCGAGAGTCTGAAGGGTTGGGTGATGTTTCAGTTTTAGTATTATACAAAGTTTGGCAGTCTGGTAGCCAAAGTTTACATTTTAATGCAGGAGTGAGTTTGCCAACCGGTGGAATAGATGAGGAGCATGCTGGATTTTTGCCTTATCCAATGCAGTTGGGTTCAGGAACATTTGATCTAATACCTGGTTTTACTTATAATGGATCTGAGGGGAAATTGTCCTGGGGTGGGCAGTTATTAGGAACAGTTCACTTGTCTGATAATGATGCTGATTATGCACTTGGAGATGCACTTAATGTAAATGGTTGGGGTGCGTATCAATTCATTGATTCGATTGCGGGTTCAATACGTTTGAGCTACTTGAGGAAGGATGAAATTGATGGTAATGATGCTAGAATTACAACGATTATGAATCCTGCGCAGGATTCGCGCAATAATGGCGGTGAATGGTTAGATTTAGGCGTGGGGTTAAGTATTACTCCTAAAGTATTTTTTCATGGGAGTCGAATTGCTGTAGAATATGCTTTTCCTTTAACTCAAGATTTGAACGGTGTTCAAATGAAAAGTGATCATGCGATGACAGTTGGATGGCAGTTAGCGTGGTAATCATGCGATGACAGTTAGCGTGGTAATTTCAAAAAATAAAAGAATAGGATAAAGAACTACGCTTAGATTTAAAATAAGTGCAGTGCGTTACCCGAATGATGCAATAGATCTATATGTATCTTTTGCATCATTCGGGTTTTCGACAATTTTATTGCACATGGTGGAATTCACAAGATAGTTAGGTTATATGAGTCAGATTCAAAATGATGTTAAGGAATATTACGGAGAAACACTTTCTTCTAATAAAGATTTGAAAACAAATGCTTGCAGTACAGACGAAAGTATTCCTGATTATTTGAAGCCTTTGCTTTCAAATATACATGATGAAGTCGCTATGAAGTATTATGGTTGCGGCTCACCTATTCCATTAGACCTTGAAGGTAAAACAGTCTTGGATCTCGGTTGCGGGACAGGTCGCGATTGTTTCTTGCTTTCACAATTAGTGGGAGAAAATGGTAGAGTTATCGGTGTGGATATGACAGATGCTCAGTTGGAAGTCGCCCAGAAGCACATTCAGTGGCACATGGATAAATTTGGTTATTCGAAGACAAATGTAGAAATCAAGAAGGGTGTGATTGAAGACCTAGGCACTGCTGGAATCGAAGACAATTCGGTGGATTTAGTGATTTCAAACTGCGTCATTAATTTATCCGAAGACAAAGAAGCTGTCTTTCGGGAAATTTTCAGAGTATTAAAGCCTGGGGGCGAGTTATTCTTTTCGGATGTGTTTTCATTAAGAAGAATTCCTGAAGAACTTAAGAAGGATAAGGAATTGCTAGGTGAATGTTTATCTGGCGCTTTGTACGTTGAAGATTTTAGGCGCTTATTGATTAAGTTGGGTTATCCGGATTTTCGGGTTTATTCTGAAGCCCCTTTACTTATTGATAAAAAAGAGAAGGAAGTTTATCGGAAAATTGGCATGATTCCTTTTACATCAATGACGGTGAGAGCCTTTAAATGTGATTTTGAGGATCGTTGTGAAGAATATGGTCATATTGCTTATTATTTAGGAACGATGAATCAGGCTCCTCATGAGTTTAAATTGGAAGAAGGTAAAGTATTTATTAAGGGTTTACCTTTACCCGTGTGCGGGAATTCTGCTCAGATATTAACCGAAACTCGTTTTAATAAGCATTTTACGGTGGTGGGTGATTTCGAAACGCATTATGGCCTGTTTTCAGATTCGCGTGATTTAGTGGAAGGCGGTTGTGCTGATTCAGATAATGGCGGCGGTTGCTGTTAATTGTTTTTTCAATTAATTATTAGGCACTTTCTGGAAAATGAAACCGTTGTTAATATCTGTTTATGGTTTTGCCTCCATTGCCCTCTTTATATATGGGCTTAATGCCTATTTAATGATTGCCCTTTATTTCAAGGGAAGGAAAAAGTTTAAAGAGCAATCACTTGAATTAGTAGAATTTCAAGAAGAGGATTGTCCCGTTGTAACGACACAGGTTCCTTTGTATAATGAAGCCAATGTTGCAGAACGTGTAATGCGTGCAGTTGCGGCAATGGATTATCCTCAGGATAAGCACGAGATCCAAATTGTTGATGATTCAAATGATGAAACCCGTGAAATAACAAACAATGTTGCGGACGAATTGAGAGCAAAGGGCTATCGAATCGAAGTGATTCATAGAGAGAATCGAGACGGTTATAAAGCTGGGGCTTTGAAAGAAGCAATGGCCGTTTGCGCAGGAGAATTCATCGCAATCTTCGATGGAGACTTTTTACCGCCTAAGAATTTTTTGAAGAAATCCGTAGCTTTACTTTTGCGCAAGGAAAAGGTGTGTTTGGTTCAAGGACGCTGGGGGCATATTAATCAGAACGCGTCTCTTTTTACTGAGGCTCAGTCGATTGGAATAGATGGGCACTTTGTTATTGAGCAAACCGCGAGAACTTACACTGGCTTGTTCATGAATTTTAATGGGACCGCGGGGGTTTGGAGAAAGGCGGCGATAATAGATGCCGGTAATTGGCAAGCTGATACGTTGACCGAAGACCTGGATTTGTCCTATCGGGCTCAATTAAAAGGCTGGGAATGTTTGTATTTGCCCGATTTGATTGTCCCCGGAGAAATTCCTGAAAGTGTGGAAGCTTTTAAAAGCCAGCAGTTTCGTTGGGCGAAAGGGTCTATTCAAACTGCCATAAAGATGTTCCCACGTGTCTTGTCTTCGGAAGTTTCATTGTTTAAAAAGGTCCAGGCTTATTTTCATTTAACGCATTATTTGATACATCCTCTGATGTTGACCGTTTCTTTACTCGCCTTACCGATGCTACATTATTCAAATTATAAAATCCCTACTTTGCTAATGGTGTTGTTGGTTGGGTTGCTAAGTCTTGCAGTATCGGCGCCGAATATTCTGTATATAGTGAGCCAGAGTGCAGTTTACAAGGACTGGTATAAGCGGATATTTTATTTACCGATGTTGATGTTTATTGGAGTGGGTATTGCGGCGTCTAATACCAAAGCGGTCTTTGAAGCGGTTGTTGGTATAAAAAGTGGCTTTGTCCGCACTCCTAAAAAAGGCGATGCAGTGATTCGGAAATATCGAATCAAAACACCAACCCTTTGTGTGGTGGAACTTTTCTTAGGAGGTTATTCGTTTTACAGTGGCTATAATTATTATTTGGCAGATAAGCAAATGGTGGTGCCCTTTTTAATGCTATATGCCGTAGGTTTTACCTTTATTGGTCTAAGTGGCCTTAAACTGGCAATAAGACGTCGAGGCGAGTCACCTAACTTGGTCGTAGCTGATCCCGTTTTGTAGTTATATTAAGAATTGGTCGGGCCAGAGAGATTCACTCTCGACCTTTCGCACCCCATGCGAACGCGCTACCAGGCTGCGCTATGGCCCGTAAATCTTGGTTGCTGTCTGGTCGATTAATTAGTCGATGCTGAATAACCTCGTGTATCAAGCAGAAGCAATTTTTATTGTTTCAGATAACATCTCTTCGCAACCACATTCTTCTATTCGATTCCCCCAACGAGTTAGAGAACTACTGTCACAGGGAAGTTTATGTTCAAAATATTTATTACCGGTAAAGTATATTGCCAATAGGGATTCTCCAACCAAGTACAGGCTACTTGTTCATCACTTAAATCATAAGTGTACTTTAAATAATTTAACCCAACCATCGGCCTATTGGTTTAAACAAGAGAAAAACAAGGGTAAAGAAAAACAAGAAAAACAAGGGTCAGGTTTATAGATTGTTGATCTACCAAAGATGAAAAAGAGGAGCCTTCTTTTTCATATTACATTAGCAGCCTAGATCCCCATTATCATCAAGGCTCTTATTTTGGCAATTTAGCCAGAGGACATTGGGCTGGTTGCGAAATTAGAAATCATTGGGTTCGAGATGCCTGTATGCGTGAAGACAATACGCGTATTAAATCTCATCAGATTAACTGCATTCTTTGCTCATTGAGAGTTGCATTGATTCCTTTGAAGCATCAATTCTTCCCACATCTATCGTGGCCTACTATTCAAGAACGATTTCAGCATAATCCAACTCTGCCTTACAAAATAATCGCTAATCACAAAATTAAATGAGATACTATGCCAATTCTAAATAAAAACACCGTGGGAGCGCGCCTTCGACTGGAGGTTAAATGTTGTAGTTGCGTGAATCATTCCGACTCGGAGCGGGTAGCCGGTTGTCCAGCACCGCCTTGTTCTGCCCTTCGTGTATTGGTGAGATATCGCATTAACATCTCAATCGGCCCTCGCTTGAATCGTCTACGCCACACGTATGCGAATAGGACGCTCGCGGTAAAGAAAACGCCTGGAGCTAAGAGAGAAAACGGAAGTGTCTGATTCTCCAACCGATCAATCGCTTCGAGGATTCCCATACCGATTAACACATGGCCGACATACAGTGTCAGGGCAAGTTGGCCAGTGGCCACGAGTGGGCGGATCCATAGACTGCTCGCAAAACGAATGCCGATACTGACGGATGCAGCGATAATCGCACTCGCTACACCAGCTCCAGCTAGAATGTATAAAGGCATCGGGGGCATCGGGGCAGTTCCAAATATGGCCTCTACCGCCTCCCGGTCGGCGACGCTCATCCCATTGGACAAGCTGCGAATTAGGAGCCAACTGATACCCTCGGAGGCAAGGGCCAGTAGCGATCCAATCCAGAATATCCGGCGGCGAACCACCGAAACGTTCATGTCGAAACGACCGATAATCATCCTAAAGAGGAGAAGCGCGAGCCAGGGAATAACGGGGTGAAAGCCATTATAAAACAGATTTCGGATCATCCCCATCGGTGTCCAAAATCCAGAATAATCCAGTGTACTCCAATTCCACTCCTGCTCGTAGGCAAAAACGAAGAACATTGGAACGAAGGAGGCCACGAGAAGAAAACTAAGAAATGACAATTTCCGGATTGAACTTGTTAGCAGGAACGCTGCGACGGCGATGTAGATGCCGTAGAAATGAAGGATATCCGCCGGCCAAACCGGGGTGTAAAGTAGGCCGACAACGAACAGGAAGAGAGCCCGCTTCAAAAGAGAGTTACGAATCGGCGCAATGGCTTCTTGGCAACCTTCCCTACGTGCATCACGAGAAAGCAAAGAGATTCCGATCCCGGCTAAAACAACAAATGTCGCCGCAGCGCGACCATCAAAAAGTCCAACCAAGCCCGTCAGCCAAAGTGGACCGCTTTCCGCAGCACCCATCGCAATCTTGAAGTTTACTACAATCATGCCGAGCAGTGCAATTGCTCGGGCGAGATCGTAGCCTACAATGCGATCTTTCATATTGTCATTTCAGGCAGAGTCATGATGGTTGCGTGATTAGCAACTTAATGAGTTTACCTCCATTTTTAATTCGTGGATTATACCCTTTCGGGGACAGAGCCAAATGCAATGTGCCATTAATCTAACAGCAATAACAATAATCGGAGGTAAACTCATGAGAAAGAAACATATATTCGTAGGAATGGATGCCCATAAAAATGATAACGTCATAGCCATCGCTGAAAATGGCAGAAATAAAGAAGTCCGTCCTTACGGGAAGATTCCAAACGATCTACATGCATTAGAAAAATTAGTTCGTAGAATTAAGAAAGCCCACCCTGATAGCATCCTACACTTTGTATACGAAACTGGTCCTTGCCGGATACGTCATTCATCGAAGACTGCAACAACTTAAAGTAGACTGCTGTATAGTAGCACCCTCAAAGATCCCTAAGAAATCAGGTGACAAAGTTAAAACTGACCGTAGAGATGTAATCATGCTGGCGAGATTACACCGTGCTGGAGAACTCACATCTATAAACATTCCCGATTCAGAAGACGAAGCAATTAGAGACTTATGTAGGGCTTGCTGATTTAATGCTAAACATCTATAAGTCAGCAACTTAACTTGGTTTATTGGCATAATAAATGCTAGGTATTGTAGTCTAAACTAAAATTAGCCTTGCACCTACAATATCAAAAAAATGTATAAAACAGAATTGAATCAGGCTGAATTTGTTGACTTCTATCTTCCTTTTGGGGGTAAATTAAACGCCAAAAACCGCTGGTAATTTTATCAAAAATTTGCCATGGGGCGATATCGAAAAATATTACAACAGAGATCTCGATGAGAGTCGAGGTGCACCAGCAAAGTCCTCTCGGATTGCACTAGGGGCATTAATAATAAAAGAGAAGTTGGGATTAAGCGATAGAGAAACG
>CAWUTK010000166.1:0-8938 GCA_963924785.1 uncultured Opitutales bacterium
GAAACGACGGAAGAAACAGTACAGTTTCTTCAACGATTATTTGATGACGCAGGATCGAAGGAAATTCAATCCACCATTGGAGTCAACTACGACACCTGCCACCTCGCTGTCGAATTTGAAGAAGCCACAGACGCATTTCAAAAACTAAAAGCGGCAAATATTCGGGTCAGCAAGATACATCTCAGCTCAGCACTAAGGATTAAAATAAGCGATAGTGCTCCGACTCAGCTGTCACCATATATCGAACCTCGATACTTGCACCAAGTCATCGCCAAGGATGATACAGGCAATATTACTCGCTACAAAGACCTAGACCTTGCATTAAATCAATTTTCAAAAACGAACCAGCACGACGAATGGAGAATCCATTACCATGTTCCATTATTCATGTCACCGGAGCCTCCCTTGCTTGATACTCGCGATCATGTCATTGATACTATTCAATTATTAAAATCTAATAAAATTGACTGCCAACATCTCGAAATGGAAACCTATACATGGGATGTGCTGCCAAGCGAAATCAAGCCGAACTCAGTCATTGATCAAATTGCAAAAGAATACGAATGGGTTTTAAAACAATTTTAGAAATGAGCATGATAAAAAACAAAAGGGTTCTCACAGAGCACACGGAGAACACAGAGATTGACTTGAAAACCGTAAAAGGATCGCGCAGAGGCGCTGAGACGCTGAGTTTTAAAAAAGCTTCGATTCTAACAAAAGCAATTCAAGTATGCTTTATTTTTCAATTCACGCTCTCCCATCCCTCTGCGCCTCTGCGTCTCTGCGCGAGAAACCCACAAAAAAACCTTCAATTAACCAGTCCAATAACATTTCCCCTCTGTACTCTCCGTGTACTCTGTGAGACAATTTTCTACCAAATCACACTTCCATTCACCCACCGCGCCTCTACCCCTCTGCGCGAGAACCACTTCATATTCATCCAGTCATGAAACCGGCAAAAAAAACAAACAGTCCCTGGTCACAATTCATGTTACTGTGCGAACTTGGCCGTATTTCGAATCTGCCCAGTGTGACATCTAACGTGATCGCAGCGTGGTTTTTAAACAACACGCTCAATAATGCCGTTATCCAACCAGAAGCATACTCTAGCCTCCTGTATACAATCCTAGGCGGATGGTTGCTTTACGTATCAGGAACCACATTAAATGATGGATTTGATGTAAAATTCGATAAAGAGCATCGTCCCGAACGTGCTATTCCGTCAGGTAGAATTTCTCAGAAAACGGTATGCATAATTGGTTTCATTCAAATGCTCATTGGCATTATTATATTAATATTCTCCGCAAATTGCTCCCCATTACTTACAGGTCTTCTCTGCGCAGCCATATTATTTTATGATATTATCCACAAAAAGTGGAAAGGCTCCATCATTATCATGGGCGCTTGCAGACTTTTATTGTGGCTCACAGCCGCCTCTGCTAACGGCATTGCAATAAACAGTGTCACTTTCATCTGGAGTACAACGTTATTTATTTACATATTAGGTATTTCATTCATCGCAATTAATGAACATAAACTTAAAACAGGAAAACTCGTTGGAATGATGCTCGCATTAATTCCAGTCATTGATGCGCTTGCGGTAAGTAACCATTCACTAAAGCTAGCCCTAGCATTGGTGCTTTGCATCCCTTTCTCCATATTTCTACAAAAACAATTTGCAGCGACATGAGTGATAATAAAAACGAAATCAATACTGACATTGAATTTAAACATTCAGTAACAATTGAACATGAGCATTCAGTCGTATTCACAAACGATGTGTTTAGTTCAAACAATAATGCTTTAGAAAAGTTACTTCATTCAAACCATACAATCAATGAGCCAACGAAAGTCCTCGTTTTCTTTGACAAAGGCCTTTCAGCAGTCTTTCCAGAACTCGAATATCGCATTGAAAATTGGTTTACCTCAAAAGAACACTTTCAACTATCGACTTCCCCCATTGGTATTACAGGTGGAGAATCGACAAAAAACAAATGGGAACATGTCGAAAACATTTGGAGCTTAATCGACAAATCAAAACTCTGTCGACATTCATACATTATTGCTGTTGGAGGGGGTGCATTTCTTGATCTCCTCGGGTTTGCCTCTTCTACTGCCCATCGCGGAATACGATTCATCCGAATTCCAACGACTACCCTCGCTCAATGCGACAGTGGTGTAGGTGTAAAAAACGCGGTAAACTATTTAGGTAAAAAGAACTGGGTCGGCACATTTAATGTTCCTCATGGCGTAATCAATGATAGCCATTTTCTGACACGCCTTCCTCTCAATGAAAGACGTTCTGGCATAATTGAAGCCATAAAAGTCGCACTGATCAAAGATTCGGGTTTTTTCAAATACTTTGAAAGGAACATCGACGTATTGAAAAAATTTGAAGGTGACGAGTTAGACACAGTCATAAGGGAAAGCGCCAAGATACACTTTGACCACATTACTCTATCCGGTGACCCTTTTGAAAATGGTTCATCAAGACCTCTTGATTTTGGCCACTGGGCTGCTCATAAACTTGAGAGCATGTCTGAATATACAATCAGCCACGGAGAAGCCGTTGCGATAGGCATTGCAATAGATGTTATATATTCTGAAAAAATAGGCCTACTCTCAACTAAAGAATCCCAGCGGATCCTGTCTCTTTTAGAGCATTTAGACTACACCTTGTACTCTGAAAAACTTGAGCAATTATCATCAGATGGAAGGCATACCCTCCTTGATGGCCTCCATGAATTCAGAGAACACATCGGAGGAGCGCTATCGATTCCTCTACTATCAAGCATTGGATCATTTGTAGAAGTTAACAAAATAAATGATCAACTGATGAATGAATCTATTCTTGAGTTGAAATCACGATTTTCAACAAATAGCACGAAAACTGACGTTTCAGCAAAAGAAGCCAAGTAAGTTCAGTCATACGAGCACTACGGGTTAGTGCCCTAAGCCTTTAGGTTACAGGAGACTCTAAGACCTCCTGTAACCCAATAACTTTCTACTTTAAAAACTAAGCAATCTCTTTTGCTTCTGAAACGGAGACACCACACATATCTTGAATATCATTTTCAACTGAACCGATCGGTTTGATATCAAACGTTTCCACTAAGAGCTTTGCCACATTAGGAGATAGAAATCCGGGCAATGTTGGCCCTAAGCGAATCCCCTTCACTCCGAGATGGAGCAACGCTAACAATACCGCAACTGCTTTCTGCTCATACCAAGCGATATCATATGAGATAGGAAGGTCATTTATATCGTCCAGTCCAAACACCTCTTTTAGCTTTAATGCAATCACCACTAAAGAATAGGAGTCATTACACTGACCGGCATCCAAGACTCTTGGAATACCATTAATATCTCCCAACTTTAACTTATTGTAACGAAACTTTGCACACCCTGCCGTGAGGATCACATTATCCTTAGGTAGCAAACTGGCTAAACTCGTATAATAGTTACGATCCTTGTGACGACCATCACAACCAGCCAGCACAATGAATTTTTTAATTGCTCCTGACTTAACTGCCTCAACAATCTTATCTGCTAACTGAATTACTTGGCTATGAGCAAAACCACCGACAATTGAACCTGTTTCAATCTCTTTTGGAATCTCACATAACTTTGCTAATTTAATAATCATGGAGAAATCCTTTTGCTCACCTTCTTCAGCTTCTTCAATATGAATGACTCCGGGATACCCAACCTGCCCTGTTGTAAAAATCCTGTTTTTATAACTGTCATCAACTGGAACAATACAATTCGTCGTCATTAGAATAGGTCCATTAAAATCAGAGAACTCTTCCTTTTGCTTCCACCACGCATTCCCGTAATTACCGACGAGGTGCTTAAATTTTTTCAACTCAGGATAATAATGTGCGGGCAACATTTCGCTATGCGTATAAACATCAATCCCTTGACCTTCAGTTTGCTCAAGTAATTCTTTGATATCTTTTAAATCATGACCCGAAATTAACATCCCAGGATTCTTACCCACTCCAATATTTACAGTGCTTATCTCCGGGTTACCAAAACGTGACGTATTCGCATGATCTAATAACGCCATGCCATTAACTGCCACACTACCAGCTTTCAATACCAACGCGGTTAGTTCCTCTGCACTTAAGTCTTGAGTTGTGGAACAAAGAGCCTCGACCATGAAATCATTTAATACCTTATCATGGCTTCCCAAAACATGCGCATGAACCATATAAGCGGCTATTCCCTTTAATCCGCTAATCAATAACTCGCGTAATGAGCGAATGTCCTCATTCTCCGTCGCCATAATAGACGCTTCTTTGAATTTCGACTGAAATGATCGACTTCCATCATGCTCCCAAGTGGCACAATCCGGCAATGTCCTCAATGAAGGATTCCTATATCGCAGTTTTAAACTATCCCTAAAAGCGAGCGATTTCAAAATTGAATCAGCAATGCCTTCATCGTCGAAGTTCGCATTTGTGATTGTAGTAAACAGACCTTCAGCAATATGTATCCCTACATCTGAATCAAGTTTTCCATCCAGCCTTGCTTCATTACAAACTGCGGCGATCCCTTTTAACGAATAAACAAGGACATCTTGTAACCCTGCCGTGAGTGATGTTTTTCCACACACCCCTTTAAATTTGGTACAAGCTTCATTCTTAGATGTTTCCTGGCACTGAAAACAAAACATTTCCATTTCTGTATTACTTATCATATCTATTAGATTTAGTTAGTTAACATTCACTAACCCTTAGGTTAATAAAAAACATCTTTCGGTGCGATTGAGTTTAAATTTTTACCATTTTTGACAGTCCTTGCCATAATGTAATCCCTTCTTGCATTAAGTTGAATTTTTGCCCCGACATACACCACTGAGTCACCAGTAATCTTACAGAACCAAAGATCATCCGAAACAACTCCTTCGGCGCTATATCGGAGCGAATCAATCCCTCCTTCTGAGCGGATGTAATCAATTTGTCTAGAATCGCTTTATGGTGCTTCATAATAGAACTCATTTTCTCATATAATCGTTCATCCCCTTGAAATATGGACTCTGAGAAGATAATCTTTGCCAAATCGGGTGAATTCTGAAATCGAGAAAACCTTTCAAGAACAATAGATTCAAGCTTCTCTAAGCTATTTAGATTATCACTCGCATCAATCGGTAAGTCGGGCGATGACTTCACCTCAAAGTAACTCAACACGGAGAACAAAATTTCATACTTACTCTCGAAATGCCGATAGATTGCGGGTTCTGAAACACCCACCGCCTCAGAAATATTCTTAATCGTCAGTTCCTGAATACCTCGCTTAGCCAATAAGCTAATCGAAACTTCAATAATCTCTGTCTGTCGGTCAGTAAAATTCATTTAAGTTAGCGAATACTAACATTGAGATCAAACCCTCGTCAACCTTAATTTTCAATAAAGAATAATCAACCCTAACGGCCTCAGTCGTAGCAAAACACTTAACCACTAATTCAATAATCGCCACTTTAGATTAAAACTTCGTTAATACATTAAGGGAAATGATCTCCCGCCCACTACGCTAGAGACGCGGAGGCCCAGAGAACAGAATACAACTTGATCCATCCCGTTCATCCAGTTAATCCTGTCAGAAACAGACAGTGCATCCGTCACCCCCCTTTTCCTCCGTTACTCCGTGGGGGAAACCGAAGAATCGAAAACTTTGCGCCTCTGCGCGAGAACCTATTCACAGATCCCCACTTTAGGATAAAAGCTTCGTTTAAAACACCTAAGGATGCAGCTTAAGCGAACTTATCGAAAATCACATTCTCGCTATCAGCTAAACGGTCACCTCGATCCCACGCTGGTTGAGCTTGTTTCCCAACAGGAATCATATAACTAATAATATGATCAGCAGGAAGATTAATCAGTTTTGATACCGCATCTGGATCAAAACCAATCATCGGACAAGAATCATAACCTAACCCTCTTGCCGCTAACATAAGCGTCATGCCAGCTAACCCAGTAGATCGAATTGCTTCATCACGGATCAGCTGATCCTTACCTTCATAAAAAGGTTTGATCATCGGTCCTAAAATATCTTGAATTTCCTGTGGAGCGTGCCCCCAATATTTAGCAGGATCAGTCTCATGCGCTTTTGCATCCGCACACATAATAAACAAAACACTCGCCTCAGTGACTAATGGTTGATTCCACGCCGCTTCTTGAATTTTCTGACGTAACGCTTTATCTTGAACAACCACCAAACGATAGTTTTGCATATTAAAAGACGAAGGAGCTAACTTTGTTAAACGAATCAATTCTTTTAAATCAGCCTCTGGCATTACATGCGCCGAGTCATAATGCTTAATTGAGCGACGTGTTTCTATATTTTCTAATGTATCCATGATAATCTTAAATTTATGGGTTAATGAGTATCATCAATATAATGCATAATTCATAGTACCTGCCTAACAAAATCGTAACGCATGCAGTGATCTTCTTTTTTAGCCACGAAAAATAACGGGGATTTCTTTTAAACAGTAGTCAACGTGCTCCATTAATTCTTGATCATTAAACAGCGAAAGATACACATATACTTAATAAAGCACAGTTATGGAATCCACTCAAATACTGATAACAAATAAATCATCCCAATGAATTCGGGCTCTTTTATTTATCATGCAACCCAAAAATCTAATTTAACGCGATAATTTCAATATGCATACATCAAGCGACCGCCTATCGATAGCAATTATAGGCGCTGGATTAAGCGGTGCACTCATTGCATATGAACTGACTCAGTCGGGTTATCAGTGCACGGTTTTTGATAAAGCAAGAGGATGCGGCGGTAGATTAAGCAATAAAAGAATTGAATCAAAACAGTTTGAACATGGCTGCTTCCATCTCAACCTCGACAAAACAGCCATCGAGAAACACAACCTCTCTTTTATCTCAAAATACTCCGAAACCGTTTCATTCAAAACATTGAATCACAAATCTGGCGTTCAAATAGAAACTCAATTTCAAATTATCAAACCTACTTTAAATTCGGTGATTAAGGAAATGCTAGCCGATTCAAATTTCTCCCGAAACACACTGGTTGATCGAATCGACTATGATGATAATCAATTTCATCTATCATCCCAGGGGCATAACTTAGGCTCTTTCAGCCATTTATTTGTAACGCCTCCCCCTGTCCAATCTGCAAAACTATTATACCCTATTGAGAGGGAACTATCACGGTCATGTCTCAAGCGAAAAATGCATTCACAATGGGTTGCTATGCTCGAAACAACAGATCATCCAAATAGTGACCTCATTGTTATTAAAGATGATCTGATAGATAAAGCGATAATGCTTAAACATTTTTCGACAGAAAATGCGTCAAAATGGGTTGTACACTTAAACATTAATTGGTCTGAACAGAATATAAACCTCTCGCCCGATAGGGTCACAAAGATACTCAGAGAAAGGTTAAATAAATTAACACTTTTTAGCCCTCAAGGTATTACTTTTATAGAAATGCATCGTTGGCGCTATTCACAATCCGTAGAACAAGAGGTTATGGCAACAGTTGGAAGTTCTAAAATGCCACTCTACCTAGCGGGTGACTGGTCATCCGATGGAGGACTACAAGGAGCCGTTAAGAGTGCTTACAGAGCTATCGATCAATCTAAGTTGCTGGCAAATCAGATTAAACAAAGCTGATTATTAGAAAAGCCCAATAGGTTAACTCTAAACTAGGTCTTTCGCTTATTTATTTCTTCTTGCATTCGATTTTTGGCATCCAACGACAAGCAGCAATCATTCAGTTCATCTTTCTGCGAAAACTCTCTCGCATTTTTATGGGCTTTGACAACATCTCGATGAAACTTTCCACAAACGGGACAAAGTATGACATGCAGAAGCAAGAAGAACCGCTGCCTGTTCGTCATATCCCTGAAATTCTTGTCAGAGAGTGCATTTGCTATGTCTTTACATCTTATCATTTTACTGGTTCATCCAACTACTATTTAAACATTTTTTTAATGCCGAGCGTGATCTGTGCACGATCACCCATAGATTGTTCGAACTTATATTGAATTCCTTACAAATATCTTCAGATTTTTCTGATTCGACCTCTTTTAAGATATAAATTTCCTTCATCGGGGACTTTAAGCCCAAGAGGCATTTATTGAAAATTTGCCAAAATTCTTTTTTATCATATTGAGTTTGAGGTGAAAACTTGAACGACTCAACATCTCGATGCGGGATCCCTGCGAATTTCTGCAAAGAATTCTGTTCCTCATCGTAGTCGCTGAGTTCTCCAGCGGGCATTTCACGAACTCTTTTCCGGATATAATCAACCGTTTTATTTCGGAGAATACCCCTCAACCAGTACTTGAAATCAACTTTTTTAGAATCATAGTTATCAATCCCTTTAATAGCTGCCAGAAAAGTCTCCTGTACTGCGTCTTCTGAGGCTCCAGGGTCGCTCAAGCGAGACATGGCAAACCGATATAAATAGTCGCCATATAACTCAACCCACTTGTCTGGATCCGAAAAACTCATGTTTTTTTAATAAATATTGTAAGGTTTTTGTAATGAAGAAGAACTATCTGTAACGATGATTTACAAATTGAACAAGCAAACATCATAACATTTGCAATAATGAGACCTAGAGTAGTCATACTAGATTCGCCCGACAAAAGGAGGGTTTTGAATAGGATCTCAAGCTGTTGCTGTACAATAATTAATAAATTCATCTATTTGGCTTAAAGACAATTATTGGCACATTAACTGCTCTGTATCAATAAGATATGAAGAAAATAATAAATCCGTTGCAAAACTGGCTTTTTGAGCCTTTTGAGGTGGCACTTTCAACACAAGCAATAAAACTTTTGCGAGAAGGTTGGAGTGGTGTTTTTCGGCAGGTGATTCTTGTGGAAATGCCAGTAGAAAAGTTAGGGGAACATTTCAACGAAACAATAGGTCGTCCAACA
>CAWUTK010000167.1:0-7330 GCA_963924785.1 uncultured Opitutales bacterium
TTGTTCTTCATTGAAGACAAAGAATGAACAGTTTTCTAAAGACCATTTAGGTGGTATCGTGTTGATTCCTGAAAAACGACAATTTGAGGACTGGGATACTTTGCGTTTGGGAGATGTTTTTAAGTCCGAAGAGTTAAGTGGATTTATAAAAGAAGGTTTAGCATCGAACCACGACTATCGAGTGCTTGCATTGCAGGTAGAAAAAGCACATCAAGTATCTATGATCGCAGGAGCGGATCAATTCCCTCGCTTTGGAATAGGGGCACGGGGAAATCGTGCAAAGCAAAATTTCTCTGGTTCAGGTTTCGGCGCTATTCTTGGTGGTGGAGATTCGGTTGCTTCTTCGACTTCAAATCGATTCGGGCTATCCTTTGATGCTGCATGGGAATTTGACCTGTGGGGAAAATATCGTGATCAAAAAAATATGGCTTCTTTTGAAGAGGATGCATCACGTGAGGATTATCAGTTCGCAACTTTATCTTTGACTGCTCAAATTACGAAAGCATGGCTGAATATAATTGAAGCGAGGAAGCAGTCAGCGTTTACAAGGCGAACATTCGGCAGTTACAAAAATCAGTTACTGTTGGTTGAGAGGCGTTATGGAGTAGGGTTAAGCAGCGCGTTGGATTTGAGATTAAGCAGGAGTAGTGTTTCTAATTCGAAAGTTATTTATGAAAAAAGTGCGGAAAGGTTAATTCAGTCCAAGCGAGTGTTGGAGTTATTACTTGGTCGTTACCCCGGTGCTGCCTTAAATGTTGCTGAGGATTTCCCTGTGATTGACGCATTGGTTCAGCCAGGATTACCTTCAGATCTGCTGGAACGGCGTCCTGATTTAGTGGCAGCAAAAAAACGATTGTTTGCAGGCCGTTCACGTGTGGCTATAGCAAAAAAGAACTTGTTGCCTAGCTTTAGTTTAACGTCTCAGTTTGGAACAAGTAGTGGTGAGCTGAAAGATATTACTCAATCGAATTTTTCGATTTGGTCTTTAGCCGGCAATGTTTTTCAACCTCTTTTTCAGGGGAAGCGTTTACTTGCTAATAAAAGAAAAGAGGAAATTGTTTTGAATCAGCAGATTGAGGATTACGGAAAACGTGTTTTGATAGTGTACCAAGAAGTCGAGCAAAGGCTATCAAATGAAGGTAGTTTATTGCGACAATGGGATGGATTGAAAGCGGTTATTGATGAGACCCAAGCCGCTAGTCAATTGGCCTGGGAGAATTATATTAATGGACTCGTTGATATAATGACGGTGCTTGATTCTGAGCGCCGTTTGTTCTCTGCTCAAACGGAGTGGATTCACATTAATAATTTGAGATTACAAAACAGAGTAAGTGTTTATCTAGCTGTAGGAGGGGATTTGAAATGAAAAAAGTGTTACCGATTATTATATTGATAACAGCAATTATTATTGCTGTATTGCTTCATGAATTTAGACCAAAGCCGGAAATAAGAAAACCTGATCGAATTCCACCCGTGCTAGAAGTTGTTTTGGCCAATAAAGAAGAGGTTGTTTTAACATTAGAAGCTCAGGGTAATGTAACCGCAGGAATTCGGACGCTATTGTCCTCAGAAGTATCGGGTCGAATTGTTGAAGTTTCACCATTTTTCAAAGAAGGAGGGTCCTTTGAAAAGGGAGATGTGTTGCTGCAGATTGACCCATTGAATTACTTGACCAAGCTTGCTAAGGCAGAGGCAGAGGTAGCAATTGCTCGAACTGTAAATCAACAAGCTTTAGCCATGAAGGCTCAGGCACAGATTGATTGGGCGAAACTTGGGAAAGGAAAAGCTTCTTCACTGGCACTAAAGATTCCCCAACTCGAAGAAGCAACGGCACGTTTAAAAGCTGCTCGGGCGAATTTAAAACAAGCTCAAGTCGATTTGGATCGAACTTCTGTTATAGCGCCTTATTCGGGCCGAATTGATAAGAAAATGGTTGATTTAGGACAGATTGTTAATGCAGGGGGATCGACTCCTTTGGCTGAAATCTATTCCGTCGAGTATGCAGAAGTGAGATTACCATTAACGAGTACGCAAATTTCTTTAATTGATATGCCTTATTCACTTAATTCAAAACGAAAAAAGTTCAAGCCGGCGAAGGTCTTAATTAAAGTGAATGCTGGAAATAAACAACATACTTGGAATGCCGTAATTAAGCGACTAGAGGGTTCTGTTAATGTGAAGACTCGTATGCACTATGCCGTTGCTCGTGTTGAGTCACCTTACCAAATCAAAGGCAGTCGCCCACCACTTGTCGTAGGGCAATTTGTTGAAGCAGTGATTTATGGGAAAACAGTAAAGGATGGAATCCGTTTGATTCGTCCTGCATTGATCGATGGTAAAAATGTGGTGGTTGTTAACGAAGATGATCGATTGGAGAGGAGGGAGGTTGACGTTTTGCAGTTAAAGAAAGACGAAATTATTGTTATTGGGGGTTTGAGTGAAGGCGAAAAAGTTTGTGTGAGTCCATTGGAATATGTGGTCGAAGGGATGAAGGTCGCACCTCAATTATTGGAGAAGCAGTAATGGTTCGTTGGTTTGTAAATAAAGGCATTGCCTCGAATTTGTTAATGATGATCATTATCGTCATGGGCGTGTTTTCTGTGATGGGCATTAAACGTGAGCTTTTTCCTGATTCAGACTCTGATCTTATCAGTATCGTTGTTCCATATCCAGGGGCAACTCCGAAGGAAGTAGAAGAGGGGATCTGTGTAAGAATTGAAGAAGAAATTTATGACTTAGAGGGAATTAAAACCTTGCAGTCATCTTCGATGGAAAATGCGGGAATGGTTGTTGCTGAGGTTGAGAAGGGGTACGACTTTCAAGTATTAATGGATGAAATTAAAATCCGAGTTGATTCTATTAGCACGTTTCCAAAGGAGGCGGAGAAGTCTGTTGTCGAAAAAATTGATATAGGAGATGATCTTTTGATAGTTGCTGTTACTGGTGACTTAGATGAACGTAGTTTTCGAGTATTGACGGAAAAAATTAGAGCCGAGATTATTGCGCTACCCGGTATTTCAGTTGCCCGTATTGACGGGATAAGAGATTACGAAATTTCAATTGATGTTTCTGAAAGTACACTGAGAAAGTTTAATTTAACTTTTGATGATGTCGTTCGTTCGATTCGTTCATCTTCTATTGATTTGCCTGCAGGTACGATAAAAGCCTCGGCGGGTGAGATCTTGTTGCGTTCAAAAGGGCAGTCTTATTACCAGGATGATTTTGAATCGATTGTACTACTAAGGAATGAGGATGGTTCGCTCTTGAGATTAGGTGATGTTGCCAGTGTGAATGATGGTTTTAAAGATGAATCGCTGTATGGTGTTTTTAACGAAAAACCGTCGGCGATGATTACTGTTTCAGGGCAAGGGAGTAATAACATTATTGAAATTTCAGAAACGGTTCGTGCATACGTTGACAAACGCAATTTGGAATTGCCCGAGGAAATTCGTTTAACGATATGGGGAGATGGTTCATTCTATTTAAGTGGAAGACTTCAGTTGCTGATTAATAATGGCTTGGTAGGGTTATTGTTAGTTTTTATTGTATTGGCCTTGTTCTTAAGACCTTCACTTGCATTTTGGGTGACGATGGGGATTCCTATAAGTTTCCTCGGTGCCTTTATCCTGATGCCGATGGTTGGTGTAACGATTAATTTGATTTCGTTGTTTGGGTTAATTATGGTACTGGGAATTATCGTTGATGATGCCATCGTCGTTGGAGAAAGTGTTTTTTCTTATTCTAAGCAACATGGATTTGGTCGAGAGTCTAGCATTATCGGAACCGAAAAAGTTTCTGTTCCTGTAACATTTGCCGTGCTTACTACAATGGTTGCTTTTGTTCCAATATTGTTTTTACCAGGCTTTATGGGGAAAATAATGTATCCCATTCCAATTGTTGTAATTATTGCATTGTTTTTTTCATTGATTGAATCGAAGTTTATCTTGCCTTACCATTTGTCTTCTTGCCGTCCTTCAGAAGGTAAATCGTTGAATAGATTTTCGAAAATTCAACGAAATATTGCAGATGGATTGGAGCGTTTTATCGAGAATATATATCAGCCGTTTTTGGGAAAAGTTCTACTTCGTCGTTATTTAACATTATCCATTTTTATTGGACTTTTGATAATGACGATTGGTTATGTCAAAGCAGGGTGGTTACAGTTTGAGTATATGCCAAAAGTTCCTTCTGATTATATTGTGACAAAAATTAATATGGTCGAGGGTATGCCGGTTGCTGAAACTGAAAGAGCCGTTCAGCGAATTAAAAAAATATTAGAAATACAATTGGCTAAATTGGAAAAAAAGCACGGTGCCCGTTCAGTCAAAAACACATTGGTCACAATCGGTTCTCAGCCTTTTAAAGCCGGTCCAAGTGGTAGTAGGGATGCAACAGTCGCGTCTCACTTGGCGGAGATTGTTGTTGAAATGGTGCCATCTGAAGAACGTTCAATTTCCTCTCCAGAATTAGCTCGAATTTGGAGAGAATCACTCCCCCCGTTGTTGAATGTCAAGCATTACACGATGAAGGCTTATGCTGCAGGAGGCATTGGTTCTCCAATTGATGTAGAAATTAGTGGAGATGATATTGAAAGAATGACAATCGTTGCGAATTTGATGAAAGACAAATTAAAGATGTATAATGGTTTAATTGATTTTTCAGATAATTATACTGGAGGAAAGCGTGAGATTCAAATAAAGGTTAAACCAGAAGGGGAGTTGCTTGGGATTACTCAGATTGATATAGCTCGCCAAGTACGGCAGGCTTTTTATGGGGAAGAAGTTCAACGTATTCAGAGAGGTCGTAGCGATATCCGCGTCATGGCCCGATATCCTTTGGAAGAAAGGGTTTCACCTGGAAATTTGGATGATATGCGTATTCGCACAAAGAATGGTGATGAGGTGTCTTTTCATGATGTTGCTTCAGTGACGTATGGAAGAGGGACAAGTAAAATTACACGAGTTGATAGACGACGAGTTATTAATGTCACCGCAGATGCGGATAAGAGTGTTGCGAAGTTGGAGGATATTAAGAAAGACTTAATTGAAAGCGTTATGCCGGCAATGATGAAAGAGTTTGATGGTATTCGTATGTCACTTGAAGGGCAACATCGAGAGCAAAGTGATGCGATGGGGGATTTGAGGAATAGTGTAATATTTGTTTTGTGCGTAATATTTGCGTTAATGGCTATTCCGTTTAATTCATATGTTCAGCCATTAATTATTATGTGCACTATTCCGTTTGGATTGATTGGTGCGATAATGGGGCATGTCATTTGTATGAAACCATTGAGCTTTCTTTCTATACTGGGAATACTAGCATTAATGGGAGTGATCGTGAATGATAGCTTGGTGTTGGTTGATTATATTAATAAAAAGGTGAAGGCAGGTATTCCGATTAAAGATGCGGTATGGACGGCTGGTGCTGCTAGGTTTAGACCTATATTGCTAACGTCATTAACGACTTTTGCTGGATTGACGCCGATTCTATTGGAGCGAAGTCTTCAAGCTCAGTTTTTAATACCAATGGCTATTTCGCTAGGCTTTGGCATTTTATTTGCGACATTTATCACGCTGCTGTTGGTGCCTGTTGCGTACTTGGTTCTTGAAGATGTAAAAGGGTTATTTATCCGAAAAAAATAATGCTATTTTAATAGGGACTCTTTATTTTGAGCGCTCTTGATCTAACCATTTTTTAACATCATTGGGATCGTATTTTGTCCCTCTTCGAGGCAGATAGTCCTCTGGGATGTCAGTTTTCAATTGTTGTTCTCTTACTTCCGGTAGTCGCTCTTGCTCTTGAGCCGCTTTCACCTTGTCATGCATTTCTCTTTGCTCGCTATCTCTACGCTGTTTTGCTGCTCGTTGTTTTTCTGCATTGATACGTGAACGTTCTTCATAGGTAACACTGATACCATCAGGGAGAAGGTCCTCGATTATTTCGCCGTCTTTGTAATTAACTTTGGCAATGAGTTTTGCGGTATCATCCCATTCTCTATAAATTTCAGTGATTTGGCCTTTTTTCCAGTAAATACGATTTTGCTGTATTCCAGAGTAGTACCAGTTTTCTTCTTTACCTTCTTTCCACCCATGGTTCCAGCTTATCGCGGATTTCTTTTTTCCATTGGAATGAAACTCGTACTTTAAGCCATGCTCATTGCTTTGTTTTCCTGGGCTGTAATGAACCACTTTTTTAACCATTTTGTAGGGTGCTGTTCCTTCAACCGCATGTTCAATTGATTCACAGCTAGTCATGACTATTAAAATCATAGTTAACACGCTGAAGGAAGCTAATGTGTTAAGGGTGTCTTTTTTCATGCTACTAATATTGTGTGTTGAAGTTAGACCCAGAATTCTTGATTGTTTTCCTTTCTAACTTCTCTGTAGATTCTGAATACGTGGGCAGGGCAACGTGTAGAATCGAGTTTTATGTAATTCTTTGCTCCTTGCCACATGTAGCTAGTTTCTTTTCGCAAACCGTATGTGTCTGGAAGTAAGTCTTCTACCTTGAACATGTTTTTCTCCTGGATGCCTAACTTTTTGATGGGAATCTCAACCCAGCCTTCTTGCGTTGAGTTGAGGGCTAGGTTTACCACGACCAGGATTATATTTGATAGGTCAGGTGTGCATTTAATGTAGGCTATCATTGAGGGATTATTTATCTCAATGAAGGTTAGGTTGAAGGTCCTTTGTAGTGCCGGGTTTGTATTCCGGATGTTGTTTAACGATTTTACTAAAGGGCGTATGTTTCCCGGTGCATCCCAGTTCCAGTTTTTCAGTTCATACTTTTCATTGTTATTGTATTCCTCTTTTCCTGGATAAGGAACGTGATCACAAAGTTCATATGCAGGACCGTATATCCCGTAATTTGAAGAAAGTGTTGTTGCGAGTATTAGGCGAGTCATAAATGCTGATCTACCACCGGTCTGTAATACTTCATGAAGAATGTCTGGTGTGTTTGGCCAAAAGTTAGGCCAGAACACAGTAGCACTTTCTGGTTCGCAAAGTTGAGTTAAGTATTCTGTTAACTCTTCTTTGCTATTGCGCCAAGTGAAGTAAGTGTAACCGTGGGTGAAGCCGCCTTTTCCTAGTCGGTTTTTAATTCGTGGTCTTGTAAAAGCTTCAGCGAGGAAAATGATATCAGGGTATTCTTCTTTTATTTCACCGATGACCCATTGCCAAAATTTTATAGGTTTTGTGTGCGGGTTATCCACTCGAAAGATGCGAACCCCTTTTTTAATCCAAAAAACGAAAACTGATTTCAGTTCTTGCCACAGATCTTCCCATTCTTCGCACTCAAAGTTAAATGGTAGAATATCTTGGTATTTTTT
>CAWUTK010000168.1:0-3933 GCA_963924785.1 uncultured Opitutales bacterium
GGATAAAGTTGGACGAAGGAGTGTTGCCTATGAAGCCGATTTTAGCGGTTTTGATATTCCAAATGAATTTGTAGTTGGATATGGTTTAGACTATGCGGAAAACTATCGCCACATTCCTTGTATTGGTGTTTTAAAACCGGAACTTTACAGTTCGTAAAGGATTAATCTAGAAGTGCTGATGCTATGATTAATGAGTATTATTCATTTGTAAAAGAGTTAACGGCTGAGAGTAGTCGGATTATAAATAGTTATTTTGGAAAACCATCTATTGGGTTTGATAAAAAAGCGGATGATAGTCCGGTTACTGTCGCCGATAGGGAAACTGAATTGGCTTTAAGAGCGTTAATTCAAAAGAAGTTTCCTAAGCACGGCATTATTGGAGAAGAATTTGATTCGGTGCGCGAAAATGCTGAATATGTGTGGATTTTAGATCCAATTGATGGGACAAAATCTTTCACAACGAATGTTCCGCTTTTTACAACATTGATATGTTTAACTCGGAATGGAAAACCTGTGTTGGGCGTAATCCATCAGCCGGTTTTAAATGTATTAGTCATCGGGGATGGTAATGTTACTTATTGTAATGACGAAGTGGTTAAGGTCGGTAATAAGACCAAAATCAGTGGTGCGGTTGTACTGACGACAGATACTCGGGATATTGCCGTTTATAATAAACCTGTTTCGAATTGGAATAGCTTGGTTGATGATGTTTATTTACTTAGAACTTGGGGGGATGCCTACGGCTATTATTTACTAGCGACTGGCTGGGCGGACATAATGGTCGATCCTAAAGTTAATTTGTGGGATTTCATGCCGTTGATACCTATTATTAGAGGAGCCGGCGGCGTAATAACAGATTGGGAAGGGAATGATCCTATCGGTAAAGACTCTATTGTTGCAGCAAACGCTGCTTTACATAAGCAGGTGATTGAATATTTAAATCGCTAGATTTTGAAGTAATGGCTTTTGCTCTTCCTGTTACCCTTGATTCTTTACTTGAGGGAAGTTCGCTCCATCGGTCTCAAAGGGGTTGTTTTTCTCAATTTATCCAAAAATATTCAGCAGTTTTTGAGCAAGAAATTGATGACCTTAAACAAAATGGGGTCGTTATTAATGCAGAGGATCCTGTGGAGTATTTTGCTATATTGATGCATGCATTGCATTCGGGTGTTACTATTTGGCTAGCCAGTCCACATTGGAAAGAGCACGAGTGGGCACAGTTAAAAACAGAGGGTGATGGGTTGGTTGATGTTTATCCGCTCCGCCTTGGAGGTTCAACGCGTGGAGATTCCAAATGTATCATTACGGTTTTCCCATTAGAGGAGAGAACTGATTATATTTATGTTCCAACGGGTGGGACGACTGGAAAAGTGCGATTTGTTCGGCATACCGTTGAGAATTTTATTATTGGAGCGAGAGCGCTACTTAATCATTTGAGTGTTTCAAAACTGAACAATTTATGTTGCTTGCCACTTTTTCATGTAAGCGGACTTATGCAGGTTTTCCGTGCATTAGAGTCAGGTGGGCAGATCTATTTTTTGAATAAGTGGAAGTCTTTGAGCGAAATTGAGTCAGTGATTGTAGTCTCTGAAAAATTCGCAATTTCTTTAGTTCCATCACAGTTAAATGAAATGATTGAGGATGATGTTCAGGTTTCTTTTTTGCAAAAACTGGACTTCGTTTTTATTGGAGGATCACATCTTTCCGGGAAACTTGCGAATCGAGCTCGTGAATTAAATTTACCTTTAGCACCTTGCTATGGGATGAGTGAGACCGCAGCGATGGTCACATTATTGAAACCCTCATTGTTTTTAGAAGGAAATAGTTCATATGGGCGCGTCATGGAACACGCAGCTATTAAAATCAAGGATGAGAGTTGTTCTGAGACGATTATTTCAGCAAAATCAATGTTTCTAGGTTATCACTCTGATCCGATTCGTCCCAATCGTTCATTTCATACGGGAGACAGTGGTTTTGTTGATGGAAGTGGGGACTTTAACTTTTATGGGCGTTTGGATGACCGAGTTGATTCCGGATCAGAGAAGTTTTATCTTTCTGACATTGAATATGTTATGGATTCCATGAGAGGATTAATTGCCTATAAACTTCTTGTTGTCGATGATGCTAGATGGGGTCAAATTGTTCACGCAAAGGTTCAATTAGCTACATTTTTTAGTGAAAAAGATCTTTTATTTCAGTTAAAGGATTCGCTAGCTCGACATAAAATTCCCAAGGAAATAATGGTAGTGGACTCATTGACTTTGGATCGACCAATGAAGAAAACTTTATAATTGACAGTAAACGTAAGATTTTGATGATTACAGGCTAACAATTAAGTAAGTTCTCAATCTAGTTCATAAAGATAAGTTTTTATTATGCCAGCAGCAAATGTAGAGTCGATTTTTGAAAGTGATGATGTTAAAGACGTTGCCGTTCGCTTGATGGAAACTTTGGAAAATTGGGCTGAAAAAGAAACTAAAGGCGAGGGAGATCACCTCACTGGATTTGGCGTTGTTGTTACTGATAGTATCATTAATTTAGAAAAGTTGACTGCGGCAGATTGCGAAAAATATCCGAATATGATTCGTGCAGTAGAAAATGCGACTGATTTTGTTAATTCACAGCATCATAAATTTGATAAACAAATTGATGATTTGCATTCAAAATTTAAGAAAGAAATCGATGAGTTGGATCTCAAGATTGTTTCTGACAAAAAAGCATTCAAAGGCTATTTGCATGCTTTGATGTATTCAGAAGAGTATTTTTACTTGGGTAAGAAGCTCAATCATTTACTTGAGACGATTAAAGCGAAGTCTGCATTTGGCAATCGCTAGTCTTTATTAGATAAAGATATATCGGTATAAATCAACCGATGATCACTGGCTATCAGTGAATTTTCAGAATCAACAATTTGTGCTTTTTTGTTTACGATTCGGGTGTATGCATTGGGTGAGACTAGAATATGATCAAAGGTCGAATATTGACCAATTTTTTTATAATAATAAGTCCATACTTCGTTTCTTGAATCATATGATTCTAACCGTTTTGATATTTCTAGTTTATTAACTTTTTGTAACCTATTCAATGTTTTGCTTTTAATCGGGTCGTTAAAGTCTCCGGTTAGTAGATATAGGCTAGATGGGGTTTTTAAAGAAAAGTTTTTGATAAATTGCTGGATTTTAGTGACTTCCATATAACGGAGTTGTTTCGATTCAGGATCTTTGGGGTTTTGACTCAAGTGGCTTTTTAAATGAACGACAAAAATACTGAAATCATGTTTATTGTATGAGAAGTCAGCTTGTAATAGTCCTCGTTGAACAGCGTTATGTTGCTTATAGTATTTAAAGGACAATTGATTGTGTTGGTGGATTTTTTTGAATGGCACTTTTGATAAAATTGCAACTTGCCTGACTGGATCAAGCCCTTTTATTATAGCGGAAAAAGGGTAGTCAGATCCTTCTTTTTTGAGATCGTTTTGAAGTTCTTTTAGAAACTTTTCTCCACCAATTTCTTGGACTGTTAGGATATCTATGTCATGTGAGGTTATGATTGATCTTAAAGCCGCTTTTTCTATTTCTGGCTTAGGATAATCTTTTTTGTATACGCCCTCTACAAGGCGATTCATGATCAGGTAGTTTTTTAGATTATAGCTACCAATCCGCAACGATTCTTTTTTTGCAAAGGCAACCGATGTTATCAGTGTAATTACTAATAAAGTAATGATTTGAATGTGATATATCATGTATAATAGCAAATGCTGCTGAAGAAGCGAGGGTGTTCAACTAACTGTGCAAATGGCCTTTTTTGTTATAGAGAAATACGTCCTTTAAAATGTATTTCAAATTGATTTAAAGCTCTGTTCCAATTCTTAATTGGCATGGTCCACCTTTTCGAAATATTCCCTAATGCCAAGAAAAATAATTTAAAGACAGA
>CAWUTK010000169.1:0-3715 GCA_963924785.1 uncultured Opitutales bacterium
GAGATCTGAAAACTCGAAAAGCTGGTTCTTTTCCAGATCTTAAAATCTTATTAAACTTCGAGGCATCATTCCTTCGCAACTTCAATTTCTTTAATGCTTTTGCCATTCAGAAAAGCTAATGATACTTTCGCTGTATGTCAACAACTTATCGGACGATTCACTAGACGCTTTTTTTTAAAAAGTTGACTACAAAGTTCTTAAGGCAAGTAGTGGCCTAGAAACACTAGAGTTATTAAAGACAGAAACACCCGATCTCATAATGCTCGACATAATGATGCCGCGGATGAATGGATACGAAGTTTGCTTGCACTTAAAAAATGATAATGAATTGAAGTCTATTCCAATCATATTCATCACTGCATTAACTCAGTTAGAAGAAATCACAAAGGCGTTTGCTGTGGGCGGAGTTGATTACATTACAAAACCCATTCGCAAAGAAGAATTGTGGGCAAGAGTAAGCACTCATTTAACAATAGCTAAACAAAAAAAAGAGCTCACACAAGGAAAGGAAAAAATCGAAGAACTATATGCAGAGTTTCTTGGAACCCAAGGCGCTCTTAAAGAGGCCAATTTCAAACTTAAAGGACTCGCATCAACGGACCCCTTAACCTCTCTTTATAATCGAAGGCATTTTTTCGAAGTTGCCCGAAACGACTGGAAACTAGCACAAGAAAACCAAAAATCTGCCACTTTAATAATGATCGATATCGATTTCTTTAAAACCTATAACGACCATTATGGGCAGCAAAAAGGGGATAAATGCCTCAAAGAAGTCGCCATTTGCCTCAAAAAAATATTCATGAAATCTTCTGACCATCTTGCACGGTATGGAGGTGAAGAGTTCATTGCCATGCTTGTTAACACCGACCTTCAACAAAGCGAACACCTAATATCTACACTTAAAAATGCTATTGAAGCATTAGCTGTCCCTCATGAAAAATCGGGTATTGCTGACCATCTAACATTAAGTATTGGAGCTGTCACAACAACACCGAATCTAGAAAACTCACTTCAACAAGCTATTAAAAAAGCAGATGAAGCACTTTACCGTGCGAAAGAGTCTGGTCGTAATCGCTGGGTAATAATCAGTGCTTAATCGAACCGACTGAGGTCGTCTAGGCTATTAGGATTGAGCATATTGGGGCAATTGGGGAAGGAGTTAGAGCTGAGGGATGGGTGCAATTTTTAGTGCGGGGAGAATCGGTTTTAGTGTAGCACAGACAATCTTATCTGTGTACAATGGCGAGATCATCATTAGAGCGTTTCAATATCATATAATTCCAAATTCCATCAACTGCGAAGGTGCAATGTCAGTTGAATTCCTCAAGCATCCTTAACAACTCGAGTCGTTTCGATTAATCAACAATAAGTCGCATTATTTTACCACCGCTCAAGCTCGCCATCAAGACATCGCCATTTGTGGGATCAATTCCAAAACCTGCAATGGTTTTGGATGAAGCGATTAATTTGGTTTCATTCAAGCCAGTATCAGTGGCAAGCGTCCAAATATTCCCCTTTGCATAATCAGCGAAAACATACATGCCCTCCAATTCCGGAAAGCGAGAACCCCTAACAACAACCCCGCCAGTAACTGATATTCCGAGGTTTCGTTCATATTCAAAAATCGGATCGATTGAGGTGAAGCCTTCTGGCGTTTGATCGCTTTTAAAACCATCAATGGATGCTTCCCGATACGCCCATCCATAATTTCCACCTTTGACTATTATATCAATTTCTTCACGTGCATTCTGCCCTACATCGCCACAATAAATTTTATTTTTTTTCCCATCAAATGTAAATCGCCATGGATTCCGTAATCCAGTTGCCCAAAACTCTGTTCGGACTTTAGTTGAATCAACGGATAATCCATTATATGTCGATGCGCCAATAAACGGGTTATCCTTGGGAACGCTATAGTTCGCACGCCCATCTTCACCTAACCTAATCGCTGGATGCGGATTTGGTTCTAAGTTCTCAGAACGCTTATCAACATCTATTCTAATCATTCCAGAATAGAAATCTTTTTCTATCGTCTGTGAATTATTTAGCCGATCATCTCTTTTACCTTCATCACCTAATGATAAATACAAATAGCCATCTGGTCCAAAATGAAGATCGCCTCCATTATGATTCCATGCTTGATCCTCTTGACGAATCAACACCTGTTCAGAATCAAGATTAACTTTAGCAACATCATTGAAAATCATCTGGAAACGCGATAATTGATCGTAGACCTTGCCCTCTATCTTTAAATTATAAAACAAATAGAAGTGCCCATTCTCCTTATACTTGGGATGAAACGCCATTGCCAATAATCCTTGCTCATTTTGCTTGCTGATTACGACATCCGAAATATCCAAAAACAACCGCTTACTCGGCTTAGATAAATTCGGTATTTCATAAACCTTTCCCTTTTTTTCGACGATGAATAACTTCGTTTTTTCGTCTGGCTCCTGAATAATTGCTAACGGTTTTTCAAATTTCAGCCCCGCAAACGCATTGATAACTTCAAAACCAGCATTTGCTTTACAGCATATGCTCATTAACAAAAATACTTTTAAAAACACCCTTATCATGCCATACAGACTAAATAGATTTTTTAAAACAACAAGAAACTTATCGAATTTAATTAGAGCCACCCTCAAAAACCATATCCCAAAAGTGATCAATGGCTCAAACGCTCTTGATACTCATTAATCGACATCCCTAATCGATAAGGTAAATTTTCGGAAACATCTTTTTCCCAAGCAAGAAGCTCTCTCTTCATTTTATCCACGATTTCTGGATATTCTTCAGCTAAATTTATCTCTTCTTGCAAATCTTCATCAAGATTATAAAGCTGTGCACCAACCGCACCTCGCTCAAAAGACAACAGTTTCCACTTTCCTTTACGAATAGCCATCGATCGTTTTTCTAATAACGCATCCGCTTTCGTTTTAGCTGAAACAGCACTTGTCATCCAAAACAATGACCGCTATTTTAGTTTATTCTCTAAAAGCAATGAAGTTAGGTCCACACCATCAAAAATATAACCATCAGGAATACTTGTCTTTGTAAGAGAAAAGACCGTTGGCATAATATCAATTCCAATAGCAGTCGTATCACAAACACTTGGTTTTATTTTTCCAGGCCACCAAGCGACCGTTGGCACACGATGACCTCCTTCATAGATTGAACCCTTCTTCCCCCTTAACACAACTGCTGTCGACAATTTCATTGGCCCATTATCAGATGTAAATAATACCAGCGTATTTTCGTCCAATCCGTTATCCTTAAGTGCCTGAACAACTGCTCCAACTGAGCGATCCAACTCTACGAGCATATCTGTATACTTCTCCTTATCTGAACGAGTACTCTTCTCTTTGCCTTTAGCTTTTTTCGGCCCACGAGTAATAGAATCAGTTGGCCCTTGAACCGGTGAATGAAAAGCCCCATGAGTTATAAATAAACAAAAGGGTTTGTCTTTATTTTCTTCTATAAACCTCACCGAATGCTTGGTTAAAAGATGTGTCAAATAAACGTCTTCCTCAACTTCCTCACGACCATGCCACCAATCATACTTAGTCATCCTATCATAGAGCCTGTCCCAGAAATGCAATGAATTGCCAGTCAATAGATTGCATAAAATAAAAAAGCTCAAAACCTGCTTTTTTGGCTGGTTTTGAGCAAAAACGGTGTCTATAATTTTGTTGTGAACCAAAATCATAACCGAAAA
>CAWUTK010000170.1:0-3253 GCA_963924785.1 uncultured Opitutales bacterium
TAGAGTCTTTATGTTCATTGGCGTTTAATCTTTGTTTAGGTTGTGCAAAACTATTAAACAAAGTCGCCAATGAATATCTACAATAAACGGTTTTAATTCGATAATATCACTTCGAATACAGTGACGTTTAATAGGATTCTAACTTATGGATATACCCCTAGCAGGTTTGGGGCGGCGATGAGCCCCATTTATTATATTTCTTACACTTTTTGTAAGAAATACTACCGTTTACCCACTAAATTTTCGAAAGACCCGGAATTAATAATGAAAAAGAATAACAATCGAGTTGCCCTTCGTTCACTAGTGGGATTAGCAATGGTGTGTTTTAATGTGAATCTTTATGCGCATGGTCCGAATGGTGGCCATTTCCATGATGCCGTCGCTCAAGTAGATCAATTTAAGGAGGGCGCGATTATAGGTCATGGTGATTATCGTTATAAGGTTCATCAAGATTGGGGGAAATTGGATAAAGAAAAGTATCCGATCAAAAACTGTCATGCCATGGTTCAATTGAAGAACGGAGATCTTTTAGCGCTATGTGATGATAATAAGCATAATTTTTTACTATATAGCCCTGAGGGTGAATTGAAGAAAGCATGGATTACTGAATATCCAGGTGCGCATGGAATCGAAGTATTCGAAGAGGACGGCAAAGAATTCTTTATCGTTGTTGATTCTGGCTGGGCTGTTCGTAAAGGGAAACAGTATAAGGAAATTGGCCGTGTTGCGAAGACAACGGTAGATGGGCAAGTTGTCTTTAGTTTAGGGCACCCTCAAACTGTGGGAGCTTATGAAACGGGGCAAAGATTTATGCCTTGCGATGCTGCGGTTGCACCGAATGGGGATATTTATGTTGCTGATGGATATGCCTCACAATGGGTATTGCAATACGATAAACACGGTCGGTTTATACGTAAATTCGGAGGCGGAAGTGAGAAGGATGAAAATGCAAAACTTAAGAATTCGCATGGCGTCTCAGTTGACTTACGTGATCCTGAAAACCCTAAATTGATAGTGAGCTCTCGTGCAGAGAATAAACTGAAAGTGTTTACAATGGAGGGCGTTTTTATTGAAAACATTGATCTACCCGGTGCCTACGGAGGGCAAGCGGTTGTTCATGGCGGTAATCTTTATGTAGGGGTTTGTTGGTCTAAGGAAAACGGGACGGGGAAGAAATTGAAGCAATCTGGATTTGTTGCGATATTGGATAAGAATAATAAAGTGATATCTTGTCCCGGTGGGAATGAGCCTAAGTATATCGATGGATTGATTCAACCCATGTATCAAGAAAGAAAAACGTTTTTACATGTGCATGATGTGTGCGTGGATAAAAGAGGGAACATCTATGTGGTTCAGTGGAACTCAAAAGGGGCTTATCCTATAAAATTAGAGTTACTTAAACTCTAGACCTTATAAACATTCTGTAAGTGTCCGTTTTTCTACCTATGTTGAACGTTAATACAATTACCTGTTTATAATCTATGAAATTCATAAGTAAATGTCCTCATTGTGAAACAGAGGAAAACATAACAGACAATCCTGTGAATCAGTACATGAGTTGCGGGAGTTGCGCTGAAACATAGTATGTGTCTGTAAGCAAAGAAGCGGTTGTCCCTTGTTATAATTGTGGCCAGAGTTATGAGGTTGGAGAAGAAATGTTTGATCAACGCATTTGTTGTAGTTCCGACTCATTCGTTCATGTTGTTGCTGATGGAGCCCCTTGGATTAAAGACATATCCAAGCAAACCTTTGGTCAGAATTCAAAATTTACAATAGATTTATATCATGCCTGTGAATATCTCGCGCAGACATCTCATGCATGCTCTTTGAAGGAAAGTCATCAACGATGGACAACTCGACAAAAAAACATTCTCCTTAAAGGTGGAGTAGAAAAAGTGATATCAAATATGATGCCTTTTCCCGAAAACGTTAAAACATCAAACATCGATGCACCTGTTCGTTGTGCAATACGGTATTTTAAAAATAGACTCGATTGCTTTGATTACCCTATGGCCAAACGATATAATTTACCTGTGGGCTCAGGTGTAATCGAAGGAGGGCATCGACATGTTATACAAAAACGTTTGAAAAAACCAGGAATGGCATTGTTGAAAAAGAATGCTCAGGCCATGCTGCAAGCTCGATGTCTAATCGCAAATGACCAATTTGATGAATATTGGAAGAAAAAGGCAGCTTAAGTCCCCGCACTTTTAGGCACACCCGTTTCGTTATCGAAGTTAATCTTATTCTTCTATAGGTAAAGATATTATTTTATCTTGAAGGATAGGATAACTCTTGTATTCATTTTAGTTATTGAACTAACTTTACACCAAACTTTCCCATGCTAAAATGGGCTTTTGAGGCTAAAAACTTTACCTAAATTCACTTACCCCCTCAATGGATTACTGAGGTAATGCTATTATAATCCTATATTTTGAAAAATGATACGAGTTACCCTTCAAGATGTCGCTGCCCTAGTAGGACCACTATTCAATTAGATTTGGAAATCTATTGAATAAGGAATTTAAGAATCAGGAAGATTTCATAGGCATTCGTCTTTTCCTAATTTATTTATCCCAAACAATTTTTGATTCCAGAAATACTACTTCAGAGCTTTTCTGATTTTGTTTAAAATATCGGATTCTTGCTGCAAGGGGAATGTTGACATTTTGTTGTGAATGATACTTTGGTACATGCCCATGATGATCTCGAAATCGGCTAGCGCATTATCGAGACACAAGGGCATCTGAAAAGAATCATCTTCAATCCAGTCAATCATTGACTCTACCATATCTGCCTGACCTAAAATATCCTCAGCGAAATAATCGTGTTTGCCGCTGCTTTTCTCGCCATTGGCATTGAGTTGCCAGTCCCACATGCTCCATAGTAATTCGCCTGCTGTTCCTTTGACTGCGATGCGTTTATGGTGATTGATTTCGTTAGCACTCTTAACAGAAGGAGCAGCAGGACCGCAGTTTAAGGTCGCTTGAACACCATTATCGTAAACAATCTCTGCCTGCATTTGGTCTGGAGCGTAATGGTGCTGTGGGTTATCCACTAAACCGGTTGCTCCACTAGCGCTAGCTTTAACCGAAACAGCCTTAGCACCGGGAATAAATGCCGCGATAGCTTGAAGTACGTGTGTCCCTTGATGGACGATGTTTAATTGGGAACTGACGTCGATATGCGTCACTTGACCAATCGCACCACTGAGAACCTTTTGCTGAAGCCCGGCTCTGTTGGGGTGAAAGTG
>CAWUTK010000171.1:0-11484 GCA_963924785.1 uncultured Opitutales bacterium
ACGCAAACCACATTCTCACTCTCAAGCAATTAGTCTATTTTATTGACTATAATAAGTAATGATAATCTGATCACTAAATAATCACTGAAGTGTTACGGTTTTGCTCCGGCCACCGTTACGGTTTTCATCCGGCGTTTACAACAATCCCATCACACAGTTAATTGGAACAGAAAGATTTTCTGTAGTCGTCAATTTCAGTTGCTCAGGGATCCAAGGTGTTAAGTTTTTCGTTATTAGCGTCATTTTTTTTTATTTATTAGAAAGGGAAAACTTTAAAACGAAACCCATTCAGCTCTTTGTCCTTATCTGCTTCGGCGCACTGGCTTCCCTAATAGGTAACTCCATCCGAATTACCAGTTTAATTGCAATAGGGACTCTAGGGGACCCAGACTGGGCCTTAGGGAATTTCCATTCCTATACCGGAGTCCTGCTACTACTTTGCCTACTCTCCTTATTCTTCATTGCCCTAAATCAACTCTACTCAAAAAAACCGGTTGTAGGTGCGATCAAATCACTTGTTAAAAACAACATCGCCGCACCTTACCTTCTACCCTTTGCATGCCTCCTCTTTCTTTCGCTATTTTTTAAAGTCTTCAGCCCCTCCTGGGACTGGTGGTATCCCTTAAAAATACTGTTAGCAGGTTACGTTGTTTGGTTTTTTAAAAATGATTATAAAAAATTAATTCAAATAAACTTTTCATGGTTTCCTATTTTCATCGGAATAATCATAGCCGCCATATGGATATTCATTCCATTCACACACAGTCCAGAAAGTAATCGCGAAGCATTCCTCAACTCCGAAAGTTATATTAAAATAATATGGATCTCATTTAAGCTATTGGGGCCGGCCTACTAATCCCCATTATAGAAGAACTCGTTTTCAGAGGATTCTTATTAAGAATGCTCATTAACACTGATTTCAATAAAGTAAAAATAGGAACCTACTCCTTATTCTCATGCTCCTTCAGCGTGCTATGCTTTGGACTCCTCCACCAACATTTTTTAGCAGGCATCATTTCAGGACTCCTCTTTAATATTGTCCTCTATCATAGAAAGAACCTCTTTGATTCAATTTTATGCCACAGTGTCGCAAATTTTTCTATTGCAAGCTTAGTCCTTTTTTCCGGTCGATGGGAATTCTGGATATAAACAAAAGTTTTTCATTAGACCAACCAGCAATTGATATATCTAAACACAAATCAATTAAACCCATAATTTTCAGACACCAAAATGCTACAACTTAATTCTACTAAGAACGTCTATTAACAAACTCCTGAACGGGCTTTTCCGGGTATTGTTAATTTTTCCGACTTCCCCTTAAAACGACTTAACGACAAATCACTGACATTAAGCTTAATAAAAATGGTGGGCTGTAACAGATTCGAACTGTTGACCCCTTGCGTGTCGAGCAAGTGCTCTAACCAACTGAGCTAACAGCCCCCAATAAAATCTCTCTGGTTAAAAGTGGGAGAATGGGTATTCAAGAAAATATCGAGTTAAAAGCAAGATATAAATACATTACATGAAAAATACTAGAAAAGGTCACTTCACTAGTATTTCTAGCTCTTCTAAGGACTGAAAAACGGGAACACCGCAGGTATTTAATCGCTCAACGGAATTGTGGCCATCAGCTATAAGAACGCAGTCAATTCCCATTTCTTGAGCAACTTCAAAATCGTGGACGGTATCGCCAATCATTAAAATTTCATCTTCTTTAAATTCGGATTTTTCAATCCAAGCTTTGCCCTCATCGATCTTCCCATGGGCGTACTGATCCTTTATCCCAATACAATCGTTCAAATAAACTTCCAAGTCATAATGCCGTACAAATCCTTCAAGGGGTTCCTGTTTACTTGCCGACAAAATGGATTGAGTTAAGCCTTTATTGTGCAAACCGGTGATCAAAAAGGATACATTTGAATGTAAATCGCATTTTTTCCAATCGCTCCAGTAAGCATTCACAAATGCATTCGAAATTTCCTCAAACGACATTCCTGTTCGATCCCACCCTAATGCGACATAAAAGTCATAGACAGGGAAACTGAATTTTTCACGATATAATTCGACCGTTATTTGCGATAAAGAAAGGTCTCTTAAAATCCCGTTTAAAATATCGACACAAAATTCAACATCATTAACAAGTGTCCCGTTCCAATCCCAGACGACATGCT
The DNA here is from genome assembly GCA_963924785.1 of uncultured Opitutales bacterium. Taxonomy (GTDB): domain Bacteria; phylum Verrucomicrobiota; class Verrucomicrobiia; order Opitutales; family CAJWYM01; genus CAWUTK01. The sequence continues at coordinate 2,172 of CAWUTK010000171.1, forward strand.
TATACTCCTTGCCACCAATCATTTCTAAAAACTAAAAAAGTTTCCGGTTAGGGGATTAAAGACCCTCAAAGCTATAAAAAGATTTTGCTTCAACAAACCCAGGAACTTCAAGCTCCCCTAAATTTTTCAAAGAAACCCCTAGCATCAATTTTGCAGCATCATTTGTGATGAAAACCCGTTCTCCTCTTTCAGAAGCCAAAGCAGTTGTTCGCATAACATAATCAACCGCTTTTCCAGATAACCGTTTTTCTCCCGGCGACATTAAGCCTCCCACAGGGACATCTCCGTGATGTAAAACAAAACGCAAATCAAGCAACTGGCTCAACTCCTCTGATTGTAAATCAGAAAGCATTTTCACTAAAAGAGAAATATCCGTGGCAGGTGCCGACCAAAAAGCAAGAAAACCATCACCTAAGAATCGATTAATTTCACCATCATATTCTTTTAATATTTGCTCGCAAACATGCCCCCAATCACCAATTGAACGTGATAATTCATGAGGATCAACCTCTTTGCTCAATTTAGTTGTGCCAATCACATGACAATAAATTAACCAACAAGGCGTTGTGGATAAAACAGTTGCAGGTTCACCCTTCAATGATTTTTTCTCAGAAACCGGTAAAGCACTTCGAGACGCATCGCTGTAAAAGAAGTACTCCTTTCCGCCAACTTGAATCCTATCTCCATCCTTTAAAATAACCGCTTGGCTAATTTGTTTAAAATTCAAAAAGGTTCCATTGGTACTTCCTTGATCTAGAATCCACCAATTCCCGCTACTATCTCTTTGAATAAGAGTATGTTGTCGAGATATCCGATCATCATCAACAGTAATATCGCACGATCTTGATCGCCCCAATATCAACGGACTTTGTATTTCACTTGTTTCTTCGTCAGAGACTAATCTTGCTTCAGCACACATTTCACTTTTCCTTTCAGAGAAAAATTTAGGAGATTAAAGTCCATAAATCAAGACTAAGCTACTTTAAGTAGCCAAATCTCTAATTTAAAATCCTGCTAATAAAAAGCGAAAAAAATATTGTCAAACGAGAAAACTGCCCTAGTCTCTCTCCACTTCTAACATTAACGCAAAAAAACAAACCAAAGATAACCTTGAGAGAAGATTATTTAACAAACGCTCAAAAAGTCGTTCCAGACCCGAACATCTTGATTAATATGGTATCTCGTCGTGTAAAGCAATTCAAGGCAGGCAGCAAACCTCTCGTTGAATCACTAGAGCGATTAACACCAGAAGATCTTGCTCTAAGAGAAATTTTCGAAGGCAAGATTGATTACGTTCTTTTCGAAGAAAAAGAAGAATAGTAAAACAAGACGTTTCCCAATTCAAATGGTTCATTTGAAACCACTTGATATTTTCAGCACGTTTAATCATCCCCTCTTTCTCGTTTCTATATAAAACGAACAACTCGTGTGTGCCAAAAAAAAGAAATCTGATTCTGCTACCAAAGAAATCAAAAACGGTAAGGCTTATCACAAGTATCTCGTTGAAGAAAAATTTGAAGCCGGAATTGCGCTAAAGGGCACTGAAGTAAAATCCATTCGAAATGGGTTAGCCCAAATAAGTGAAGCGTTTATTCGAATAGAGAAAAACGAAGCTTATCTCTACAACGCTCATATCAGCGAATATCATTTCGGCTCTGATAACAATCACCCCACGAGTCGCATCAGAAAACTACTCCTTCACCGTCGTGAAATTGAAAAGCTTCGCATAGAGATAGACACAAAAGGTAAAACGGTCATTCCTTTAAAAATATTTTTCGTAAAAGGTTTAATCAAATTAAGTTTAGCCGTTTGCACAGGTAAGCACCATTATGACAAGCGGCAGGACTTAAAGAAAAAAATTGCCCTTCGAGAAGCAGAAAGAGCAATGAAAAAAAATTTTCGAGCCTAGGGCTTCGCTATATAGAAGTACATAAACCTATTCATACTTCTCATGTCATCAACCAACGTCTTCAAATCATTTCTACTTAGCCTATTGCTAGCGAGTTCCTGCTTCGCTCAATTTAACACACCCTTTAAGACGAGTCTTGAGGACCCAATGGTTCGCTGTTCACTGATCAGCGAACAAGCAAAAATAACAACAGGCGAACCGATATGGGTTGGCCTTTTATTCGACATGAAAGACCACTCACATGTCTACTGGAAAAATCCTGGCGAATCTGGATTTCCACCTTCTGTCAAATGGGATCTCCCCGAAGGCTTAAACGCCGGGCCCCTAATATTTCCCACACCCGCTCAAATTGAGACAATGGGAATCATTAGTTACGTTTATGAGGGACAAGTATTGCTCATATCAAAGATCTCCACTGATCCCAACATTTCAAACACAAACCTGTCTATAACAGCAAACATTCAATGGTTGGCCTGCAAAGAATCCTGCATCCCTGGAAGAGGCGAATTATCATTAAACTTTCCTCTTCAACAATCGCATGAATTGAGCAATGAGCATCGTTCAATCTTTGAAGAAACTCGCAAACAAACACCCGCTGAATCTAATCTCAATTTTCGATATATTAAAAAACCCACATCGTTAATACTCCAAATTCCAAACGAATTAATTACAATACCTTCAGCCGTCACTGCTCATTTTTTTCCCTCTGATAACGAAATTACAGTAACCGCGAAACAACTGATTAAGCCATCGGGCGAATTTCACGAACTCGAAATCAGCACATCGGCAAAGACAAAAAAATCACCCGATCACTTAAGCGGCGTGTTGAAAATTAATAATGAGAATGCTATTTCAAGCTACAAGATCGAGTTACCCTTTACAGAACCTTCGGACCCTATTCCGGCATCAACCAGTAATATTATACCCTTGCTGATTTTCAGTTTCATCGGCGGGTTAATATTAAACTTAATGCCCTGCGTTTTCCCCGTGTTAGGGATTAAAATCATGGGGTTCGTCAATCAATCAAACAAAAGTGACCGATCGGTTAAACAACACGGTCTGGCTTACACACTCGGAGTGCTAATCTCCTTCTGGGCTCTAGCAGCGATCTTATTTTATCTTAGAAAAAACGGAGATAACCTCGGATGGGGATTTCAGTTACAGTACCCATACTTCGTATACTTACTCACTGCAACCTTACTCATTTTCGGATTATCGCTCAGTGGCGTATTTGAAGTCGGCCTTTCTCTAATCGGCACTGGCAGTAATTTAACCAGTAAACAAGGAATCACAGGATCATTCTTCTCTGGCGTTCTTTCCACAGTGATTGCGACTCCATGCTCCGCTCCCTTTCTTGCACCCGCAATTGGTGCTGCCCTCACAGTAGACAACGCTCCCTACTTCGCTATATTCACAATGATGGCGCTAGGGTTATCTTCCCCTTATTTACTCTTTTCCTTCGTTCCAGCATTCACACGATTCCTCCCTAAACCAGGAAAGTGGATGGAAAGCTTCAAACAGTTTATGGCTTTCCCACTATATCTATCATCTGCTTACCTACTCTGGGTTTTATCTGGGCAACTCCAAGAGAAGGCACTACTGAAAGCATTCATTGGGCTGGTTGCGATAGCATTCGCTTGCTGGACTTATGGCAGATGGGCGCAACCCTCATCAAGCAAACGTTCAAAACAATTCGCTTATATCATCGCACTGGTAATTTTCATCATGGGACTCTTTCTTGGTCATTCAAAAAGTGAAAAAGCCTGGGAAACATGGTCGCCCGAATATGTAGAAGCCTTGCTTAAGGAGGAAAAAAACATCTACGTTGATTTCACCGCTCGGTGGTGCTTAACCTGCCAAGTTAATAAGAAACTAGTTTTCTCTTCCAAAGAAGTATTAGATGCCTTCGACAAGCATAATGTCGTTCTGCTTAAAGCAGACTGGACAAACAAAGATCCTCGTATAACGGAAGTACTTAACCAATTTGGACGCTCAGCAGTCCCCTTCAACTTAATTTATAAAAAAGGAAATCCGAAGCCAGTCATACTTCCAGAAATCCTAACGCCCTCTATTATTTTAGATGAACTAGCAAAGCCTCTGATCGACGAAAACGAAGTCTCACTGAGAGGCTTCTAGTAAACGAATGCGTCGATGTTTTTGTGGAAACTGTAACGTAATAACAGTTCCAAGGCCCTCTTTGCTATCAATACCAATTTGCCCTCCATGATCCCTCATGATACGTTGGACAATCATCATGCCTAAACCATGCCCCCCTTTTTTTGAAGTATAATAAGGTTGGAATATCTTCTGCATGTCTTCTTTCGAAATGCCCTTACCACTGTCAACGAATTGGAAAAACACAAATTCATCGTCACTACCCGTGAATATTTTCAACCGCGGTTTTGCCTCCATCGCCTCAAGTGCATTATTAATCACATTGAAGAAAACTTGCTTAATCTGATTCTTGTCAGCCATGACAAGAGGTAACGTATCTGCGACCTGAACATCTACCTCAATTTTTTTATTCGAAAACTCCTCTTCTTGAACTCTCAAGACTTCTTCTAACGCTACTAGCAAGTCAGTATCAACTAAGTCTGGTTCTGAGGGACGAATCGCTTCTAAAAAGTTATTAATAATGCCATCTAATCGCTCAACCTCTGCAGTACAGACGTCAACCGATGAAGCAATTTTAGAATACGCCTCACTCTCTTTATCAACGTTTTCCAGTTGGCGTTTCATTAATTGCATATGAATGTTGATCGAATTCAAAGGGTTGCCAATCTCATGAGCAACGGTAGCGGCTAGCATCATAACAGAAGACACCTTTTCACTTTCAATACGCTCCTCAGTCGTCAACTTATCCTCGGTCGTATCCGACATAACAATGGCATAGCCATTATCACGATTTACGCCAATACAGCCAACGATTGGCAATACATACAAGCGAACGAATCGATGCTCAGGATACGTTAATTCAACTTCTCTAGAAATAACAACGGATTCATTCCGTCCATCCAACTGATTAATATTCAAGCAACTGTACAAATCTGGAACAAGTTTCCACAATACAGACGAGCCAATATCTTTATCTTTTAGCCCAATTAATTTACATCCTCGCGAATTCGCATATTGAATAATCCCTGATGAATCAACAACAAGAATGCCGTCCTGAATTGTATTAAAAACTGTTTCTTGAAGCTGCCTCTCCCGAATTAACCGTTCAACCAAATTCGACATATTCACCGAATCCAAGTCATCCAAATGCCCTAAAACCCTATCTAATGAACTATTTTTCTTTACCGACATCGTTTATAAAAGCAAGTAAGCCCCAATTGGATTAATGTTATCTAACACAAACCTAATCGTACTTAATCAATTTCCACTGTCAACCGGCATTGAAAGAAATTCTAAGTTTTCCCTTCACTTTGTTCTATTTTACTCCTAGTTTATGCAGATATTCTACCAAAAGCATTAAGTAAATAAAAACTCGTGAGAAAAAAAGTTAAAGTCCTATTAATTGAAGAAAACCAACTGATACAAAATTCACTTGCAAGAGGGATTTCCGGCAACGGTCAATTTTCAATTTCAGGCATTGCGACAGATGCCAACAGCGCAAGAATACTTATTGCAGAAGAAACGCCTGACGTATTAGTAATAAATGTAAAATTACAAAAACTTAACGGTGTGGAATTCTTCCAAGACTTATTTGTAAAATCACCTATCCCAACAATCGTTATTTGTCACCATACTGGGCTTTCAAGAATGCAAGCACGCAAAGCCTTAAGATCTGGTGCAATTGATTATGTTCAAATTCCACAAATTAAATCATACAAGCAAATAGAGGGTATCATAAATGATTTAAAAGAAAAAATAATCATGGCATCCATGGTTAATTTAGATTACTTAAAAACAAGTCAGAACTCATATACCCAAAGGAAAAAAGCCATCATCATTGGTGCATCCAACGGTGGAGTTGAAGCAACAAGAACACTGCTCGATAATTTACCATCAGGCATGCCTCCCATTTTAATTGCCCAACACCAGCCTGAATTTGCAACGAATAGTTATGCGAATCTTTTGAATAAACTTTATCCATCCTATGTTAAAGTTGCCAAGGATGAAGATCTCTTACTGCCGAACCAAATCATGTTTGCTCCAGCTGGAAAACAAACAAGAATTATCAAAAACATAAGCAATGGGCTTCAAGTCGATGTTTGCTATCAAAAAATGAATCATAATCCATCAATCCGTATTCTTATGGAATCCGCAGCCTCTGCAACAGGATCAGAGAGCGTTGGCATTATATTATCTGGAATCGGTGATGACGGAGCGATTGGTCTAAAAACGATGAGAGATGCGGGTGCAAATACCATTGCACAAGGTGAAGCCTCATCTGCTGTTCACGGAATGCCAAAACGGGCTATTGAAACAGGCGGTGTAGAGAAAGTGCTTCCCGTAAATGAAATAGGCGACTATTTGCTCGAGTTAATTTCCCCATAATCACACTTATCTCAAATCAGCGTGGCGAGTTGGGAATACTTTAACATTTGACGAGAAACTATGTTTGATTTTTTTCAGAATGAAATAACCGTACCGCTTTATATCATCATAGGTTTAGCTAGCATCCATTGTCTATTAATGGGGTTTTTAGTTCATCGAATATTCCTCCGAAAACAATCATTAGTCGATCAGGAAAAAAGAGATAAATTAGATATTTTCACCCGAATCAGTCATGAAATTCGAAACCCAATGAATGGAATCATTGGCATTATCAACCTGCTTCTCAATAGCCCTCTCAATGAAAAACAACGTCACGAACTAAAACATCTTCAGTTTTGTAGCCAATATTTAAAAGGGTTACTCAATTCTATTCTCGTTCATGCCACACTTGAAAAGAAAGCATTAGAAATTACACCAAAAGCGTTTTCTCTGAGAAGTGTCATTGAGAATATAACCGTCATTTACTCAACTCAGGCAAAAGATAAAGGCCTCGTGCTAAACGTAAGCATACCAAAACAGTTTCCAGACCTTATCTATGGAGATGAAGTCCACTTGCAGGAAATCATTGTAAACCTTGTTCATAACGCCATTACATACACTCCCAGTGGGAAAATCGTCATCAATCTGACCTTTGACATCATCAACGACTCCAACGTTCATTTTAAACTAAACATTACAGACACGGGCATCGGAATTGAAAAAGAAAAAGAAAATATAATTTTTGAAAAGTTTACCCGTATTCGTGACAATAAGGATTTAACAAATAGTGGACTTGGCCTAGGGCTTAGCATCAGCAGGCATTTAATTTCACTAATGAATGGTTCAATCAATCTCAACAGCACATTAGGTAAAGGCTCATGCTTCACGATTGAGTTAACACTCCCCATCGTCAATAATTCAGCCACCTCGACAACCAATAGGCTTCAATTCATGACGCCTATTTTCAGTGCTAAAGTGCTCGTCGCCGAAGACTACCTATACAATTTAATCGTCATAAAAGAGTTATTAGAAAAATTTGGCTGCACTGTCGAAACCTGCTCTGACGGGATAACCGCCCTTCAAATGATGAAAGAGAATGAATACAACATCGTCTTTCTTGACATTGATCTCCCCGGAATGAATGGCATCGATGTCACCAAAGCATTTAGAACATTCGAAAAAGCTGAAGATCCAATAGCAAGTAGACACATCGTAGCAATCACGGCTTATTCAATAAATGCCAATAAGTCCAAATGCATAAACGCTGGCATGGATGCCTTTATGGCCAAACCGTTTGAAGAAGCAGAATTAGTTGAAACATTAGAGCTATTCACGGACACCCCTCCTTTATTCACACCTGTCCAAAAGACCATTACATTCATAGATCCGAACAAAGATCCAGTCACTCAAACCGACCATTCTCAACTAAACATTGAGCCAATCATTAGTTTATCAAATAAAGACCCGAACAAAACAATCTCCCAAATAGAACTCATCATAGACCAACTAAAAGAAAAACTACAGGAACTTGGATTTGCTATCAACGGTGATGATCACCAACAGATTCATAGACTAAGCCATCAAAGCCTAAGTCTAATAAAAATGTTCAACTACACCCCATTAAGTAGTATCATGAGTATCATCAGCAACACTTCGAAACGAGGCGAAATGGAAACGTCACGCGCCCTGCTCTACGATCTTAAAAAAGAAACCTTTAACGCCATTACACTGCTACACAAAGAAATCGCTTCATTGGAAAAAAAACTGGTTTAAGACAAGCGCTTAAGTTCCTTTAGGGTAGAATAGCCTGCCTTACGGACTTCGCACAATAACCGCAAAAAAAGCGACCCCGTCATAATACAATCGTTAAACGCATCATGCTCCCGATAAACCGGCAGATTCATAGCCTCAACCAAATCATCCATTCTTCTGAACGGCCTTTCATGCGGCACATGTGGGTTAATAAGCTGCTCATACCAATACATCAAACGTCCCGTATCAATTGATTCAAACTCACACTTAAGTCCATGCCGACTAAAAAGACTCCTTAAGAACCCGATGTCAAACGTAACATTATGCCCAACGACAACCGTTCCATTTAATAACTCCGATATCTCCTCTGCAACCACACGCTCGTCGGAACCCTTAGCGATATCCTCATGCCCTATACGATGAATTAATGTCGCCTCCGGATCGACGTTCAATTCATCAGGTTTCAACAACCAGTTTCTGGCATCATTGAAAAACATCCGCTTCCCAGGAATAGGAATGGCGGCAAAAGAAAGCAGTGAATGTTCCTTTGAAGAACGTCCACTCATCTCACCATCTATCACCCAGCAATCGAGTTCTCGAATAGGTATATCTTGATTCGTTAAATTTGGCGTTTGTTTAAATAAATCAAACAACATTACAATGAAGGCGATTGAGGATACTCAACCCGAAGGCGAAGGTGTATGTCTTGTGTAAGAAACAAGGACGCTTTAAAAACCTTTAGTTCCAGCGAACTTAAATTATCTGGATTCAAATAATTACTTCCCTCTTCACCCTTTAATATCAGCTCCTCTTGTCGTTGAAGCCGAAGATTCATCAACGTTTGATACGCTCGTGTAAGATCACTGGCATCAGACTCTTTCAAAATGCTTAAATCAACTAATGCCTTAATTCGATACAGAGTATGCGTCTCCCGAACCCCATTCTCCAAAGCCCTTATTCGAACATATTCAATAAAATGATTCATGATCATCTTTAAGCTAATTTCTTTCTTGTGATCGCCTTTAGACTCAACCGCAATCTTATTAAACACACCCAAAGGCTGCGCTTCCCCCCGAAATTCCTGCCAGGTGCTAAGAGGTAGTTTGTGTTCTCAATCTTATTCCAATAAAAAGGCAATAAATGAAGAATACACGAAGAAAATTAACGGATAAA
>CAWUTK010000172.1:0-7785 GCA_963924785.1 uncultured Opitutales bacterium
CTATGATGAATATCATCAATGGGGGATCTCATTCAGACGCACCGATTGCTTTTCAAGAATTTATGATTCGTCCAGTTGGCGCCACTTCTTTCCGTGAAGGGTTACGTATGGGTGCAGAAGTTTTCCATAATTTGAAGAAAGTTTTACATGACCGTGGTTTAAGTACTGCTGTTGGTGATGAAGGTGGTTTTGCGCCTGCACTTGAAGGAACTGAAGATGCGTTGAAGTCTATCATCGTTGCAATTGAAAAAGCGGGTTATAAAGCAGGGCGTAAATCAGAAGGTGGTGACGTTAGTATCGCGTTGGATTGTGCGGCTTCTGAGTTTTATGATGACGGCAAATATAACTACGCAAAATTTGAAGGTAAAGGTGGATCGATCCTTTCTTCAGATGAGCAAGTTGCTTTCTTGGCTGACCTTGTTGCTAGATATCCTATTGATTCTGTTGAAGACGGAATGGACGAAGAGGACTGGGACGGATGGAAGTCATTGACTGAAAAACTCGGTGATAAATGCCAGTTAGTTGGAGATGATCTTTTTGTGACTAATGTGAAATTCCTTAAGAAGGGAATTGATTTAGGTTGTGCGAATTCAATTTTGATTAAAGTGAATCAAATTGGAACACTTACAGAAACGCTTGATGCAATTGAAATGGCACACCGTGCTGGTTATACTTCTGTGACTTCTCACCGTTCAGGTGAAACAGAAGATACCACAATCGCAGATATCGCAGTTGCAACAAATTCTGGTCAAATCAAAACAGGTTCATTGAGTCGTTCTGATCGTATTGCAAAATATAACCAATTGCTTCGTATTGAAGAAGAATTGGGAGAAAATGCAATTTATGGCATATAGTATTAGCCAATAAATGTTTTACCATCGGCCACTTGAGATATTGTTCTTAAGTGGCCGATTTATTTACTAAATTAGTTAAATAAATAAATTTTATGAGTGAGTCTTCTAGAGAATATCCTGATGCTATTGATAAATGGTGGTTATCCCGTGCTTGTAAGGATTTAAACACTGAGGATGTTAATCGAGCGTTAACATTACTTCGCGCACCGATCCAATCCTTGTCTGATCAATTTACAAAGAAACGAGAGGATGGTTTCATTGAATATTTTAAGGGTGGAACCAATACCTGTGCTTATGGCCTTTTCTATTTCCCGCAAACGTGGATGCTCACACGATTAGTTTTATCTGAATTACTGGAATTTAGAAATTGGAGACTCCCTAATAATGGGCCTATAAATATCTTGGATCTAGGTTGTGGACTCGGGTCAGCTGGATTGAGTGCATTAGAGCTTTTGCATCGCAAGGGTGTTGATAATCCAATATCGTTGCATGGCGTTGATTATGCAACGAGAGCATTAAGTTATTGTTCTGATATTTTTCACCAAAATTCTCAGTTATGGCCCAATGCGAAACTGTCGGTGAATTGCCAAAATTTAAATGATTTTCAACGAGATAAAAAGGGGCCGGCTAAAGGTTATCACTTAATTATCCTAAGCTTTTCTTTAAATGAAGCGTTACAAACCTATTCGACTGAAAAGGTCATTGGTTACTTGCGCAGCCTGTCATCGAAGTTAAGTCGGGGCGGTTTGATTGTCGTGATGGATCCTGCAATGAAACCTATTTCAGAAGCGTTGCATAGTGCGGCAGAGTCATTAACTGAGGACCGAAAATTGTTTTACTGGGGACCTTATCTACATGGACCCAAGTGTCCACTTGTTGAAACGAAGAAATATTGGAACCACGAAGTTCGCCTTTGGAATCCCCCGCAAAGTTTATCTTTTCTTAACCGAAAACTATGGCGTTCAATACAAGAGTTGAAATGTAGTTGTCTTATCTTAGGCAAAGCCCCAAGTGAATCTTCTGATAATGATTCGGACTCACTCGTGCGTTTGGTTTCTCCTATTGTTAATAAAAAGGGGCGATTTGTCTTTTTTGCAGTGGATGAGAGCGGAGTATTAGGGACTTATGATATTCAGTTCCGTGATATAAATAAAGACGAGAAGAAGAAAGTTGAGATGATTGAACGCGGAGATACACTCGGCTTAAATGGGTTGATTAAGCTTGGCGGTGACGCTCAATACCGGATACCAGAATTCAGTAAAATCGTTTTTCACTATCAGCCATAGTCGTTTTCGAATTTGCCTCTTTTATTGTTACTAAAGTTTAACCTATGCCAGAAAACCTAATTTCAATAACAGGCGAAGTTCTCGACGTTCGCCCTCAAAAGAAAGATTTTTACTCGATCGTCATAGAAGAAGGCATGACTACGATAGCGGTCGACTTTCACCTATCTAAGCTTGAGGCTTTACCGCAGTGTGAAGATATCGTCGAGGTTAAGGGAAAGGTTGTTTCTAAACAATGGAAGGCGCGTTGGTATACAAGTGTTGTGGGGACGAGTTTTCGGCGAATTAGACGGGCTAGGAGCGCGTGATACCACTTTATTGGTAGTTTGAAATTTGCTTTTACGCTTTGTGACTCTGGGACGTCTCAACGGCTATTGATTAAACTCTGCTTTAAAACGGTTTACATCATCAATAAATGTCTCAATATGTGCACTGCTAAATATAAGTTGTACTTATTAGTTGAATAAAAGGAAGATGATATGATTAAAAGGACGATTTTTATACTACTGGGGCTGGTCGTGATTATTGGGGGCTTGGCAGGCATAAAAAATTTGCAGTTTTCTGCGATGAAAAATGGCCCAAAATTTCAAATGCCACCTGAGACGGTTACGAGTGCGATTGTGACGGCAGAGGATTGGGAGAGGTCATTGTCGAGTATCGGTTCACTGCAAGCAATTAAAGGTGTCCTTGTTTCAGCAGAGGTGCCGGGAAAGGTTGTTTCTATCTCTTTTGAGGCTGGAACTGAAGTTAAGGCTAATGCCGTTTTAGTTCGACTTGATTCAAAGTCAGAGCAGGCACAATTTGCTGCGGCAAAAGCCAGGCTTGATTTTGCCAAAATACGTTTTCAACGGTCAAAGGCTCTACTTAAGAAAAATACCATTTCACAGTCAGAGTATGACAGTGCTGATTCTGAATATAAACTCGCCAAGGCTGAGGCAGAAACGATTCGTGTGTTGATTAACAAGAAGGCTATTAAAGCGCCTTTTTCAGGCCAGCTTGGTTTGCGGGAAGTTAATTTGGGGCAATACTTACAAACGGGAGACCCTGTTGTCACACTTCAGTCGTTAGACCCTGTCTTCGTTAATTTCTCTTTACCTCAACAAGATTTAGCTAAAATCAGTGTTGGAGCGGTGGTTCGGTTGACTTCGGATGCGATGGTTGGAAAGACAGTCGAAGGGAAGATCACTGCAATCAGTCCTGAGGTCGATTCCCGCTCACGTAATATTAGTGTTCAAGCAACTGTCGCTAATCCAGAAAAGAATATGCTGCCGGGTATGTTTGTAAAGGTAGAGCTCGTGTTGCCTGAAAAGGAAAATGTTCTAGTTATTCCATCTATGGCGGTGAGCTTTGCGACATTTGGCAATTCCGTTTTCTTGATCGAAGAGCCAGAGGCTAATAGTAAACAAGGTCTCAAAACGTTGAAGCAAGTCTTCGTGCGTTTAGGCGAACGTAGAGGTGATTTTGTCTCTGTTATAGAAGGGGTAACTGAAGGCGACATTGTTGTGAGTTCTGGCATTTTCAAATTGCGAAATGGAATAGCTGTCGTTGTGGATAATAAGCTTAGCCCAACATTTGAATACGCGCCTTCTGTTGAAGATAACTAAAGGCTTTGCTAGGATGAACTTTACCGATCTATTTATCAAACGCCCTGTGTTGGCGATAATTGTCAATGTGGTTATCGTGATTGCGGGAATACAGGCGGTACAGAATCTGAGTGTCCGCCAGTATCCTCGGAGTGAAAATGCCAATATCAAGATCAGCACCATTTACACTGGAGCGAGTGCTGAACTCGTGCGTGGTTTTATCACCACGGAGCTTGAACGCTCTATCGCTTCTGCTGATGGAATCGATTATATTCAATCAACCAGTTCCCAGAATGTTTCACTGATTGATGCTCGGCTGAAATTAAACTATGACCCAACGAAGGCTTTAGCCGAAATTAGTGCACAAGTAGACCAAGTTAGAAATAATTTACCTCCTGGTGCAGAGATTCCAACTATTAGTATTGAGTCCGCTGATAGCCAACAAGCAGCAGCTTACTTGAGCTTTACGTCTACCATTTTGAGGGAAAACGAGGTGACTGATTTTCTAGTGAGAGTTGTTCAACCAAAATTATCTGCTATTGCAGGTGTGCAGAAGGCAGGTATTTTGGGTGCAAGAAATTTCGCGATAAGGATATGGTTGAAGCCAGATTTAATGGCAGCATTAAATGTCAGTCCTAGCCAAGTTCGTCGGGTTTTGGCCGCTAATAATTATTTGGCAGCCGTAGGGAAAACAAAAGGGGCAATGGTTCAAGTGAACTTAACCGCGAATACGGATTTACGCTCGATTGATGAGTTTGAAAAATTGGTTGTGAAGGAAGAGAATGGGTCAGTTATTAGGCTAAATGAGATTGCTGATGTTGTGTTAGGCGCTGAAAGTTACGAAGAGCAAGTTCGTTTTTCTGGTCAGACGGCTACATTTATGGGGATCTGGCCTTTGCCGAATTCTAATTCACTCGATGTAATTGCTGCGGTGAAAGAGGAGATGGCGAAGATTCAAAAAGAATTGCCCTCCGGTATGGAAGGGGAAATTTGTTATGATGCCACGGAGTATGTTGATAACGCAATAGACGAAGTAGTTATAACCTTATCTGAAACATTGCTCATTGTCGTCATTGTTATCTTTTTGTTTTTAGGGTCCATGCGATCAGCCATTATTCCAGTGATTGCGATCCCTTTATCATTGATTGGTGCGGTATTTCTTATGCAAGCGTTTGGTTTTACCGTAAACCTTTTAACATTATTAGCGATTGTGCTTTCTGTGGGACTGGTGGTTGACGATGCGATCGTCGTTGTTGAAAATGTTGAGCGTCATATTCGAAATGGTAAAAATCCTTTTGATGCAGCCATTCTGGGTGCTAGGGAATTGATAGGACCCCTTATTGCAATGACGATTACATTGGCTGCGGTTTATGCACCGATTGGTTTACAGGGCGGCCTAACAGGTTCACTTTTTAGAGAGTTTGCTTTCACGTTGGCTGGAGCGGTGACTATTTCAGGTTTTGTGGCTTTAACGTTGTCGCCGATGTTGTCGTCTAGATTGATCAAATCAGGGACTGCTGATAAAGGCTTTGCTGGATTTGTTTCTTCTGTTTTTGATAAGATCAAGCATACCTATGCTGGCATTTTAGACATGACTTTGGAAACGCGTCCAGCGATCTATGTCGCATGGATCGTTATTACAGCGATGGTTGTGCCAATGTTTATTATCTCTAATGGATCGAAGGAACTAGCTCCTACAGAAGATCAAGGGATTATATTTGGAATAATGGAAGGGCCAGCGAATGCTACCATGGATCAAACAAGTATATTCGCGGCGGCTGCGGATGCGGCCTTTTTGAGTGTTCCTGAAACGAAATTCACCTTTCAATTGACGAGTCCAGCTAGAGGTTTTGGTGGAATGATTACTGTGCCGTGGGAAGAGAGAGAGAGAACTATTTTTGAAATAATGCCTGAGGTCCATCAAAAACTTCAGGCTAATCCAGGCATACGTATGTTTCCTGTAACGCCACCAGCACTGCCGGGAGGAGGAGATTTTCCTGTTGAGATCGTAATTGCGTCTACTGCCAAGGTTGATGAAATTTTAAAAATTGCTCAGCAAGTTCAGGCTAAAGCGATGCAAAGTGGCATGTTCATGTTTTTGACTATAGATGTGAAAATTGATCAGCCGCAATCAGAGGTGGTTATTGATCGTGATAAGATCGCGGCATTTGGATTAAACCTAGAACAGGTGGGTGCAGATATCGCTTCGATGTTTGGAGGGGGTTTTGTAAATCGTTTTAATTTGGGTGGTCGGAGTTACAAGGTCATTCCGCAGATTAAAAGGTCAGGTCGTTTGAACGCTGAACAGCTTAAGGATATTTATGTTACGGGACCGGATGATAAACTTATTCCATTAAGTTCGGTCGCTACGATCGTTAATTCAACGGTGCCTCGTACACTTAATCGTTTTCAACAGTTGAATTCAGTGAAAATCATGGGAGCGGCTACTCAGCCGTTAGATAAAGCATTAAAGTTTTTGGAAGATGAAGCTAAACAGATTATGCCCCCTGGCTATGTGATTGATTACACAGGAGAGTCTCGCCAATTACGCAAAGAAGGGGATAAGTTTATCCCGGCATTTAGTTTAGCTATTGTTTTGATTTTCCTCGTGTTGGCTGGACAATTCAACAGCTTTCGTGATCCCCTTGTCGTTTTGGCGGGGTCTGTTCCATTGGCAATGTTTGGTGCCTTAATTTTTACATTTTTAAAGGTTCCGGATCCTACCTCTTGGACTAATGGTTGGACCACGACACTCAATATCTATTCGCAAGTCGGATTAGTCACGCTAGTGGGTCTTGTTGCGAAAAACGGAATACTGGTTGTTGAGTTTGCGAATAAGTTGCAAGAGGAGGGCGCTACTAAGCTTGAGGCGATACGCGAAGGTTCACTGACGCGTTTGCGGCCTATATTGATGACGAGTGTTGCTACGATCGCAGGGCACTTTCCGTTAACGCTTGTATCAGGTGCTGGTGCTGCCGCAAGGAATTCGATAGGATTGGTCTTGGTCGGCGGTATGGCTGTAGGAACTGTTTTTACGCTACTTATTTTGCCATCAATTTATATGTTACTGGCGAGAGATCATTCGAAAGGAAAAATGGTTATAGTAGAGACTAAGCATCCTGAGGGGGGTAAATAGGATGAAAAGTAGAATTTCAGGAATAGGGTTTATATTGCTTTGCTCTTTTAATATGTATGGTGGCGAAAGCGAAGTGTTTTTGCCGAACACATTAGACTTACCGACAGCCTTAGTTATTGCTGCGGAAAATAATCTCGCGATTCGCCAAGCAAAAGAACGTATTAAGGAAAGAGAAGGGATTGTCCTTGAAGTGAAATCTTCACGTAAGCCACAATTAGAAGTTTCCTATAATTATACCATGTTTGATCAAGGTCGTATTGAGCAATTTGGAGGAACTTCTTTTGGCAGTGATCAAAGTTGGACGGTGGGAGTGATTCTTAAGCAGGCATTGTATTCAGCTGGAGGTTCAGCTGCTCAGGTTTCAGGTATGAATGATCGGACAGAGGCAGCTAGACTAGAATTGCTTGCGGTGATCAATGATCAGCTATCAATGGTAAGACGGCAGTTCTATGGTGTTTTATTAACTAAGAAGAAAATTGAAGTGCAAGAACAGTCACTTGAACTACTTGAAGAACAGTTGAAGACTGTTACTGATCGTTATGCTGCGGGGTCAGTTTCAAATTTTGAAAAACTTAGAGCAGAAGTAGCGGTTGCTAACGGACAACCTGCATTGATTCGAGCCCGTAAGGATTTTTATTTAGCATGGGAAGAACTCCGTTATTCACTTGGATTCGATACAGCTAAGAAAGAACATATTCGTAAGCGACCTAAGATAAAAGGAAAACTACGTTATTCTGAGAGATCTATCGATCTTTGGACTGTTATTCAAACGGCACGTGCCAATAGGAATGAACTGAAGCAGTTGAGGGAAATTGAAGAGGCGGCTTCTCAACATATTAAGGTGAAAAAGTCTAATTACTATCCAGATATGGGTGTCTTTTTCGGATACCAAACAAAGAAGTCAGACTTTAGTGATGAGTTAGATGATG
>CAWUTK010000173.1:0-6684 GCA_963924785.1 uncultured Opitutales bacterium
GACACAGTCTTTCGAAAACTATGCGGTAAAACCGATCCTAATCAAATTCTAGGGAATATCGATGAAGACTATTTCCCGCAACACTTATGCCGTCAATGCCGAAAAAGCATTCACATCAATGATACCTAATGCACCGATCAAGCTACTTTTAATCGATACTGAATCGGCGACATTCCATGTGCTTGATGAAACGCTCGAATCATATTTCGAACATCAGTAAATCCACACATATAAGCGATATATTTCACCAATAATGAAGGATCCTTCAACATCTTTTCTGCACGAAACAAACGATAATGAATAATCTCTGAAGCGACCGATCTCTCATATGAGTCTTTGAAATGTCGCTCCAACGTCCTTGCAGTGACACCTATGTAGTCCGCCACTTCAATAGCGTTGATTCCACTGTAGCTATTATTCCATATAAAGTGAAGGGCTTTGTTAACCATGAGGTCACCGGTCGGAGCGACTGAACGTTCATTCATCTTCGAATTTATTAATTCCATAGCAATTGCTTAAAATTCGTCAAATGCTATTTGCCCTGCATCGACACCAAGTTTTTCAAGCATTTTCGTGCAAGCCTTTATCATCATAGGAGGCCCACATAAATAATACTCGATTGCTTTAGGGTTCTGGTGATTGTTAAGATACTTATCTAATACGACTTCGTGTATGTATCCGGTCTCTCCAGTCCACGAGTCTTCTTTCTGCGGATCCGATAACGCAATATTGAAATCGAAGTTATTATACTTTTTAGCTAAAGGGTTAAAATAATCTTCATAGAATATCTCTTGCTTTGAACGCGCTCCGTACCAATAGCTAACCTTACGAGAAGTCTTCTCGTTCTCAAATAGATGAGCAATATGCGCACGCAATGGCGCCATACCTGCCCCGCCTCCAATATATAGCATTTCTTTCTGTGTCGGCTTTATATGAAAATCACCAAATGACCCTATAGCCGTTACAGTATCGCCTTTTTTAAGGTTAAAAACGTAACTTGAACCAACACCGGGTTGACAGTCTTGACCGATTGGAGGTGTCGCAATTCGGACGTTAAACATCAGCTTTCTATCAGTTACCCCATTACTTGCTAATGAATAATTATTACGCCGACCGACCTTTTTATTACTCACGGATAAATCAAATATATGTTGATTTCTCCAAACAGTTGCATACGGATCCGGGATATCAAAATCTTTGAATTCAATTTTCTCATATGTAGGAATATCCAATTGCATGTAATCTCCAGGCTTGAACTTAATATCCTCTGATTCATTAACCGGTTCTAAAACAAGTTCCTTTATAAATGTCGCCACACTTTCGTTACTGACAACTTTCAGCTGATACGTTTTTTGTTTTACCGCACCTGCACCTCCTGCCTTAAAAACATTTAACCAAACACGCCCCTTTCTTTCCTCAACAGGATAAGTCGCTAATCCCTTACAGACAGGTGCACGAGCAGGTGAACCGTCTTTCAAATTAAAACGCCCATTATGCTTAGGGCACTCAATCATTTTACCTTTAACTAATCCATCCGCAAGGTGGGTGTTTCCGTGCGTGCAAATGCCGTCTGTTGCATAAAGCGTTTCAGATGCATCACGATAAAGTGCGTATGTTTTTCGATTATGATTAAAACGAATGACATCTTCAGGACCTAAACCAACAGCAGCACATATCTCCAACCAGCCTTCACTGTCTGCTTTCGCGTCTGAACTGTGGACACCTTCACTCGTATGCACTCTGGCTTCTGGCAACTTGCGCTTTACGAAATAAGCCGGTTCCTTAACTTGCCGCAATACCGTGGGTAAAATCTCTCTCCATGCACAGAATATTGAAGTATAAGGAGGAGGACAGTCATCCATGATTTCCTTATGCAATGCAGGCAATGCATGATATGGGACAAGAGGAAACATGTGATGTTCAACGTGGTAATTCATATTCCAATAAATAAATCGGCTAACAATATTCATATAGACTGTGCGGCAATTCAAACGGTGATCTAAAACATTCTCTGCAAGTCCAGCATGCTGTGTTGTATTATGAAGAATCATTAGCCACGTTCCAAAAAATTGAGGTAGCATGAATAAAAACACAGGAATCCAAGTGTGAAAACAAATAGATACCCCAATGACAATAGAGTAAAGAATGGCACAAATTCTTGCGTTTCTGTAAACACGAGCAAACTCACCTTCTGGAACATAGGTCTTTTCGGCATCAGTCATAGAACCAAACGCGTGTCTTATCAAACCCGGGAAATAAGCTTTATAACCACCAATGTTAAAAACGCTCAACACCATGCCTTTAATATCCGGTGGACGTGGCACTTGGATTTCCGGGTCTCTTCCCACGATAATTGTGTCACTATGGTGACGAGTATGACTCCACCGCCAAACCAATGATTCTCTCATTACCATGAAAGAGGCAACTTCATATACGACATTATTCATCCAGTCTGTTTTAAAAGCAGTGCCATGACTACATTCATGCCAACGAGAATCTGAACTCGTTCCATACAGAACTGCATAAATCAAATAGGGTATTGCCGACAACCAAGTCCCCCAGAGTTCTATAAAGGCAAAGCCTGTACCAATCAATAAAGCTACCAACAGGAGTGTGTCACGGATTCCAGGTCCATCCTTGCGCTCAAGAAATCTACGCATTTTAGATCGAGAAACCGGAGTCTGATACCAATCTGCTTCAGCTAACCCTAATTCAATGGCACGAGCTGTATTTTTTCCCGTAAGACTATAATCAAGAATTTCAGGAAGATTCATTAGGCCTGGGCCGGAGTGATGGTCGTCATACATAAGATATCAGTGGCTAGAGTTAAATTGATAAATAAGCGTATATAATACACTAAATCAGTTAAGCTTGTCTTCTCGCTTTCAGCTCAATACATTTCATTTCTTGCCATTATGTTAGAAGATTTAAAAATCGCGCCAAATTACGATGGCTTCCTCTTTCTTGCCGAAACGATTAGGAACCCTCCTTTTCTGTTTCGTTCACACAGACATGCTGAACTAGAACTCAATTTAGTAACGGAAGGCGAAATAAGCTATATATTTGATGGAAAACGATATAGGTTCGGGAAGCGCACCTTGCTTTGGCTGTTTCCCTCCCAGGAACATCAACTTGTAGATCGGACTTCAGACTCGAGTTATTACATTGCCGTATTTACGCCTAAAATGATTAAAAACACCTGCCAAGGGAAACGATACGAGGCCTTAAAATCAGAGGAGATTTCAGAATCGGGTATTTTACATACCGAACTCGAGCCTTCAACGTTTGATCTCGTTCGGAAATCAATGGATGCTATGGTAGTCGATGGACTAGGCGCAGATGTACTTAACAAGGAAGCGGGTTTCGGTTTAAGTGAAAAATTCTCATTCAGCCACCAAGACCCAGATTGGTTAAATGCAAGCCTACGCCATCTTCTTCTTTTGTGCTGGCGCAACCAACAAGGTCGGCCAATGAGCACGCAAGAAGTATCGCTCCACCCATCTATCCGAAAATCGATCGAACTAATGAACGATCCGCTTCAACCAGACGATCTAAGTTTCCTCGCACAACAGTGTAACCTCAGTGAATCCTATTTAAGTCGCATGTTTCATAAACAAGTCGGCGTTAATTTATCACGCTATCGAAATTCTATTCGCCTTTCAATGTTCTGGGAGTGTTATAATCAACCCCACACACAAACAATACTTGAAGCTATATACGAAGCAGGATTTGGCAGTTACCCTCAGTTTTACCGAGTTTTCTGTGAAGCATATGGAAAAGGGCCTAGAGAATTCCAGTTGGAATAACTGCAAAAACTTAACCGTGTCGCTTTTTTGCAATCGTAATAATTTGCGATCAATAATTATTACATTTTATTCATAGTATAAATAGAACTAATATTTAAATTATCAGAAACATTTTATGTCTACAGAAAAACCAAACATTAAAATCCTAATTAACTACTGGACCTTTTGGCATCAAAAAAATGAACAAGGGACGCCACTAACATTAGAAGAAGAAATAAATAGGGTTAAAAAAGCAGGCTTTGATGCATACACATGCCCCGCAGATAAACCTCAATTAAAAGACCTGTTAACTAGAGCAAACCTTCGCTTCGGAGCCGCCTTTGATGCTGCTAAACCCGAGCAGTTCGAGAAACGCATAAAAGACGGATTAGCCATAGACAATGGTCCAATGAATTGTCAATTAGGAGATCACGACACGTCCATTGAAGATGGCATTGAGTTAACGATTCAATTAATGGAAGAAGCGGAACGACAAGGGGCAGAAGTTCATCTCGAAATGCATCGAGACACTTGCACGGAAACACCTGAAAAAACCTATGCCATCGCAGAGGGTTTTAAAAAAGCAAAAGGCCACTACCCTTTAATCAATTTCGATTTCTCACACCCAGCAAGTTTGAAGCACCTACAAGCTGACAACTACGTAGAACGTCTATTTGAAAACATTGAATTATTCCAGCAATGCTCACTTTGGCACATGAGACCTTTCAATGGCCATCATTGCCAAGTTCCTGTGACGAATGGTAAAGGTGGGTTCTCGCCCGAGTACGAAGACATGAGACCTTTTATAAAACAAGCTTTCGAGTACTGGCTTGATGGACCGCGCCCTAATAATGAACTTTGGGTTTGCCCTGAGCTTGGCCCCAAGGGAGGATATGGAATAAGTTGCTTTCCTGATAGTTGGCAAGACACAATTGTACTAGGAAATGATATAAGGAAAATTTGGAACGAAACACTCAATAATTAAAAATATGAAAAACAAGAAAATTGGAATCGTTGGCCTTGGAAGAATGGGCGGCAACATGGCAAGATGCCTGAATGACAAAGGCTACAATGTTAACGCCCTATTTGACATAAACGCAGAGGTCTCCTCTGAATTAGCGACTGAAATAAGTTCAACTGCTTACTCGACACTTCCTGAAGTTACTGCCAATTCAGACATTATATTCACTGTTGTCACAAATGATGCGGCTATGAATGCTATCTTTCTCGGAGAAAACAACCTACTCGAAAATGCAAATGGTCGCCTTTTTATAAATTGTGCAACACTCACGCCTGCTCTTCACGTCCAAGTGGATGAAGCGGCTAAAAAGGCTGGCGCAAAAAGCTTAGAAGCCTGCATGGCATCAAGTATTCCTCAGGCACGTAACGGTGAGCTATTTCTAATGATTGGCGGAGACGAAAAAGATTTCCAAGAAAACCAGCCACTACTCAACGATCTAAGTAAAGCCTTACATTACGTCGGGCAAACAGGCAAGGCTTCCGAGGTAAAAGCACTAGTCAACATGGTCATGAATATCAACACGGCTGCCCTAGCAGAAGGACTCGGTATCGGTGACGCACTTGGCCTTGACCTAAACAAACTATGTGAAGTCTTCAGTCAAACAGGCGCAAACTCTCGTGTCCTAGAGACGGATGCAGAGGATATGATTTCGCGGGACCATGAATGTTATTTCTCTGTAGAACATGCCGCTAAAGACTCTGGCATAGCGCTTAAGTTAGCAGAAGAACAAGGTGTGAAAACGCCTTTAGCACAAGCCACCTTCGATCAATACACAAAACTCACTCAGATGGGTAAAGGTGAATTAGACAAATCAGGAATAGCTGAACTTACATTCAAAAAACGGGCGCAATCTTAAATCATGAATCTCAATATTAAAAATAGCGCAAACGAAACCCTCGATTATACCTTCGGAAAAGGCTCAGCCAACTCGGAGAAATCAGAATGGATAGCAATTCTAGGCCATGGTGTCACGGGCAATAAAGATCGGCCTATTATCAAAGATACTGCTGATGCTTTAAATAATGCAGGCTTTGACACGTTAAGATTTTCTTTTGCAGGCAACGGGGAATCTGGAGGCGATTTCAGAGAAGCCACCATTTCAAAAGAAGTAGGCGACCTTAACGCTGTCATCAATGCCGTTTCAAATGAATACAAAGACATCGTCTACATCGGGCACAGTATGGGAGCTGCAGTCGGCGTTATCCAAACTGCCACTGACGATCGAATAACCGCACTCATCTCAATAGCTGGTATGATCGACACCAAAGCTTTCGCAACCACAGAATTTGGCGAAGAAACACCCGACGAAGGTCTCATGTGGGAAGAAGAAAGTTGCCCCCTCTCCTCCGTCTTCATGGATGATCTCTGCAAAAAAATCGTTTCAGTTGAACCAACTGTCTCTTCTGTAAAAACCCCTTGGCTATTACTACACGGATCAAAAGATGACGTCGTGGATCCAAAAGACTCCAATCAAGTGAAAGCGATCCAAGGCGAGTCAGTTACTCTTAGGATCATCGAAGGCGCCGACCATAGTTTCAATGACGCTTCATACAAAAAAGAAGCGTTAGACATTCTCACCAATTGGCTAGACCTACAATCACTGGGTAAATAA
The DNA here is from genome assembly GCA_963924785.1 of uncultured Opitutales bacterium. Taxonomy (GTDB): domain Bacteria; phylum Verrucomicrobiota; class Verrucomicrobiia; order Opitutales; family CAJWYM01; genus CAWUTK01. Next base: position 6,419 of record CAWUTK010000173.1, read on the forward strand.
ATCATCCGTTAAAGGAGATTTGACTGGGACCATTTTCAAAGGCTATTCATCAAAGTGTTCCAGGCTGACATTGAATCTTTCAAGTTTTCCAATCTGTCTCCTTTAATCCCATAGCATTACGAAAAGATCTGGTGGACAAGTTGCTCCACCAGATCAAAACCACCTTTTACAAAGATTCTCAGAACTTTCACCGAGATCGTAAAATGCTCATCTACGCAATCACATGGCCTCTGCAATGGCTAAACAGAAGAGGCCTTAATACATTT
>CAWUTK010000174.1:0-6904 GCA_963924785.1 uncultured Opitutales bacterium
ATCAAAGAGCGTTATATTGATCGTGAGCAAAAGGAATTGATTCCATCTCAGAAAGCTGAGGACCTAATTGACTTTCTACACGCCGTTAAAGCAGATGTTCTTATTAGTCCGTCTATGACCGGCGAGTGGGAGCGTAAACTGGATTTGATTGAGGCTGGTGAGTTGACTAGAGATGCTTTCATGAAAGAGATTCATGACTTAACGACAGATCTTATTGAGAAGGCGAGGACATTTGAGGAAGATGAAACAGGTTGTCCTTTAACCGACTACATTTCGCCAACCGACAATCTTCCCATGTATGAGTATACTCTATGCTATAAGTCGCAGGATAAGAAATTGAAGATGAATAAGACACTTTCAAATTTGCGCTTAGATGATGGGCAAATTCGAAAGTTACTTAAGGAAAAGTTAATTGGACCGATTGATGGATTTAAGTCTAGTCGAGGCCGTTTATTTTCAGCAATGTTGAAAATCGATGAGAATGATCGTGTGACTTTTGTTTTTAACAACAATCAAGTTGATGAAAACGGTGAAGAGATAAAGGTTGATGTTAAAGCTTTTCCGGCAATTGGGAATTCTCCGATTGATAATGCTGCGGTTCATGACACGCCTCAGGGATATATCAGTGACAATCACGAAGCTGGGGAAAAAGGTGGTTTTCGCTTGAGCCGAATTTTGCTCGGGAAAACAGTTCCAAAAGAGGAAGTTATTCGTTTATTGGAAAACCGTAAAACTGATTTGATTAAAGGGTTTAAATCGAATCGTACTAAACGTTTCTTTGATGCACATTTGATTTTGAAGGATGATGGTTCAATTGGTTTCGAATTTCCTCCTAGAGTCCCGAAGAAGAAAGTCGCTAAGAAGACTGCAAAGAAAGTCGCTAAGAAGACTGCAAAGAAAGTCGCTAAGAAGACTGCAAAGAAAGTTGCCAAGAAGGCGGCAAAAAAGGCCACAAAAAAAACAGCTAAAAAAGCGGCAAAGAAAGTTGCTGAAAAAACTGAATCTTGAACTGGTAGCCTTTCTGCAGGCATTGCAAGTCCTTAATTCCTAGGGGATAATGGTGTAAAGCATTTTTCAGACCATTTATTCAATGAAGCTTGATGTTTTTGATATCATAGCCATAGTATAGTCTATGGAAGATGTGAAAGATATTTTTGGCGAATTGCATTACGAGATCATTCGTAAGATAGCTGAAGGTGGAATGGGGGTTGTTTATGAAGCAAGACAGCTCAGCGTCGGAAATTTCCAAAAAATTGTTGCGATTAAAGTTATTAAAGAGGAATTCTCGATTATTGATGAATTTCGTAATAATTTTATAGGAGAAGCAAAACTTGTATCAGATTTAATTCATTCAGGAATTGTTCAAATGTACAATTTAGGTTTTCATGAGGGGATGTATTACATGGTGATGGAATACGTGAACGGTATTACCCTTGAAGATTTCATCATGAAGCATGAAGAGACAAATCAGCATATCCCTGTGGATTTAGCTGTTTTTATTACTTCTCGTGTGGTTCGTGCATTATCTTATGCACATAACAGGCGAAGTCAGAAAGGACAATTGCTTGGAATCGTTCACCGAGATGTAAATCCTAAGAATATCATGATTGCACAGGAAGGTGATGTTAAGCTCACCGATTTCGGTATTGCAAAAGCATTTGAATCGAATCATACGGGCGACTTGCAAGACCTCATGTATAATAAAGAAGGTGACTCGATAGCGGGGAAAGATGAATATTTATCACCTGAGCAAGCTCGATGTGAGGTGACTGATGCTCGGTCTGATCTATTTGCCTGTGGTATTGTTATGTCGGAGGCGTTACTGGGGTATAATTTGTTTCTTGATGAAGACGGTGTGCCCGAGAAGACCATTAACAATGTGATTGAAATGCCACTGCCTGATTTCCCTAAACTTCGCTCCGATTTAGATGAAAGTATTTGCAAAATCTTAAGCTCTGCGATGGATCGTAATATAAACACTCGTTATCAATCTGCGTCTAAGATGCTCAAGTATTTAGAGTATTATATCTATGGCAGTGGTTATGGACCAACAAATGAAAAACTGAATGTTTATGTTAAAGATTTGATGGGCGAGAATGGAGAAACCGCAGCTCAGCGTTGGACAGAGGGGGGCACTCCGGGGCTATAGCCAGGGGAATGATATGAGTGCTCAAGGTTTACATCAGGTTCATAAGCAAACGCAAACACTCGTCCTTGCGCCTCAGTTGCGTCAGTCGTTAAAAATCCTGCAAGTGCCCGCAATTGAATTAAGGAATACAATACTTGAGGAGTTACAGACAAATCCTACATTAGAAGAAGATCCTAGAGAAGGGCCAAGTTTGGAGGAGAATGAAACACCGGCTTCTAGTGACGAATCTGATATGGTTGCATCAGCAGAAATGGATTTTGATGGCGATGGTGATTTTAAAATCCTAAATGAGCTGAATGAATTAAATGAAGAGTGGAAAGAGCATTTTAACCAGAATAGTACTCAAAACATTCACACGAAGGAAGATGATTTAAAACGAAAACATTTTTTTGATTCACTGCAGAACGAAACATCACTGCAGGAGCATTTGATGGAACAGGCGAAACTTTCGAATAGTTCTGAGCGAACGATCGAAGCACTTGAATATTTGATTGGTAGTTTAGATGATAGAGGGTTTTTGACATCGAAGCTTTCAGATGTTGCCCTCCTGTCTGGGTTTTCTTTAGCGGAAATTCAAGAAGCGTCCGTTCTGTTGAAAACATGTGAACCCATTGGAATCGGCGCAGAGGATTTACGAGAATGCTTGTTGCTTCAATTGGATAATTTGAATCGCAATAATTCATTGGCAGCGAGAATTATTGATGCTGACTTAGATCTTTTGATGAGAAGGCGGATACCTGAATTAGCTCGGAAGCTGGGTTCGACGATTGAAGACATTCAGAATGCTATTCAAGAGATTTCTGATTTAGACCCATCTCCTGGTCGTCAATTTGTTGCCGATACTAACCGTTCCATTTCAGCAGATGTTAAAGTCGAACGTGACGGAGATGAGTGGAATGTTATTTTGAATAACGATTTCATCCCAAGGTTGAAGATTAGTAATACCTATAAAGAGTTTATTGCTAAGGGTAGGTTGACTCAGAAGGAGAAAGAATATGTGCGTGAGCAAATGCGGTCAGGTAAGTTTCTTATTAATTCAATAGAGCAACGCCAGCAGACTATTGAACGGATTACCCGTATTTTGTTAGACATTCAAAAGGGCTTTTTTAAAGAGGGCACTTCGAAGTTAATTCCTCTTACGATGAGCGTGGTTGCAGACCAAATAGGTGTTCATGAAACTACTATTAGTCGAGCTATTGCCAATAAGTATATTGATACTCCATTTGGCGTTCTTGGTTTTAAATATTTTTTCACTTCTGGATTTGAAGTGAGTGACGGCACTCAAGTTTCAAATACAAGCATCAAGGAAACGATCGCAGATATTGTTGATCAAGAGGATCCGGCTAAACCACTGACCGACATGAAGATAGTTAAGTTACTTGAGGAGAAAAAGTTAAAAATAGCGAGAAGAACAGTTGCGAAGTATCGAGAAGAAATGGGTATTTTACCCACAAATTTACGTCGACGTTACGAAACTTAAAGTACATTGTAATGAAATGGACATCTCGGTTATACAAGAAGACATTACAACATTAAGAGTTGATGCCATTGTAAATGCTGCAAATAACAGTCTACTTGGTGGTGGCGGTGTTGATGGCGCGATCCACAAAGCCGCAGGATCTAAACTAATCGAAGTATGTCGGCGTTTAGGAGGTTGTAATACTGGAGATGCCCGATTGACGAGTGGGTATGATTTACCTTCAAAGTATATAATCCACACTGTGGGACCTATTTGGACAGGGGGCGGTGAAGGCGAAGAGGATTTATTGCGGTCATGTTATCGAAGTGTTTTTAATATTGTAAAATCCCATAAAATTAAAACTATCGCTTTACCTGCGATAAGTTGTGGCATTTTTGCTTATCCCGTCGAGAAGGCCGTTAAGATTGCCGTTTCGGAGGTGCGAAAAGCCCTTGATTCACAGAAACAACTGACCCATGTGGACCTTGTTTGTTTTAATACGGATATCTTTCGGGTTTATTCCGATTACCTGGAAAATGAGAAGTAAGTTGTTTTTTCTTTGATGTCTTCTTTTCAGATAGCTAGTAAATTGCTTTTCAATGTAGGATTATCTTTCCTTTTTTTGCTCGCCTTTATTGGTTGCGACCACTCATCGGGTCAGAGTGCATCGAAGGTTACATCTGTATATTTAGGTGAAAAGTTAATTCATATTGAAATTGTATCAAAAGATAGAGATATGAAAAAAGGGCTGATGAATAGAAGTTCTTTGGATAAAGATAGCGGTATGTTGTTTGTTTTTAAAACGCCTTCGACAATGAAATTTTGGATGAAGAATACTCGGATACCACTCGATATCGGATTCTTTGATGAAATGGGAACATTGCGAGAAATTAAGAAACTTTATCCTTTAGATTTAGATCTTAAGGAGTCGAGAGATGATGATATCAAATACGCCCTAGAAATGAATCAAGGCTGGTTTTCTTCTAATGAAATAAAACGAGGCGCAATATTAGAACTAGATTCACTAAAGCATTAATGATTATGCAACGTAATCATAATTGTGGATCATTACTTTCGAATCAATGAAACAGCCATACCTAATCATATTTGTCCTATGTTTTCTAAACATAGGTTTAACTGCGGTCACAGATGTGTCCCTTGAGGTTGATGCGTTACTGAAAGACTCTGATGTCCCCTCTATGGCAGTTGCTGCTATAGTTGACGGGGAGTTAGTCATGACTGGGGTCTCCGGTGTTAGAAGAAAAGGGGCAGCCGCAAAAGCCACTATTCATGACAAATACCATGTTGGTTCTAATACGAAGTCAATGACTGCTACTCTGGCAGCCATATTAGTGAAAGAGGGTAAAATTAAATGGGACACGACAATAGGTGATGTCTTCTCAGGAATTAAGGTTCACTCTGATTATAAAAAAGTCACATTAAGGCAGCTTTTAAAAAACACGGGAGGTGTAGTAGGTGATGTGCCAGCTGATCTTTGGAGCAAATTATGGGAAGGAAAAGGTTCATTGGTTAAACAACGTCTTTTATTAGTTAAAGGGATAGTTGGTCAAGCACCAGCAAATGAACCCGGTTCGAGTTATGAATATTCAAACGCCGGTTTTTCAATAGCGGGGGCAATGTTAGAGGCAGTCACTCACAAACTGTTTGAGGCGTTAATGACAGAAAAATTGTTTAAACCTCTCGGTATGGATAGTGCCGGTTTTCGAGCACCAGCAACAAATGGAAAAGTCGATCAACCCTACGGACATTTTAAGCGATTATTTCAGGTCACTTCGATTGATCCAGAACCTGCAGGTGACAACCCCGCAGGAATCGCCCCAGCAGGTGCGGTTCACTGTTCTATTTTAGATTATGTAAAGTATGCTCGATTTCATTTAGGGGTCACTCACACTGGACTTCTGTCAAGCAAGGAGAGGAAAGAACTTTATCGTCCATCAACGGTAGAGGATTATGCAATGGGATGGATTACGGTGAAGCGTGAATGGGCAAAAGGTGTTGCCCTTACGCATACGGGTTCAAATACAATGTTTACGACGACGATTTGGTTGGCTCCAAACAGAAACTTTGCAGCAATCGCTATGAGTAATTATGGAGAGAATGAAGCTGTCGATAAATGCGATGAAGCAATCGAAATGTTGATAGAGAAATGCCTAAAGTAATATGTTTTAGCTTCTCAAATGATTGCTTCAAAAGGAAAATTTGAATAACACCATAATTAAATGAATTAGCAAATATCCAGGATGCTTAATTCTGGATGACAATTGAATCTAATACCGTATACATTTCCTATTCCTGCGGAAATATGTAGGTGTCGATTGTTCCAATTGTATAGCCCTTGGTAAAATCTTTTGTCTTGTACAGGTAATATTATGGGTTCCATGAAGGGAAATTTAATTTGTCCGCCATGTGTGTGGCCAGATAGCATTAGATCCCAGTGTAAGTCATCACGAAGGCAATCTTTTGTGTCTGGATTGTGAGCCAGTAGAATGGTTTTCTCTGTTGGCGATATTTTTGCACTTAATACTTTTTCTGGGGTGAAGTTATCTCCCCATAAATCTCCTAAGCCAGATATGTTAAATGTTTGATTGTTAATTGAAATTCGACGCGATTCGTTAACGAGTAGGTCAATGTCACATCGTTTTAGAAAGCCACTGATTGCTGAAATGTCTTTGTATCCACCCTGTTTTTTCTTTGCCCAATCGCCTCCATCATGATTTCCAAGGCAGGCATAAGTCGGGCAGTGTTTTGTCAGGATTTTTAAGAGGTCAGCATATTCATTTTCTTTATAGAGACTCATTGTGATAAAGTCTCCTGTTAGGCAGACTATATCAGGTTTTTGAGCGAGTCCTTGAAAAATGGCAGATTCAATGAGTTGCCGAGAAACTGCTTTTGATGCATGAAAGTCTGATAAATGCAGGATTCTTAGGATTGGATTGCTATGCAATTCGTTGATTAGAGGTATTTTGACTTTTTTTAGCTCAAGCCATTGCGATCCAATGAGCCTTGAGTATGCTAACATTGAAGCCCCCGAAATCATGCCCGTAGTGAGCAATTGAATAAATCGCCTGCGATTGGTGCTCATCTAGCTTTGATTTTAATAGGCCTTCATCCTAGATTTATTGTGCAGTTTTGCCAGATATCGTGTCTTTCCACTATCAGTATGAAGCACTTCCTATTCAATTCCGACGATAGATTAATGTTCACTTACAATCTGGAGTTTCTAAGCTCATTAGCGAAATGTTCAAATATAATAAGCTTATTATGCTGATTTATTC
>CAWUTK010000175.1:0-4508 GCA_963924785.1 uncultured Opitutales bacterium
TCTGGGACAGGCTCTAAATATTACACAACTGCTTTAGAAATCAATAATCAATTGTATCCTAAAACGTACTTTTTGACAGTTCTTCTATCAACATCAACCCGACGAGAGACCTCTTCATAATTCCCATAAATCCCATATAAATGCTGAATATATTTAACATTCAACTCTTTGACAGTCAAAGATCCTGAACCCAATTGAGAAATAACCCCATCAATTCCCTCTGCACTTTCAGCACCACTTCTTTCCGGGTAATAAGAAGATCGAATCAAAATATTCCTCACACATTGCTCTAACTCACGAAAATTTCCAGGCCAAGAATACCCCTTAGGCATTTTTTTATTAATCCATAAGCAAACTTCTTTGGTCAAACTGTCAGCGTGTTCTTCCCCTGTCACTTTTTTTGATATATGCTTAACAAGAAACAGCATCTCTTCATCATTCCCTTTCAGCATCTCAAATAATGAAGGCGTCGTTATTTTATCAGCACATAATCTATAATAAAAATCCTCCCTAAAGTTTCCTTTAGCAATTTCATGACTTAAGTCATTATTCGTTGCAGCAATAATTTTGCCTTCAAACTTATGAATTTCAGTATCTCCTAAACGCTGAAACTGCCGTGACTGTAAAGCTCGCAGCAATTTAACTTGAATCTCAGGCGACGCCTCTCCTATCTCATCCAAAAAGACGGTTCCATGAATACCGCAACTCTCGATAAAACCTTTTTTATCTTCAAAGGCACCCGTAAAAGATCCTCTCCGGTGGCCAAACAACTCGGACTCAATAAGGGTTGAAGAAAGTGCGGCCAAGTTAACGGGGTGAAAACGGACTAAGAAATCATCCTCGAATTGTTTCTTTTTTTCATCAAAGGGAATAAAGCGAGATAACCCAATCGCACGAGCAACCAACTCCTTACCACTACCTGAAGGCCCCGTTATTAGCGTTACAATATCCCCCATTCTATCATAGAGCGAATCCTGATACCGTTTCATATTATGAGTGAAAATCGATTTCCAAATTTCAGCCATTAGTTGTATCGCTACACTTGAACTACCTATAAATTCCTCAAATATATGATAGAACGCTCTACGAACCTGAAAAAAACATGCAAAAAGATGGGAAGCAGTATACTCCGACTCTACCGACAAGTCACTTGTTGGCTTAAAAAAATAATTAAGTCGTTTTGAAAACTGAGTATAGCCTGTAATTCTCTTAGGAACCTCACCCTCTTCATGCGTCTGGCGAATTATGTGGTCAAATAAATCCACAAATTCATGATATACGATAAAATAGACGAGATGCGAATAATGAGATTCTTTAGTCTTTGAGAAACGACCTTTGGTTATTAATTCACTGCGCAAATGCTCCAATAAGCCATCTCCAATTACCAATACTTTTCTTAATGTAGGGTTCGGTTGATAACTCCACCTATCTTCACTCGAAAAAGCTTTAAGCGATTTTATTTTTAAAATTTCCCTCTCAAGCTCATCACGCTTCTCCAAAAATGGATTACAATAAAGAAGATCAGAAAACAATTTTAACCCAGAAGAGATAGACATAAAAAGAACACTAATATACAATTTATGAATATTCAACAAAATACAAACAAGGACAAGATCAAATCTAAAGCATTTACTATAATAATCTTACACTCAAAAACAAAAGCTGGCACAGCAAGTGCAATATGAAATAGAACCAACTAATTATGATTAAAAAGCTACTACGACTATCACTTCTCCTCCCACTAATAAGCCTATACACAATGACAAATAAAACCAACACAGTTCCTAATAAAAATGAATGCGTCATACTACTACATGGACTAGCTCGCAAAAGCGCGTCGATGAAAAAGATGGAAGCATTCCTAATACAAAATGGTTACGACGTTCTCAACATCGGGTATCCTTCGAGAAAAGAAAACATAGAAAGCCTATCAATCTCAACATTTGAAAAAATCAAGCAAGAGACGGAAAAAAAGCCATATCAAAATATACATTTCATAACCCACTCTATGGGCGGAATACTAGTCCGTCATCACCTCAAAAACAACGAAATACCGAAACTAGGAAGAGTCGTCATGCTGAGCCCACCAAACAATGGAAGCGAAGCCGTAGACAAATTGAAAAGCAACTTTTTCTTTAAACGATTAAACGGCCCCGCAGGACAACAACTGGGAACCAATGAATCAAGTGTTCCAAAACAACTGGGGCCAATTGACTTCGAAGCCGGTATCCTTATAGGTGACCGTTCAATCAATTGGATACTGTCATCAATGATACCAGGCAAGGACGATGGTAAAGTATCCGTCGAAAGCGCAAAAGTAAAAGGCATGAAAGACTTTAAAGTCATTCACGCAACGCACCCCTTCATTATGAAGAATAAAGAAGCCATGAATGAAGCATTGCATTTTATAGAAACAGGAAATTTTACAAAAACACTATGAACGAAGAGATTAAATATAACCATCTCCTAAAAACAGGAGATACCATATTCATCAGAGTTAACAATTTCCTCTACCGCAGAGTAGCGGAAGCAACAAATAGTTGGACCTCACATGTGGGGATGGTCCACAGCAAAGAGAACGGTGAATGGGTTATTGCAGAAAGCACGATACCCGTAAGCCGGTTATGTCCCCTACACGAATTTCTACAAAAATCAGGAGACAATAAATTTTCCATAAAAAGACCCATCAGAGATCTCAGTCAAACAAACATCTCCAACCTTCAAAAAGAAGCAAATAAACACCTTGGCCAAAGCTATACATTTGGCTTCGACTTTAACTCAAAAAACACCTATTGCTCCAAATTCTTGTACCAAATATACAAAAAGGTACTAGATGAAAAAATTGGCGACATAGAAACCTTTCAAAAACTATTAACAAAAACACGAAACATGAATCTATGGTTTTGGAGACTTTGGTTCTTTGGCAAAATACCTTGGCAAAGATTCACCGTTACACCAGAAAGCTTATATCAATGCCCCAACCTCCCAACTGTCTATGAAAATAATATCTAAAAATCCTCCGAAAAGCATCTATCAAACGAATCGCTCTTGCAATAACCACACTGCTAATAATACCCATATCCATTGCATGGGGCTACATCGCACAACCCTCTATAACCAGTAACAAAAAATCGCTAACTACCGCCTCACCAAAAGACCTAGAAAAACATGTGAGAAAACTATCCGAAGAATACTACCCTAGAAGCTATAAGGACATCAAAAACCTCAACCTGTGCGCAAATTACATTAAGGAAAACTTTGAAAGATCGGGCGCAAAAGTCAGCCTACAAAACTATCAAGTTGGAAAAGAAACCTACACAAACATTATCGCTCGATTTGGAACTAGCGATGAAGACCTCGTTATCGTTGGCGCCCATTATGACTCACACGATGAGACACCAGGAGCCGATGACAATGCAAGCGGAGTCGCAGGCTTAATTGAACTAGCAATCCTGCTAGGGAAAGAAGACATCCATAAAAACATCGAACTTGTAGCGTATTGCTTAGAAGAACCTCCATTCTTCCGAACGAATCAAATGGGCAGCGCCATACACGCCAAAAGCATCCAAGAACAAAAGATAAACATAAAAGGTGTCCTTGTTTTCGAAATGATCGGTTACTTCACCGACAAAGCAAAATCTCAACAATACCCCATCCCCCTACTAAAACTATTCTACCCAACGACAGGTGACTTCATCGCAATCGTTGGTAAAATGAATCAACGCTCTTTTGCCAAAAAAGTTAAAGCAGGAATGAAAGGAACGACCCCACTAGACATTCAGTCAATCAACGCCCCTGAATCATTACCAGGAATTGACTTCTCTGATCACCTTAACTACTGGAGATATGGTCAAAATGCAGTCATGATAACTGATACTGCATTTCATAGAACACCTCACTACCACAAAGACACAGATACCGCCGATACGCTTGACTATGAGAAGATGAGCCATGTCGTTACCGCGACCTATCAATGCTTGAAAAGCCTTTAACATATATCCTAAGATGAAAGACGATAATACAAAACAAAATCAACCATCAACGAAATACCTCAACGCCATCATTGGTTTTTCACTAGGCGCCCTTCTATGGTTTCTATCTCCCCTAATTCTAGGACACAAAGAACCCTGGGATGCATCCATGCCCTTTTACTTAATCGCAATTTTAACCTTTGGCGCACTAGCCTCAATTCCATCCCCCAAGAATTACCTAGTCGGCCCAACATTCATTTACATTGGCCAATTCACCTATATATTCACCGTTCACGGTGGAGGAAACCTATGGCCCATCGCACTCGTTCTTGGAATAATTTACACGATCCCTGCTTTAATCGGTAGCCTTATAGCCAGACTGCTACTAAAGAAAGTCAAAAACAGGGAAACCTGATCATCCCAAAAAACGACTCGCAGTCTTCCGATATATATATTTCATTTAATTCATGAAATATATACTCACTGGAATATTCACTCACTGGAATATTCACTGCCTCTGTCGCTTTAATTTTTTCA
>CAWUTK010000176.1:0-5040 GCA_963924785.1 uncultured Opitutales bacterium
CTCCGGAAAAGATGAAGTCCAAGAAATGGTCCATATAAAAGCCCCATTTTATGAGTCCTGTGTTTCGATGACGTCCAATAGCCCCGTCAAAGAGATCAGTTAAGTATTGAAGGCAAAGCATCAATGTGCATCCCCATATCCATGCAATATTTCCTTTTGCGAGGTGTCCGCAGTAGACCATGCCAAGTGACCATACGATGGTGCACATTGTTAAGTGGTAGGTTTCTACTTGAGGAGGAATGATTGAAATGTATTTTTTTACAAAACGTTTCTCAACTGTCGTCAGGATAGATGACCCAACTTTTTTATCTCCTTTGAAAGTGCTCATAGACGAATTAATCTGACGGCTTAATATATAGGGTCAATATTTAAGGGCACACTTGGAAACTAATTTACCGGTTTTTTAATCTGGCAGTGAGGCGCGGAGGAAAGACGATTTTGACAGGATCAACAAGATTCTACAGAATGAATGTGATTCTTTTTAATTCTAACTTACGCCAACATTTCTTCATGGCTTTTTCTATTGGGTAACTTGAAAGGATTTTATTGGGACCTCTCTAAGGCCTTTATCAAGCATCCGTTTTCGTTTTGGTTCGTGCCTTTCGTGGTAAATATGAAGCATCCGTCACCATTATTTTCGCTTCTAATTCGCACTCTTATTCCTTAAGCAATAGCAATTATTCAAACTCTGCGTCCCAGCGCCTCTGCACGATTTCAATGTTTATTCTTTCATAGAGCTAGTGGTTCCTTTATGTTTATATAAAATGTCATCGAGATTTCCAGTTGAGTTAAAGCAAAAGTGGTTGCTAAAAGCAGAACGCTTCAGAATTAAGTCTGAAGATGTCGAAGAATCGTTTAAGACTGGTAGCGGTAAAGGCGGGCAAAAAATCAATAAAACAACTAGTTGCGTGGAATTGAAGCACAAATTAACCGGCATTGTTATTCAATGTCAGAAGTATCGTGAGCAAGCAAAGAACCGTATGTTAGCTTATCGAATGTTGATTGATAAGATTGAAGAAACCCTCGATTGGAAAAATTCAGAAAAAGCGAAGAAGCAAAATAAACTTAAAAAACAGAAGCAAAAACGAGCTAAGCGCGCAAAAGCTAAAGTCAACGATGCGGATGCTGAGCCTTCTGATTAAGGCTGATAAAGGGGCGTTCCTACGATTGCGTGCTTGTATTTCAATTCATTGAAACGTTTTTGAGCTTTCCTTAGCGAGTCTTGCTTTATGTTTTGCGACTGCATTTGATCGAGCCGAGTAAGTCTTCCAAGGCTTACGTCCGGAGATATTGGTTTCGTGTCTTCCTTCATGTCATCAATTTCTTTCTGTAGTGAATCGAGTTCGATCTGGATCTCTTGCTTGGTTTTCTCAATTTCGTCTTTTGTCATAAATCAGGCTGTTTTATCGGATAACTTGGGCTATTGAAAGGAATGAAAATATTAGATGTATTTATCGTAACACAGGCAATTTAGTCTGTGAAGCGATAATATCTGCTCACACGATATCAACTATTATGCCTTTCGTATGGTTACTCGTCTTTAATTCTACCATTAGTCAGGGATAATTGATTTGTTTCAGTGTTTCGTAAGATGTTTATTTATAGTAATTTAAGTAATCTTCAGGCGATTGGTCTTCTTGTTGCTCAATAGTTCGACTGATGGTTTCCTGGAAACTTAGGGTATTTCCCCTAAGTTAATGATTGTGAAAGAAAGATCCCCTAATTGTAGATTGTTCTTAAATAAGAATGGAATGTGGGTAATTTGACTAATGTTACATATGTGTTGTATTGCAATAAGTCGCTTACCTCTAAGGACATGGATACCTTTTCGCCCGATATAACCAGGAAGCTTGCTTGCATTAGTATACTTGTATTCGGTTGTTTTGGTCTAGAAGGGACTAAGATTACATGGGATGGAGGTGGCGCAGGGAATGATTGGTCTACTGCTGCTAATTGGGACACGGATACTGTGCCAACAGATCATTTAACGACTGATGGCGCCTTTTTTGAAGGGGACACTGCGGTTAATTTTACTTCTGATGTGTCAATCGGTCAACTAGGTGTTGGAAATGGTTCAACAGGGACACTATATTTTAATACGTCTAATGGCAGTGCATTAACAATTGGGAAATCAAATCAAAATGCGGACACCAATGACTCAAGCTTTAGGGTTCGTGGGGGTAATAATAAAGTATTTTTCAATACAAATTTGTATGTCGAGTGGAATAGGACTGATAGAAGTGACGGAATGATTTATTCCCAAGGGAGTTGAAATGAACTAACTTTTGGCTCAAGTTATGCCGTTACCTTTGATAATACAGAGACCACAGTGGGGTTTAGAGGTAACAGTAGTAACATAATCAATATCGAGGGTGATATCAATTATGTAAATGCCGCAGGTGATCTACGTTTACAATCTGCTTATTACAATTTCAATAAAAATCAAACCGGTAACTTAACCACAAATTATATTCACCTTTACACTCCTTCAGACACTGGCGTTTATTATTTCGGTGCATCAAATGCACTGGATGATGAGGATTTGGAAATACTGTCCAATACAAGGAGTGGCACTTATGCATCGGTTGGCCGGACCACTCAAACAAACCGGATCATCTTAGTGATTTAAAAGGTAAAAATTACTATAACCTCATTCTCGATGACGATTTGAATCAAGTAGAGGTGATTAAATGCAAAAAGGGGAAGCATAGTTATGCCTATACTAAACCCATTTCAGAAGGAGTTCACAAATTAATCCTTCATAGAAGAACTGATTTTGGACAGCAAAAAACGATTTTTCACGGAATTGAAATAGCTGATGGCAAGAGAGCGGCATTAGCTCCAAGGCCAAAATATAAAATCGAATTCTATGGCGATTCAATTACATGCGGTTTAGGAAATGAAGGTCTTTCGCGTACGAAAAATAGCCAGCAACAATTCGCGAATAACTATTTATCCTATGGAGCCATTGCCTCTAGGGCATTAAATACAGAGGATCGGGCCATTGCAAAGGGAGGCATCGGGGTTGTTTGTGGATTCGTTCCCTTTACAATGCCGGAAATATTTGATCGTAAAACACCATTTGATACCGTTCACAAGCATGACTTTTCGAAATGGCAACCAGACATATTGGTGATTAATCTTTTGCAAAATGATAGCGCGTTTTGGAATAAGCCAGATCACCCAGAGTTTAAAAAGCGTTTTCCAGAGGGACAAGATGAGGAGTTGGTAATCCAAACGTATTCAAAATTGCTATTGGATCTTATTCAGAAATATCCAAACGCTAAATTTATCTGTACGCTTGGACCAATGAGTGCCAGTAGCGAACAGCAACCCTGGTTTGATTTTATTAAAGACGCTATCCGTTTTCTAGACGGCGAGGACGGTGTGGTTTTTGAGAATATACACACATTGCGTTTTCCCTATAATCAGAAAAAGACACAAGTTTGTTCGTTTAGGACATATACTTTATTGCCTAAATCTGATATAATGCATACATAACTTAATTATAAGTTTTTATGTTATATCGAATCTTCATATTTACCCTCGTTCTTAATATCGGTCTCGCTGAGAAGAAGGTTAGTTTCAATCAGCATATTAGGCCTATTCTCTCTGATAAATGTTACTTTTGTCATGGCCCCGATGCTGAAGATATAAAAGGAGACTTGCAGCTTCATACTTTTGAAAACGCAACATCGGATCGAAATGGATCTGGACCTGCTTTGGTTCCAGGAAAAACCGGTAAAAGCTTACTCTGGAAGAGGATTACCACAAAGAATGAAGATGAGATCATGCCGCCTTTGGAGAGGCATATGGCGTTAACCAAAGTTGAGGTTGATTTAATCAAACGATGGATTGAGCAGGGTGCTGAATATGAAGGACTATGGTCACTTGAACCCTTACCGCTTCAGGTAAAGATTCCTGGTGAAACCCTTAAGGGTGCTCGAAACGCAATAGATGGTTTTGTGCATCAGAAATTGAAAGAAGAATCAATTCTTCCGTCTAGAGAGGCTAATAGTAATATATTATTGAGAAGATTGTATTTAAGCTTAACCGGTTTAAATCCAACACTCGCTGAAATTCAGAGCTATAAAATCGATTCTGATAAACCTGGCGCTTACGAACGTTTAGTTGATGAACTTTTAGGCACACTGGGCTTTGCCGAACGCTTATCGGTTGATTGGATGGATTTGGCACGTTATGCCGATTCTTATGGATTTCAGCAAGATCGAGACCGTGAAGTGTGGCCTTGGCGAGATTGGGTGATTGATGCGTTTATGGCAAATATGCCTTATGATGAATTTATTAAGCAACAGTTGGCTGGAGATATAATGGCGAATAGCGATGACAGGACGAAGTTAGCAACAGCTTTTAATCGACTCCATATGCAAAAGAACGAAGGAGGATCTACTCCAGAGGAGTTTAGAGTGGAATATGTGGCTGATAGGGCGCAAACGGCTTCAACGGCTTTTCTTGGACTGACCATGGAATGCTGCCGTTGCCATGATCACAAGTATGATCCGATTTCGATGAAAGACTATTACCGAACATATGCTCTTTTTAATAATATCGATGAAGCGGGTCTATATGCTTTTTTTAAGCAGTCTGTTCCCAGTCCAACTATGCCTGTTTTTAAAAATAATGAAAAAGCAGAACTTAAAAAAAGAAATGATGAGTTAAAGATGGCTTTGGGTGAGTTTGAGAAAATCAAAATATCTGAAAAGAAAGCATTTGCGTTATGGAAGAAGGATTGGAATCAAAAAATAGAAATCAACGGCGAAATCGCTAACTTTAAATTTGATCGTATCGATAAAGGGAAAGTTCAAAATGAGTTGTCTTTGAACAAGCCGGGAAAGTTGAATTTGAACTACTCTAAGGCTGTTGAGGGTAAAATCGGAAAAGCTGTATTACTAGATGGTGATAGTGACATTAATCTCGGTGATATCGGGCCTTTTCAGCGCCACCTCGACTTTTCATTTAGCCTATGGATGAAATCGACTATCGAGCACAAGCGAGCGGTGGTGCTTCATCGGAGTCAAG
>CAWUTK010000177.1:0-3008 GCA_963924785.1 uncultured Opitutales bacterium
CCCAGTTGCTCCATCCCGCAGTTTACGGGTGCATCCTAAAGATGTTGTGCTTGTGCAATTTTACGGCTTCCAAGAAGAGGGTCTGCGCATCATCAACATGTTGCAGTTGAGATCTTTATGGTTAAAATACGAACACCGTTCATTTGTTGGGTGAGAGGGAGAAGGTTGTTCTATGTAAGCAGTTGTGGCAGGTAGCGGAGTTTTGTGGAGTTGAAATATTGACTTATTGTATTATGAGTAACCATTTTCATGTATTAGTAAGGGTTCCTGAGAGAGTTGATTTGAGTAATGATGAACTGTTGAAGCGGGCTGAGATTCTGTATTTTCGAGATGACGATGCTTTACAGGTTATTCGGAATGTTTTTGCGAATGAAGATGAGGTAGGGATTGAGCGGGTTAGGGCGAGATTGTATGCTCGCATGTATGATGTCTCTGGATTTATGAAGGAAATTAAGCAGCGGTTTAGTATTTGGTATAATAATACTCATGATCGATATGGGGTGTTTTGGGCGGATAGTTTTAAGAGTGTGTTGGTTGAGGGTAAGCGTTTTTCGGTGGAAATGGTAGCGGCCTATATCGATTTGAATCCTGTTTGGGCAGGAATTGTAAATGATCCGAAGGATTATCGATATAGTGGATACGGTGAAGCTATGGGCGGAGTAGATCGATCACGGAAAGGACTGATGAAGGCTGTTTATGAAGAGGGCGATTGGAAAGACGCGTTGGCTTCGTATCGGCAGGTGTTGTTTGGGAAGGGCGCTGTTGTGCGGAAAAAAGGGCAGGGTGCTATTGATGGGGAGCTTGCCCAGAAGGTTTTAGATAAAAAAGGAAAGCTTTCTCGGGCCCAGTTGTTACGTTGCCGTGTTCGGTATTTTACTGATGGTTTAGTTATAGGCAGTAAGGAGTTTATTGATGATTTTTGTGAAAGAAATAGAGAGGCATTTGGAGAACGAGGATTTCGTAGGCCATGTGAAATGAGCGGAGGAGATTGGAGGGGAATGAGGGCTTTTAGAGGTTTCAGGAATGTTTAGGATAGTGATTCTCAGTATAAGTTTGAAGATTTGAATCTCACATGAATAATCATGAGTATTTTAAGAAAACGTCTGTCGATATCTGGCGAACATTGAATCAATTTAATAAAACGAATAAAATAAGTATGAAAGCATTATTATTTCCAGGTCAAGGATCTCAAGTAAAAGGAATGGGTGGAGACCTTTTTGATAAGTACCCAGAAATTGTTACACAGGCCGATGCTGTTTTAGGGTATTCGATTAAAGAACTATGTCTTGAAGATCCGAAGGAGCAATTAGGTTTTACCGCCTACACTCAGCCGGCTTTATATACCGTGAGTGTGCTTGCTTATTTAGATAAGAAACAAGCCGATGGCTTTAGCGTAGATTTTGCTGCTGGGCACTCTGTCGGAGAGTATGCCGCATTGTATTCTGCTGGAGCTTTTGATTTTGAGACTGGATTAAAATTGGTTCAGAAACGAGGGGCCTTAATGAATGAGGTCGAGGGTGGAGGAATGGCGGCTGTTGTTGGTCTGACCGAAGACAAAATCCGCGAGTTGTTATCTGGAGCTGGTTTAGATACGGTAGATTTGGCGAATTTTAATACACCTGAGCAAATAGTGATTTCTGGTTTGGCGAGTGATATCGACAAATGTGAACCTATTATTAAAGGAGCAGGTCGAGTTTTGTTTGTGAGACTTAATGTGAGTGGTGCGTTTCATTCGCGATACATGAAAGATTCTGCCGATACATATGCAGCGTATATTAATAGTTTTGAGTTTAAAGCACCTGCTTCTCCTGTTGTTTCAAATGTGGAAGCTACATCCTATGCATCGACTGATGCTGTCAAGGATTTATTGATAAAACAGATGTATAGTCCCGTTCGTTGGGTTGATAGTATTCGTTATATAAAAGCCCAAGGCGAAATAGAATTTGAAGAAGTTGGTTCAGGGAACGTATTAACAAAACTGCTAAGGAAAATTTAATTAATTTTAATGGCTCCATCTCTTGAGAAGTTGCCATTTACGTTTATTCTAAGAATGAAATGAAGCTTCTCCATAGATATGTATTAAAGGAGACTTTATTGACAACTATGCTCACGTTGAGCGTGTTTGTTTTCATTTTGATGGCCGGTAATGTCATTAAGGATATCTTGGGATTGTTACTTTCGAATGTTTTACCGTTTGGAGTATTCTTCAAGTTAATGAGTTTGTTGATCCCATATGTGATGGTGTATGCATTGCCATTTGCATTGTTGACGGGGGTGCTTTTAACGTTAGGTCGGTTGTCTGCAAGTAGCGAGATTACGGCAATGAAAAGTACGGGTGTGAGTTTGTTTAATATCACACTTCCGATTTTTTTATTAGCAATTGTTTCAGCTGATGTATCGGGTTTCATTAACTTTTATTATGCCCCTAAGGCCAGGACGGAATATAAGGAGATGAGGAATAGAGTTGTTCTAGATAACCCTTTGAACTTTTTACAGGCGAAGAGATTTATTAATGTTTTTCCTAATTATAGTATTTATATTGGTGAAAAAGATGGAAATGAGCTGAAGGATTTCTGGATTTGGGAGTTGGATGATCAGAAGCGTGTAAAATTATTTTTGAGAGCGAATGAAGGGAGTTTGATTTATAATAAGAAGACTCAAACGCTATTGTTGACTTTATTGGATGGAACGGGGGAACATCGGCCTGATGCTGATCCGGAAGATTTACAGGATAATACAAATCCTGTCGTTTCTTTTCAAAAGCTACCTATTGAGTTACCACTTGCTCATTTACTTGGAAAAGTCAAAGCCCGTAAAAAGGCTAATATGATGACGGTGAATGAGTTGCTTGATGAGATTGAGAGGGAAGATTTAGTCGAACCCATGGGCGAAAAGAGTATGAAACTCAGAATGCAAGTGCACCAGAATGGAGCTATGGCATTTGCGTCGATTTCATTCGTGTTGATCGCTATTCCCTTGGCTATTAGGGTTGGGCGAAAAGAGACGAT
>CAWUTK010000178.1:0-32438 GCA_963924785.1 uncultured Opitutales bacterium
GCAACCTTTTCAGGATCTGCTTTCATCAGTTTTATTAATGCTTTCTTTTTCTCCTTTCGCCCCTGCATTCATAAGTGTATGACACAGCGAAAATTAGGGTACAACTAAAAAATGGCGATTTCGGAAATTAATTTATTGATCCGTTGAACTCACTGCCGTGAGTAGTTACCATATTTGAAGCAAAACCTACGAGCGCTTCATCCACTTTTGATCGAGTCATTAGGGTTTTAGCCCAATTTGTTAGTAGCTTAGCTACCCATTTACCAATTATGAATATGGCCAAAGCTGCAAGCAGCTTTAGACCATATTCAATTCCTAAATTAGTAAATTTCTCTATTTGTTCAGGTGTCATAATAGTGAAATTAATAACATCTATTTATTTTAATTATTCCCAGTCTACAACTAAACGAAGGTAGTATGTCGTGTCTAGCTCTTCAATTCCAGGAAGTGTAGTATTGTTATGAGTATTTGATACACCTAAACGAAGTGCGAAGTTATCAGAGAATCCTAAAGGAATATTAACTCCTGAATCATGATCAACTAAGAAGTTGTCTGCGTCTTCGAAAGAAGGTGTGTAATCTAGCTCATTTGTCATTTCACCCCACTCAGCGAACTTCCAATAATGATCTACGCCAAGTCTTCCACCAAAATCTGAATTTTCTAATCCATTAGTGTATTCTTCGATACGATAGCTCAAACCGATTTTTCCAGAGAACTTATGATCTGCAGTGTTAAGAAAACGATAAACCACACCGATCGATGGAGTCATTCTTGAATCAATACTTTCGAAATCATCTTTCTCATATTCAAAACTTGCAAAAAGACCAGTTCTCTCAGTTAAAAACTTTGCATATTCTGCTCCAAGGATAAGCTCATCAGCTGTATCAACACCACTAGTTTCAGCTTTGTCATAAGTGCCATAGATCATAGAAGTGTAAGCTGCTACATCTTTAGAAGCCTTTAAGCCAATTTGTGTTCCAAATTCTTCTGTATTTCCTTCTTTACCAGAAATGTCGAGTGATGCGGAATAATTCCAAGCATCGCCTGCTATTAAACTACCAGCCATCGCCGATAGTGAGAGTATAGTTGTAATGATTTTTTTCATAATTATTTTCAATATTTGTTAATTTATAGTATTTTCATTTATATACTTTTGGTAAATTTCAGAACAAAAGTGCTTAATCAACTATAAAGTAGTTACTTGGGAGAAACGCTTCAAATTGACAGGAAAGTATCCCGCATAATACTGATTAAGAAGGTTTTTTACAGTAAATAGGCTATTCTACCTGGACAGTGATATCACCATCAACAAATTGATTCACCAGTTTATCTCCAGGCTTAAGAGGCTTTTTTGAAGAAATAATTTTTCCATCGATAGTCCTCACCATGGCATAACCTCGCTTAAGCGTTTGCTGAATGCTTGATTGTTTTAAACGGCTATCTAAAGATTTCAAATGGTCCTGTTTATTCAAAATATAATCCCCACTAACTTTTTCAAATCGGCTTTCCAAATTTTGAACATGAGCTTTCATCAAATGAATTTCATTAACGGGGGATAATGCAAATAAGCGCTGTGACAATTGATTCAAGCGATCATTATTTTGATACAATCCCCCTCTAAAAGAAGCCAATAAACGATTTTGCAAATCATCTAGTTTCAAAGATAGAGCTTCGAGTCTGTTTACTGGAGAATAGCCTTCAAGGCGACTTCCCAAATAGCGGAGTTCTTGCATATGGCGCTCAAGTAATCCGAAAACACTTTCATCCATCGCAGCACCCAAACGGTTTATTCGATCTAAACATTCAATGAAATAACTCGAGATAAGCTCCGCTGCTCCCGACGGTGTTTCTACTCTTTTGTCCGAAACAAAATCCGTCAGTACAAAATCAATTTCATGACCAATTGCCGAAATAGTCGGTATCGGGCAATCTGCTACCGTTCGCGCCAATGCCTCATTATTAAATGCCCAGAGATCCTCAATACTTCCACCACCTCGTGTTAAAACAATTAATTCCACACCGCCTATTGATTGAGCATCTTTTACACGTTGAATAATTTCCTCTGGGGCTTCTACGCCTTGAACTTTAGCTGGAAGCACAATGACATGCCCCCCCCAATTTCGACGTTTCAGTATTCTTAAAAAATCCTGAACAGCTGCACCCGTTGGCGAAGTAATCACCGCAATTTTCTTTGGCATGACAGGAATCACTTGCTTACGATCCGCATCAAACAACCCTTCTTCAGCTAACTTTTTCTTTAATCGTTCAAACTCCAACTGAAGTCGTCCTTCACCCTCTTTTATAATTGTTCTACAAATAATCTGGTACGTGCCTCTCGGCTCATAAGCAGTTACTCTACCATTAACAATTACCTGCTCGCCTTCTTTAAGGTCGATATTAAGTCGAGTCGCATCTCCACGAAATAATACCGCACTAATTTGACTCTTAGCATCTTTCAATGAAAAATAACAATGGCCGCTACTCTGGCGGCGGAAGTTTGAAATTTCACCACGAAGCCAACAACTGCTGTAATTCCCCTCGAGCAAATGCTTAATCTGCTGATTCAGCTGATTAACACTTAGGACTTCATCGGGAGGAACATTCATTTCGTTAGGCTATAATCATTAGGGTTATAGGCTGTAGACTTTAGGCAATTAGGAGGCTCATCTACAACTAAAAACTATAATAACGTATCTCAAATTTATTTAAATAAAACAATTCCACCCTAACAGCCTACAGCCTAACACCTAACAACCTAATAAAGGTCACATGTATGAGTTAAATAATACTAACATTATACAACAAACGGGTTATAGTGTGTACTATGAGTAAGAAGCCTAATATTATTTTCATTACCTCTGATATTGACGGCAAAAGCTTAAGCAGTCTTATCACGGGTAAAACCTCAAAGGCCAGAGAGGAGATTCATTGCCAAATCGACAATCAACATATGCTTCATAACGGAAAATATAAATATTTATATTTTGTCGATGACGGAAAAGAACTTTTGTTCGATAACACAGTAGATGAAATTGATGAACACGACTTATCTGAAACAGAGAAAAATGTTTTAGATAAAATGCGAAACGCTTTGGTTGAACATCTTCAAAAGGAGAAGCACGAACACATAACAAGCGATGGAATCTTGCTTAATTTAAACAAAAAAAAAATCAGACCTCGACACAACAACGGCCTTAAACTGGATGAGCCTTGCAGGGGCTTAAATCAAGGGAATACACCACGAATAGCATAAACCTTTTGGAGATGATCCAAGGCTGCACAGTAAGCAGCTGTTCGCATATCACACTTTAGCTTTTTCTGCATTTCCTTAACCCTGTTGGCGGCACCCATCATCATTTTTTTAAGGCGAGCATCAACGAGTTCAAGATCCCATGTTTCCGCTTGGCGGTTTTGCTTCCATTCAAAGTAACTCACGGTCACGCCACCTGCATTGCAAAGGATAGCAGGTAAAACCTCGATCCCCTTTTTAGCTAAAACCTTTTCCCCTGGAGGAGTCACGGGGGCGTTTGCTGCTTCAACCAAAACCTTACAGTTAATCATTTCGGCTTCTTCTGGACCAATCATCTGCTCTAATGCTGCGGGAATACAAACATCGACTTCCATCTGATAAAATTCTTTTGCACTGATCGGCACACTTCCACTAAAGCCAACAACACCTCTATGTTTCTCGACATGTTTCGCCAGTTTATTTGCATCCAATCCATTTGAATTATAAATAACTCCGGTGTGATCCATAACGCTGAGTAACTTAGATTTATGTTCACTCAATAAACGCGCTGTCCATGAGCCAACATTACCAAATCCAATTAAGCTATAATCCATTTCCGCTAATTCAATTCCCATGTCTGGCAATATCTCTTCCAAAACAAAAACAACCCCCTGTCCAGTGGCTTTTTCACGGCCATGAGACCCACCAAATTCTAACGGTTTCCCCGTAACAACGCCTTTGCCCTCTAAGGGGTTACCTCCCGCACCGACATGAATATACGTATCAGCAATCCATGCCATAATTTGTGCATTCGTCCCCATATCCGGTGCTGGAATATCATAGTCCGGACCAATATTTGACCCTAACGCACTTGTAAAGCGTCTCGTTAATCGCATCAATTCATTTTGAGAAATACTATGAGGATCCATTCGCAAACCCCCTTTCGCCCCCCCAAAGGGTAATTGAACGAGCGCGGTCTTCATCGTCATGAGTGCCGATAATGCCTTCACATGATCCAGGCTAATATCGTGATGGAAACGGATTCCCCCCTTGTAAGGTCCCAGTATATTATTGTGTTGAACCCTGTAGCCCTTGAATGATTTCGTTGAACCATCATCCATTGTCACAGGGAAATGAACCATCACCTCGTTTTTGGGTTGAGCAAGAATAAGCTTCAACGAACGGTCCATTTTTAACACATCTGCAGCGTCCAGTATCGACGATACGGTTTGTATGTAAATATTGCTGGCATCTTGATCCATCCCCAGTTCTTCAAAAATTGAAACTTCTTTTGATAATGCTTTTTTAGCCATAAATTTATTCAGGGTTATTTTTCGTAATTTTATTT
This sequence comes from uncultured Opitutales bacterium, assembly GCA_963924785.1. Lineage (GTDB taxonomy): Bacteria > Verrucomicrobiota > Verrucomicrobiia > Opitutales > CAJWYM01 > CAWUTK01. Next base: position 4,578 of record CAWUTK010000178.1, read on the forward strand.
ATCGTGAGTTTATTTGATAAAAAAGATGAATTAGGAATTAATATCTCCTGCTCATCATTTCCTATCGTTACATATCGTAAATTCAAATCCTTCACCTTGCCTTTCGCTCCCATAATTTCGACATTGTCTCCAATAGAAACCGTCCGATAAACAATAATCAATATCCCAGAAACTAAATTCGAAATAGCGTCTTTCAGAGCAATACCAAATGCGAATCCAGTTAGTCCCAAACCGGCAACTAATGCAGAAACATTTACCCCCAATGTTCCAAGCAAAGTAATGATACCAATAATGATTAAGACAGTCTTTTGTGAGCCATTTATTATCCGATAAACCCTATTCTCTTGAATTCCTTTACGTCGACCGAGTCGCCCTAGGAACAAGCTAATAATAAAAGAAACACACAGTATACCAAAGAAACTAATAATCCCCAGCAGCCCTCGATAGGTCAATTGACTCAATGTCTCATATAAAGCAGGGATATTCATGTGCTAATGTTCAATCAACGAACCAGTGACTGAAAATCAGTGAATGTTCCGTTAAATCCGCCAGGGATTCCTTTTGCGGTAACAGAAACGGCATCGTGCGAATGAAGAGATTCTAAATGAGCACAGGCAATTTCAAAATCGACGATACGCTTATCCGCATCTAATTCACGAAATAATAAACGAATAGCGTCTTCGACAAATATTAGATTTGCTCCGTTCAATTCAGCAAAAGCTTGTTCATCTTCCCGGCGAACCATGACTTGTGTTTCTGTCGGAATACCTTTTACGCAAAGTGAAAGTAAATCTTCAACAAATAATTCCGTATTATCAGCTACTTGAACCTTCACTCGTGCGGTACTTCTTTGAGAGTGTGGAATACTATAAATATTACGCTCCTCACGAGCATGCTTAGAAAGCTCGGATGAACAAGGACATGAAGATGAATAAACATAATCGAAATAGAAAATTTGCTTTAAAGGCTGTCCCTTGTCCAAGATTCCCTCAAATGCACATGTGTAATACTGATAACCTTCCAAACCACTGCGCAAACTCTTTTGTATAATAGGATAAGAAAAATTCAATTTAATCCATACGTGATCAGAATTCAAAGCTTTCGCTAAAGCATCCACAATCGTCGGTAAACTACTAATGCTCATTACTTCATACTGATACTCGTAAACCGTTCGCACAATGCGAGACATATTGATGCCCTTCGACTCCCCTCCAACTGAAACGGCTGCACTAATTGACGTTTCAAGCGTCATCGTTTCACCCGTTGGTGTTTTAAATTTCAATGGCAACTTGAAATTGGAAGAGCCGACACGAGAAATAGGAACATGGGCTCCACGAATCGCTTTCACTGAAGCATTCTGCATATCGGGAAGACTCGCCCGGTAATCCTTATCAACTACGAAGTCTTTATCATAATCTAATGATAAATCATCCTCCTTACTTACATTTTCCTTCTTCATCAATAATCGCTTTATATAAACCCTTGAAGTTTTTCTACCGAATCAGCTTCTTTCGGCTTCTTATCCTTATTCCACTTTAATATCCGAGGTGTTTCAAGAATAACTCCAGATTTGTTTTTATCGGAAGGTTTTACTCCTAAACACGTAATTGTAAACACCATAATCGGCTCAATCTGCCGAACTGGAACAAATCGTTCAATTATATTGTCCTCACAAATCTTATCTATTTCAGTTACCATCTCTGGCGTAATGAAGCCTTGGTTTGTTTTCGCCACCGAAATCAGCTGATCGCCTTCCCAAATGCCAAAAGTATACTGGCTCTTAACCGCCTGCCTCACAGATCCCCCGACAGATTCTTGTTCTTGATACATCAGGACGGCATCAAACACTTTAATCGTATTCACACTGCGGCCTTGAGATTTTATCGATTTCAAACCTCCAGCCGGCAAATTTGCCTTAAAATCCGCTGGCATAAACATCATTTTCAAAAATTTTGTCGCATCCGGCTTCCAGTCCTTTGGGAAATTCCGTTCAACCCAATCCGGCTGTGTACCAATGACTTTAGCTAAAGACTCAATCGCATATTTATCGTAACCGACTAAACTAAATTTCGCCAATAATACCCGAATTAAAAAAACACGCTCAAGTAAATTTAATTTCTCAAACATTTCTGGGATTTTCTTATTTTTATCTACAGGTGATAACTCTGATAACATAGAGACATCACCTCCCATCAACTGCCCAAGAGAACGATTAAAATTAGTGAATCCTTGATCATTTATTAATTTTGCCAGTTCAAAGAAACTGATTTCCCTATCAAAAACGGGGTCTAACAAAGTCACAACCAGTTCAGAATCGATAAGCATTCTTAATTCATCCGCTTTAATAAAAGGCACATGGCCTCTTCCCAAAAGAAAATATAAGCCCCAGACCGCATCTTTTGCCCGAACTGTTTTAAAATACTTACTGATTAATTCAACAGCTTCAAGGTGATTACTTGTCTCATTAAGCTTAAATATCAATTGTGTAAATACTTGCATTGCCCCAGTTATTTAATGTTCGGAGAGCCTATCATGCTAGAAAGCCCTAAATGATCAAGCACTTAAGGGGAGATTAGTGGGCAAAAAAAGCGTGGAACCTACCCCTAAGTTCCACGCTACCCTCTACTTATTTTCTACCTTAAACTGTAGTCTACCCCTAAACTACAGCGTTAATACAATCTAGTAAGTGCACTTATTGAATAAATGCAAGTACAATCTTCATGTTTTTCAAATAAAAAGGGCGTACATTTCTGTACGCCCTTTACTACCAATCACTATATTCAATTTACATCGCAATCGCATCGCCTTCGCCTGCTGGCTGATCGAATGCTCCACTGGAGTCATCACCGCCTCCATCTGCTGATGGCATATTCGCTCCAGTCGCTGTAACTATTAAGCATGATTTCCTTAATAGATATATCAAAACAGCTATCTTCATGAAAAGAATCATATTCCTGCCAATCAATCCACTGATTTATCTTCTAGTGCTAATCGCTTCTAGTAATATAAATGCAAGAACATGGACAAATCTTGCCGGGAAAAAAATCGAAGCTGATCTTATCGAAGCAACCACAGAACGGGTTCGCATTCGAAAAATCGAGAGTGAAAAGATCTACGAATTACCGATATCATCGTTCTGCATTGAAGATCAAAAATTCATAACAGAAACTGCAAAAACGATTGAACCCATTCAGCCAGATCATTCCGTATCTCTCGAAACGATAGACAAGAAATCGGCAAAAGCCAAAAATGCCTGGCAACTCATTCTAGAGGATTACAAGAAAGCAAAATTAATTTACGCCTACTCCTCTGATCAAGTTAAACAAAAAGTCGAAACTGTAAGAAAAACCGCGAAGTGGGCTGACTACAAAATGAAAGAAGCGAAAAAAAATCTGGAGCATGCGATCGACAGTATCCCTTCAGATCCAAAATTAGACAAAAAGGATCAAGTTGTTGAAAAAGAGACAACAGAAACGCTCGCTTTAACGGCTAATTACCCCCGTTTTGATAATCAATAAACGCTCCCTAAGCTCTCGGATGAGCTAGCTTATGCGACTTACGCAACTTATCAATCGTCACATGCGTATAAATTTGTGTCGTAGATAAGCTCTCATGACCCAATAAATCCTTCACAACGCGGAGATCCGCTCCGCCATTAAGTAAATGCGTGGCATATGAATGGCGTATTTTGTGTGGTGTCAAATCCATTGGAAGATCTGCTAAAGCCAAATATTTCTTTAGTCGCAACTGTACCATGCGAACATTTATTCGCTTGCCCTTCTCATCAATTAAAACGGGCTCTGTAAATCCACAAGCATGAACAAAACGTGTTTTGAAATCTTTCAAACATTGTATTGCTTGTCGGCCAGCTGGGCACAATCTCTCTTTATTCCCCTTACCCTTAATCCTCAACACGCCTGAATTAAAATCAATATTTCCGTAATCAAGTGAAACCAACTCACTAACACGCAATCCCGCTCCGTAGAGCAATTCCATAATACATCGATCGCGAGCAGCATCAAATGGCGAAAGGGCTTTATTTTCCAATAATCGCTCCGGACCTTTCAGTAATTCCAGCATTTGTTTTTCTGATAAAAACTTCGGCAACCGTTTTTCGATCTTAGGCAAAACGATTCCAGTAAAAGGACTACTCACTAGCTTTTTATGCGTTAAACAATATTTAAAAAAACTTCTTAAAGCGGAAAAATGGTTATGAACTGTTTTGCGCGACAACTTTTTCTGTGACTCTATTACATATCCCCTGACTTGAATTCTTTGAATAGAACTATATTTCCCATTCCAACGCCCCTCAGTTCTCAACCAATGAAAAAAAACATTCAAGGCATGTCGATAATTTCTCACCGTATATTTCGACAACCTTCGCTCAAGTTCAATAAATGAAATAAAAGCATCTACATCTTCCCTTTCAGGGCTCTGCATTTGCGGGACTGGCACTTCTTCTTTCAACGATTACTGGAATTTAGGATAACACGTATTAATACGTCTGAATCATGTCTTCGAAAGCTAAATAGTAGATAAATACTCCAACAATTACAAATAGTCCTACCCCAAACAAAATATCGCGAATATCGGCGATTTCAGATTTATCTTTTGGACGTGAATAATGCAATTCTTGCTTCATATCATAAGGCTTAATTTCGATCATTCGAAAAAATCTTGGTTGTCGATTTTTTAAGCGGGGTTTATCTTTCATCCTAATATACAATATACATCGGTTTTACAATAACGCTAGTACAATGTAATCAGACACATCTAAAATCTAGAATATCCGATGGTGCGAATTAAAAAAGAGTAGAACAAACAAAACCTTGACATTAAAACATAAGATTATAACCATCAATATATTATGGAAAACGGCTCAATAGACACACCCCTTTCAATCATTTTGAAACTCACGCTATTTCCATCATTAGCCACATTCGAATACTCTAATTCTGACAATTCCTAGGCCTTCAATGACATCATCTATTAAGGGCCGTTTCCATATAAACTAAAATGGCAAATTTAGAAAATGATCCTCTATTTCGGAGAATAAGACAACACGCTAGCCGCAGGATAAAATTTGAGGATGCCACCCCTATGGAAGAAAGGGTTCCTCATTATAAAAAATTCCTTCACTTGGAAGATGAGATGCTCCGACGGTACCACAAAAAAGGTGATTCCGGCTTTCGAGTTGCTAGGGCAAGAGCCATCATCATTGATGTTTTAATTGAGCATTTATTCGAAACCGCTCTTGTTGTCTTTCACAACAAAGAACAAATTGCTCCCTACGAAGTATCCGTTACGGCAACGGGAGGTTACGGGCGAGCTGAACTCTGCCCACATAGTGACATTGACATTATGTTCCTTTACCCGAACAAAATGATTGCAGGAAAAATAGAGTCATTTAAAGAAACACTCGTTGCAGAAATCCTCTACCCTCTATGGGATTTAAACTTAAAAGTGGGTCATGCTTCGCGAACCATAGAAGAAGTTATCCCAGAAGCAAAACGTGATTTCATCATCCTAAACTCGCTGCTAGACATTCGCTGTATTTGCGGTTCATCAACCTTATACGATAAACTTACGACCAAATACAATGCCTATTGTAAAAAAATAGATATCAATGATGCATTAAGAGAACAGGTAGAAGAAAGGCGCTCACGGCGTAACAAGTACTTCAACACCGTTTTCCTGCAAGCACCTGAAATTAAAAATGGCGTCGGCGGTCTAAGAGACGTTCAAAGCGTCCAATGGATGGCTCGCCTAAAATATGGAATAAACAGCCTGGTCGAACTCCAAGAAAATGGATTTCTCTCTAAGCGCGAACTATACAACTTACAATACGCATACAGTTTTCTCTTACGAGTTCGTAATTCTCTGCACTTTGCAAGTAAAAGGCCGGTTGATTCATTACCCTTAGAAAAACAAGCTGAAGTGGCGGAAGACTTAGGCTACGATGATGAAGACATCATGCGCCGTATTGAAAAATTCATGCGGGATTATTACAGGCATGCTAAGTGCGTAAATCGCATCACCCAAATTCTTGTCAGAAAAATCACCGCTGTCAAAAAAACCCTCACCTTCAAAGATGTCATTTCCGCATATCGAAACAGAGGGGTTGATTCAGAAAAAATGATCGATGGATTTATCATTGATGAGGACAACAAACTCTTGATTCCCGATACTTCTATTCTAACGGAAGACCCCAATCGTATGATTCGTATCTTCAGGCACTGCCAACAGCACGACTACGGCATTCACTACGAAACATCCAGTATACTCTATGATCACCTCCACCTCATCACTCCTCGTGTAAGAAACGATGAAGGTGCAAATGCTACCTTTCGGGCCATTCTTCAAACAGCAGGCAAAGTCCACAAAACCCTCCAAGTGATGAACAATGTTGGCGTTTTAGGTCAATTTATTCCTGAATTCGGCAAACTAAATTGCCTTGTCCAACACGAATTTTACCACAGGTACACAGCGGATACTCACGTTTTAAACTGCATTAAAAACCTCGATTTAATATACCAAGGCACCTTTCCTGAATCAGAAAAATATATTAATGCACTTCGCCGTACACATACCCCAAACCTCCTATACTTAATTCTTTTTCTTCATGACATAGGGAAATCCGAAGGAATCAAAGGGCACGCATTTGCCGGAGTTGCCATATCAAAACCACTATTAAAACGTTTTGGTATCCCTGAACGATTCAACAAAGTCATTTTATTCATAGTCGAGCACCACTTGGAAATGTCTCGTTTTTGGCAAAAATTTGATATGGATGACCCTGAAACCTACAAGAGTTTCGCTAAATTTATTCAAGACGAAGACACATTGCGCTACTTATACGTCCACACTTTCTGCGATGCCAAAGCGACATCGGAATCTCTGTGGAATGATTATAAGCAACTGCAACACTCGCAACTATTTCATCGCACGCTACAAGAGCTTAATCGAAGCGACAGTATGCAAGGCATGATTAATGAACGAAAAATTAATCTTCGAGAAAAAATCAAAGAAAGCCAACAATTGGAGCACATTAGTAAAGAAGAGCAAGACGCTCATTTTGAATTACTCCCCGATAGATATTTTCTTAATACAAAAGCAGATGACATCGAACGTCATCTACAAATGATTAATGAATTATTCACGTCGATAACTCAAGCTGATTCAAAGGAAACACTCACTCCCATCATCAAATGGTCAGACAATGAAGACCAAGGATTTAGCGTGGTTGAAATCATCACATGGGATAGAGCAGGATTATTTTTTAAGCTAGCAGGAGCATTTAGTTTATCAGGCTTCAACATTCTTAGTTCAAAAGTGGTTTCGAGAAAAGACAACATCGTCATTGATTCATTTTGCATTGTCGACGAACAAGGGGGTGCAGCAAAAGACAAAAAGAAAAAAGAAATCTTTGAATCGATTATTCACGAAGTCCTTGTTAATAACAAAGATTTATGGGCCGACCTTGTAGAAAAAAGCGAAACTCCAGTCTGGGGTACAACAAAACCCGATAGCGAGAAAATCGGCGTTAAAACAATTTCAACTGTTGATGTCCACGAAGACCTTTCCTTAAAACAAACCCTTGTGGAAGTAACGACCTCTGATCACATTGGTATACTATACAATGTCACGAAAACTATTTCCAATCACGCATTTGACATTACATATGCTAAAATTAGCACCGAAAACTCTGTAGCTATTGATACATTTTATATTAAGCCAACAAAGCTTGATAAAAGAAACAGCGACCTTTCGAACAGGCACAAAAAACTCAAAGCCTCAATCAAGGAAGTGCTCGAAGACGCCTCCTATAGAACAACTTAGATTAAATTCGGCACAAAAAACTCTGTGTAAAAACATACTATATGGCCCAGTCTCTTTACAAATTTTAATTCTGTGGTATAATATCGCTAACGTTGAATTGCGATGAGTTCCATAACTAAAACATCAAAAACAAGTAGATCTTCGGGGACGGAAGGTCCCTCCCACATTGGTCTAGCATTTTTAGCTAGTAACCCAGAAGGTATTCACGGAGGTGATGCCGTCGGTGCAGTGGATCGAGTTGAACCCATTTTTCAAATCCCCGATGAATCAACCTATGAGCATTCATCTACAGAACAAAATGCACTTGAGTACTCAATTCATCGACAAGATGAAGACGCTCAAGACCATCACGAAGAAATTGAAGAAATAAAAAAAGAAGGAGAACCCGGCTTCAAACTCAACCTAAAAGCGTAATTACACCTACCAATTACGCCCTTCACGACCATCTACTTCAGCCTCAAGTTCACTTTTATCAAGCATACCTATAGGCAATTTTTTCTCTTGCGATTGCAATGTCTCTAAAAGGCGGCGAGCTTCATCTCTTGTCATTTTTCCCATCATGCGACGCTCCCGGCTCTCTTTTTCTTTTGCTTCTCTGTCCGCTTTTTCTTCAGGAGTTAATGATTCCTTTTTTTCCGCTTCTTCAGCCTTGGGGTCTTTAGTCATCTCGTCTTTTTTAGGTTTTGACTTTTCACCTTTATCAGAAGCATCAGACTTTTCACCTTTATCAGAAGCATCAGATTTTTCACCTTCCTCCTGATCCTCTTCTTTATCTCCTTTGCTTGAATCTTGCTCAGAACCTTGATCTTCTTTGCTATCACCTGATTCTTGATCACTTTTTTCTTCGTTAGATTCGTCACCTTGATCTTCCTGATCCTCTTCTTGATCCTTCTTCTCGTCCTGGTCCTTATCCTTCTCTTGCTCTTCTTTTTGCTGCGATTGCTGCTCGATCATTTTTTTTAACCATTCAATCTTGGACTGCATGAATTCCAAATTTTTCTTAGAATCCAAATCGGCCTGATTTAACTCAGAAGATAGTTTGAAATTCTCCAAAGCGTTTTCCCAAGGCTCCAGAGCTTCCTTGAATTTTTGCTCTTCCAATGGCACTTTCCCCAATTGATATAAAGTATTCCCTAAATTAAAAAATGCCTTTTGTTGTAAACCGACATCCTCGGTTTTCAATGCTTGCGAAATAGAAGATTGTGCGCCTTCAAAATCGCCCTCTTTATATTGACTTGCCCCTAAATTGAAATGTAAACGCGCATCATCAGCATCTTCTATTAACGCTTCCCTGTATTGAGAACTCGCTTTCTCATAATCCCCATTCAAATAAGTTTTATCAGCTTCAATTGAATAGCCCGAAGAAAGCAAACCGCAGTTTAATAAAATTAAAAAAATCGCGTTATATCGCAGCATCACTCTCCTAGGCTTTTATCAACAAATTTAAAGGCATAGGACGACGGTTTTCCTTGAGGTGAACTCGCACGAACTAAATGAGCTTTTTTCCAATGGGTTTTGCCTCCAGATATATATTTCAACCTTATTGTTAAAGGCTTCTCTGTATCAAAACAAATTCCAGAATCTGAAATATCAACCCCCGTTGCATCAATAACATCATTATCTACAACGAAATTGATTTTTGTTGAGGTTTTTATTCGTTCACTCCTACGAGCCTCGTCTTCTTTCTCAGTATCGCTATCAGACATATCTAATCATTTATAAAACCGGTTTTTCTTAATTATTCAACTTCTATGTGAATTTGCTTCCAAATCCAGCAAAAAACGCTTCCAAGCCAACCCTGCATTAAAACCTGTCAATTTCCCATTTGAACCAACAATCCGGTGGCAAGGATAGTATACTGGTAAAATATTCCTGCCAATTGCACTTCCAACAGCGCGTGCAGCTTTACGATTCCCCGCTAGTTCAGCCAACTCTAAATAAGTAGCCGTTTGAGCATACGTTATCCCTTTTAATTTTTTTAATACCTTTCTCTGAAATTCAGTGCCTTGCAAATGAACTTTAAATGAAAAGGATTTTCTCATTCCTTTAAAATACTCTTCTAGTTCTAGTTTTGCTTGTTTAAGAATCACATTATTCTTCTTCAGACCCAGCACCAAATCATCAATATTTCGCGCCATCCCCTCCAAGTGAATAGACACAACTTCTCCTGCCTTATTCGCGACTAGAGTCACTAGGCCACAAGGGGCCGGAAACTGAGTATAAAAACGGCTTTCACTACAACATTTTAACATCTGGATATCAATTAGTTAGGCATTAAAAACAAAACGATTTATAAAGAACTTAAGTTTTTCAATTCCATTAAAGTTTAGGTTGCCATAGGGAAGTAAATTACTAGCATTTAATAAAAATTTGAACATACAAGATAGGATATAAAAATATGGATACTCTAAAAGAATTAGCAAACCAAGAATTATACTACCATTCCCTACCTAGTCTCGAAGAACAGGGCATAGGGAAGGTTTCAAAACTTCCTGTCAGCATCCGTGTTGTCCTCGAATCATTGCTCAGAAATTTGGATGGAGAAACCGTTAAAGAAGCTGATATTAAACGTCTAGCTAACTGGAATGCCCGCAGTCCCGATAAAGAAGAAATTCCATTCTTTGTCTCTCGAATTGTTTTACAAGATTTCACAGGCGTTCCCTTACTCGTTGATCTTGCTGCAATGCGTGATGCGGTAAAAAAAGCAGGGGGTGACCCAAGTATCATTGAACCACTAGTTCCTGTTGATCTTGTTATTGACCACTCAATGCAAGTAGACAAAGCAGGAAACAAAGCCGCCTTCCAGGCAAACTTAGACCTTGAATTTCAACGGAACCAAGAACGATATGAATTTTTAAAATGGGGACAAAAAACATTCGAAACATTCAATGTTGTTCCACCAGCAGTAGGAATCGTCCACCAAGTAAACCTCGAATACCTCGCCAAAGTTGTTTTCGGTAAAAAAATTGATGGGAAAACAGTTCTTTACCCAGACACACTCGTAGGAACCGATTCACACACCACCATGATCAATGGTCTTGGCGTAGTCGGCTGGGGTGTTGGCGGAATTGAAGCAGAAGCGGGAATGCTAGGGCAACCCGTTTATTTCCAAACACCCGAAGTTATTGGCGTTAACCTAACCGGTGCATTACCAGAAGGCGTTACGGCAACCGATCTTGCATTAACCGTTACAGAGCTCCTTCGAGCAGAAAAAGTCGTTGGTAAATTCGTAGAATTTTTTGGAGAAGGAGCAGCTGAGCTTACCTTACCCGATAGAGCAACCATAGCCAATATGGCTCCAGAGTACGGTGCGACTATGGGCTTTTTTCCTGTTGATGATAAATCGTTAGACTACTTGAGACTTACAGGCAGAAGCGAAGATCAAATCAAGCTTATCAAAGACTATTTCGAAGCCCAAGGAATGTTCGGTATGCCAAAAGCCGGCGACCTAGAATACACAAAAACGCTCAACCTTGACATGACGACGATTACAGCAAGCGTTGCGGGCCCAAGAAAACCACAAGAACGAATCAATGTTCCTGAGCTAAAAACAAAATTCAATGAACTCTTCGAACAAGACATTGCCACCGGAGGTTTTGGAAAATCATCATCAGATGTGGATCAATCAATCTCATTGAATCGCAATGACAATAATGAATCCATCGGCAACGGCTCTATTTTAATCGCATCCATTACCAGTTGCACAAATACATCAAATCCTTCGGTTCTTATCGCAGCAGGTTTATTGGCCAAAAAAGCAGTTGAAAAAGGTCTAACGATAGATCCCTTCGTTAAGACTAGTTTTGCACCAGGATCCAGAGTCGTAGAAGACTACCTAAACAACACCGGACTGCAACCCTACCTCGATGAATTAGGGTTCAACATTGTTGGCTTTGGATGTGCGACTTGTATCGGAAATTCTGGGCCACTTGACCCAGCTATTGAAACAGCGATCAAAGAAGGTCAACTTGTCACAGCTAGTGTACTTTCCGGAAATAGAAATTTTGAAGCAAGAGTTCATAGCTCAATTAAAGCCAACTTCTTAATGTCGCCTCCTCTAGTCATTGCATACGCACTTGCAGGAAATGTTAAAATCAACCTAGATACGGATCCACTAGGACAAGATAAGGAAGGAAACGATGTCTTCTTAAAAGACTTGTGGCCGAGCCAAAAAGAAATCTTAGAAAATATTGAAACAGGCTTATCGCCTGATATTTTCAAGAAAAAATATGGTTCTCTTGATGATGCAAATCCGAAATGGAATGAGATCTCAGTTGAAGGAGGAACAACTTTTAATTGGAAAGAAGATTCAACTTACATTCAACATCCTCCTTTCTTTGATGGGTTTAAAAAAGGAACTGAAAAGATTGTTCCATTAAACAAAATGCGTGCACTTGCAATCTTAGGCGACTCAGTTACAACCGATCACATTTCCCCAGCTGGAGCTATTCCAGCAGACGGCCCTGCGGGGAAATTCCTAATTTCGAAATCTGTTGAAATACAAAACTTTAATTCATTCGGCTCAAGAAGAGGAAATGACCGCATCATGACCCGTGGAACATTTGCGAACGTCAGAATTAAAAATCAAATGGCTGACGGAAAAGAAGGTGGTTACACAAAACATATGCCTAGTAAGGAAATTACTTCGATCTATGAAGCCAGCGAACAATACAAAGCCGACGGAGTTCCTCTTATTGTATTCGGTGGAGTCGATTATGGCATGGGGAGTTCTAGGGACTGGGCAGCCAAAGGAACGGCTCTTCTTGGAGTAAAAGCGGTTGTAGCCAAAAGCTATGAACGGATTCACAGAAGTAACCTTATCGGAATGGGCGTTCTACCACTCGAATTTACAAATGGCGACAGTGTTGATAGTTTAAACCTAAATGGTTCTGAACTATTCTCGATCCCAGATCTTGACGATGATTTAACTCCGGGCCAAAAATTTAAATTAATTGTAGAAAAAGAAGATGGCAGTCGTTCAGAAGTAGAACTAATTGCACGAATCGATACTGAAATAGAGATCAAGTACTACCGGAATAAGGGTATCCTACCTTATGTACTCAGACAATTAATCTAGTTCTAAATAAAATGCAAGAAACCGAAAATCCAGCATTTTTAGTTAATACATCTGACGATCAAATAATCATAAAAATTAAGGATCGCGTATCTTATCTTAATGCAGGCCCACTGAACCAGTTTTTCGACTCAGTTATAGCAAAAGGGTCGAATACCTTCATAATAGATTTCAGGGATTGCTCCAGTATGGATAGCACTTTCCTCGGTATACTAGCAAGTGCCGCTCTAGCCACGAGAAAATCTTCAGGAAAAATAACTTTAGTCAACTTAAGCGTCAGGAATCTGGAATTAATCAAAAACCTAGGATTACACCAAATCACCATTGTTGATGAAACGGATTATCAAGATTATTCAATCGAAGAAAGGATGGAACTACTTGATGGCAACAAAACCGCCAATAAGGAAACTATTCTAAGTGCGCATGAAACGCTCGCAGAGCTTAATGAAAAAAATGCACAATCCTTTGAAGCTGTCCTTGAATGTCTTCATGAAAAAACAGAAGAAACACGCTAGAAACTCATTGTTTCTCAATCAATTTACCCTTAAATAAATGCCACAACCCTTGTACATCCTACTTAATTTATTGTTCGCAGCTAGCGTTGGTATTATTGTAGGTCTTTATTTCTGGCTTAGTTCAAAACGTAAAATAAAACAGCTAGAAGAAGAAAAACTGCATATAGAACAAGAAAAACAAATCGTGCTCGATTTCATGCACAATATGGTTGAAGCGGTAGGTGAAGGCCTTAACAAAACTAAGCTTTATGAAAAAATCATTCATTCTGCAATGCTTTGCTCGGGTGCTACAAGTGCTTGTATCTATGAAATAAGAGATGAAACAACCCTTCATAGAGTATCGATAGAAGGCTTATTCCCGCCCCAACTCAAAAGTAAAAAAAATACAGAACAAAACCTAAGCAGGTCTCAATTTATAGAAAGTATTCTAAAAAAAGAAATCATCCCCTTGGGAAAGGGTGTAGTAGGAGAAGTTGGACAAAATGGAATTGGAGTATTCATTCAAGATGCAACTAATAATCCACGAATTATTCAACACAATGACCCTGCACTCAAATTAGATTCCTTAATAATTTCCCCAATTAAAATCAAGGATCGGATTTTAGGCGTTATTGCTATAGCCAATCCAGCTGCTGGCACAACATTCACTGAAACAGATTTTTCACTAATGGAATCATTAGCGGAGCAATCAGCATTAGCCATTCACAATGCTGACATCATGAATATTCGACTTGAACAAAATGTGATGGAAATGGACTTAGCACTTGCAAGCAATGTCCAAAGACTAATACTGCCTTCACTTCCTCCCCAAAATGAACGATTATCTCTCGACGTTCGATACATTCCAACACAGCGCGTGAGTGGAGATTTTTATGAATTCATACCTCTTGACGAAAACCGTTTAGGCGTCGCAATTGCAGATGTTTCAGGAAAAGGCATTTCCGCATCATTGATAATGGCGATCTGTCACACAAACCTTCGCCACTTTTCAAAAAACTGCGATTCTCCCTCAGAGATATTCCGGCTACTCAACAAAGAATTGAGTCAAGAAATCCGCAAAGAAATGTTTATTACCTTAATCTATGGAATTATCGATTTTGAAAAAAACACATTAACATTCGCCAGAGCCGGCCATGAATTACCTATCCTTGTTCATAAGAGCAACAGTAGAACGAATCGTTCCGTTGAACGGATTAGTTCAGAGGGCATGGCAATAGGACTCGTTCCTGGAGAAATTTTTGATGAAGTTATTGTCGATAAAACAATCCCTTTTCAAAAAGATGACATGCTTATTCTTTTTACAGATGGAATCACTGAAACGTCTAACAGCGATGATGAAGAATATTCCAACGAACGCTTTGCAAATTTTGCATTAAAAAATTCCCAGCTTGATGCCAAATCATTCAATGATCAAGTCCTCAAGGATCTCGATAATTTTGCAGGGGAAAATAACTATGCAGACGACATTACGCTAATAACGCTTAAACGCGCTTAAGCTAAGGTCTGGACACACCCGCTTCTTCTGAAAACTAGAAAACTTTATGCGAATAGTAAAAGATTTCTGCTGTTGCCTCTTTAACGGATTCCTTCTGGTCCTTCTGGTCATACAACTATTTCTTGCCGCAAATCTCTTTGACGGGAAAATCCTGAGTCTTCCGAGTATCAAATCTGAGCTCAATGATTTTACCAGACAATGGGGAATTCAGCTAGAGTATGATCAATTATACGTTTCATCAAAATTTCATTTCGTTGTCAAAAACGTCACGCTATCTCATAATAAAAAACCCTTTGCAACAGTAGAGCAACTAGACATCAACCCTAGACTGCGAACATTTCTTTACAAAGAATGGGGCTCGTCGGATATCATTTTTTTCAATGCAAGTATTCTGCAATCCAATGAAAAAAATCCTAGAAAAAACAGAGGAATATCGTCCATTGATGGCCACCTCACTTTAAGCAGAAATGCCTTTGATATAAGCAATTTGCAATTTCAACTAGGCAATTTAAAAACGGTAATAAGTTCATCAAGCGCTAACGCAATACCATTCTCTGCATTTCAAGAAATTTCAACTCCTAGGACAAAACAGCCAGCAAATGCACCCCTCTTAATTGATCAAGCATCCGCCTTCTTAAACAATCTTGCAACTTCACTCTCCAAATGGTCCGGGCCTGTCCTACGTCTTAAGCTCAACCATGCAAATGAATCGCTTAATGTTTCATTGAACTTAACGGCCGATACAGGTAACCCCTTTAAGGAATTGCACCTCGAGGAAATACACATCCAAAATTCCATCAGTCTGAATAGTGAACAAAAGCTTAAAACGCCTACAGCTATCCAACTCAAAAAATTTAGCTACAAACCTTATAATCTGCTCGCCGAAGATATTTCATTAACAGCACATGTTGCAGAATTCGCCCTATCTCCTATCAATATTCCAGATTTCATCGAATCCTTCTTTCAGGCGAGAAAACTGACAATTCATGGTATTGAAGTAAATTCATCATGTGGCCAGATTTACTACGACAGCAAACAGCAAAACATAACATCTCAAGTTTATGCCAAAATTGACAAAAGCCCAATAGAGCTAAAATCAACATTCAATATTCACGACAATGAATTAGCATTAAGCATTAACACGGAACTTTCACCCAGTTGTTTGTATTCAGAAAATATCGTTTCGAAATTCCCTCAAATAAAATGGTTAGAATTCCCGGAACCTATTACGGTTTCAACAAATATCTTATGGGAAAACAATATCGAACCCACGTCCATTAACTTCAACCTCAGCACAGATAATTGTACCATCAAAAAAGCATTTATTAAAAAGCTGCATGCCAAAGGATCTTGGTCCTCATCCGGGCTTTTACATTTAGAAAATGCTCGAATTAAAACAAACAATTCTCTAGTTCACGGAGAAGTATTTCAAAATTTCAAGACACTAGATTATAAATTCCTTTTACACGGGAATTTTCACCCACCAATCATCAACAACTGGATGTTGCCATGGTGGAAAGATCTATGGGATAAATTCACATTCGATTCAATAATGCCATATTCCGATATCGAAGTTTCAGGTAAATGGAAAGACCGATCGGGCCTATTAGTTTTCGGAAAAACAAATGTCAAAAAAACAACTTATCAAGACTTCTATATACCAGATGGTAGCGTTTTTGTATGGGTAATCCCTAACTATCTTGAATTATACAATTTAACAATCCACGATGCGGGCAAAACAGCAAAAGGTGATCTTGCATGGGTATTCTCTCCCTACAAATTGGAGACGCTAACCTCTAGTCGCTTCAAGATAAAAAGTAACATCAAGCCAGACAATATCGCGTCTGTCGTCAATCCCGACATCGCCAATGCCATTAACGCATTTACTTACACAGAGGCTCCACACCTATTTATTGATGCAACTATTTTTAATGATAAAGCCCCGATACCAAATGGTATTATTCCTAAAAACAAGCTAAACATTATTGCTGATTTCAATGCTCCTATGTCATATTACAACACCCCATTTGGTTCACTAAAATTTAATACTACGTTAGAAAACAATCACATTCTGAACATTGATGACCTTCAATTTGACTACGCCTTCGGCAAAGGTTCGGGGGCGGTTAAATATGATTTTGAATCTCAGACCCCTCTTTCTTTCCAATTTAAAGTTCTTAATGCAAAGAAAAAAGAATTCATATCAAACTTACCTTTTGCCGCAAACATCACCGGAGATGAAGCAAGCCATCAAGCAAATGATCTGCCTGAAGATAACGCCTATCTGGATATTGCGTTAAATGGAACAGGTTCAATGAACAATATTCTTAGCTACAAAGGCGAAGGAACTGCAGTCTTAAACGATCCTCAATTAGGGAAAATCCATATTTTTGGACTTCTCTCTCGTATGCTTAATATTCTTCCCTTCTCTATTGGGTCAATTGAATTCAAAAAAGCTAATACCGCTTTTAAATTTGAAAATGGAATAGTAAATTTTCACAAATTCCTACTCACAAGTAAGACCGCAAAACTAGAAGCGGTTGGAACTTATAATTTAGAAAACAAAAAATTAGACTTTATGGCTAAAATGTTTCTTCTTGGAGGAATCAAAATTCCTGTATTGAAAAAAATATTTTCTGAAATCAATCCTCTAGCTCATGTATTAGAATTTGAACTAAAAGGAAATTTAAAAGATCCCAAATGGAGATTCCCCTTAGACCCACGCAATCTCTTTAAAAAAGAAGTAGAAGAAAAAGAAGACATTCGTTAGTTAAAACTAACGTAACAAATCAAGGATTTTCTGAGGCTGCATATTAGCTTGTGCCAGAACAGCCATATTAGCTCTAGCCATAATATTATATTTTGCCATGTGTGTTGATTCTGCGGCAATGTCAGTATCTCTAATTCGAGCAAAAGCAGCTTCAATATTTTGAGCAATCACTGCGTTTCCAGAAAGATTTTCTTTTAAGCGAAATTCAACACCACTCATTTTAGCCAACTCTTGAGTCACTTGATCAACTGCAGACTTAATAGTTGAAAACAAAGCATCTAAATCGTCACCGCCAGCTGAAAAATCAAACTTCTGGCCTGTAATCTTAACTATATCACCTGCACGAAAATTAATTTCTGGAATTTCAATTGGTGCTACACCTTCATCATCAGTTGTAACTAATTTACGACCAACCAATGAATGGGGTCCAAATAAATCTGTTTCATTATAAGTTCCATGAGGGTCATTTCCCTCCTGACCATTACCAATAATATCCATCAACTGAGCACTCAGCTGATTAAATTCATGTGAAAAAGCATCCTTATCTTTATCATCATAACGATTATCCATCGCTTGACGATTAATCTCACCCATACGATTAACTGTCTTAATAATTTCTTCAATGAAACTATTACTGACTTGGGTATAAGATAAAGCATCTTGAATATTGCCTTTAGTAGACTCGATACGCCTTAAACTAGACTCAAGCTTTAAGGTTTTCACATATCCAGCAGAATCATCTCCCATAGAGAGTAACTTCTTACCTGAACTAATTTTTGCAATAGATTCTGAAAATTTCTGCGTACTTTTCTTAACCTGGTCCAAGCCCATTCCGGTTACTGCATTAAAGTTCAGGTTCATTGTCTTTTATCCTATTAATTCTTGTTTTTATAAAATATCTGCCTACATCATAAATATCGACTCTTTTCCTATAAACTTTAGCTATTTCTTCATTTTATTTCAAAAAAAAACATTGATGTCACATAAAACACTATAATAAAACGACTTGCACTCAGACAAGGAAAAGTCACTTTATCTTAATTTTTAAGTGTCACCCTCCTTCCATTTTGTTATATTCTGGGAATTCATAATATAATAAGAATTTACTATACTATATAAGTACACCATGGATAATAAAAAACCAAGATATGCATTACTTTCTGTCAGTGATAAAACAGGGATTGTTCCTTTCGCAGAAGTATTAACAAAAAAGCACAATTTCACGTTACTCTCAACAGGAGGAACAGCTAAGGTTCTTATAGAGAACGGTATAAAGATAATAGAGGTTGGAGAATTTACAAATTCACCGGAGCTAATGGATGGGCGAGTAAAAACACTTCACCCAAAAATCCATGGTGGCCTACTTTGCCGTCGTGACAATAGAGACCATCTCAAACAAGCTGAAGAAAACGGAATTCAATTAATAGACATTGTCGTAGTAAACCTCTACCCATTCGAAGAAACTGTTGCAAAACAAGGGGTTACGATCGAAGACGCCATTGAAAACATTGACATTGGAGGTCCTTCAATGCTTAGAAGTGCAGCGAAGAACCATGATTCGGTCGCTGTCATTTGCGATCCCGAAGACTATTCGAAGGTGATAGATAGTCTAGATGACAACAAGGCCATGTCTTCTCTCAGAAAAGAACTCGCCCTTAAGGTCTTTAAACGCACCGCATCTTACGACAAAGCTATTTCAGAGTACTTAACACGAATCACTGATGAACCTGATTTAATTGAACTATCTGGCTTCCCTGAAACATTAACCACTGATGCAAAACGCGAAACCATTCTTCGCTACGGAGAAAATCCACATCAAAAAGCCGCTTTGTATGGGAACTTCCTAGACTGCTTCGAACAGCTTCAAGGTAAAGCACTTAGCTATAACAATATCATCGATATCTCCGCAGCAACCTACCTTATTGGAGAATTCGAAAAACCAACAGTTGCAATCCTTAAACATACAAACCCTTGCGGCGTTTCAAGTGCGTTTGATTTAAGTGAGGCCTGGGATAATGCTTATGCAACCGACAAACAAGCTCCTTTTGGCGGCATCATAGTAATGAACAATACCGCAGATAAAGATATTGCAGAAAGAATAAGTGGAATATTCTGTGAGGTTATCATTGCTCCTTCATTTTCGGATGAAGCACTAAGTATCTTTGCAAAGAAGAAAAACCTTAGACTCATGACTGTTAAAGGTTCACTCGGAGCAGACAGCCTAACTGAAATTAAAAGCGTGTCAGGTGGATACCTAGTACAAGATCGCGACTTCAGAAAACCAGATCCATCGAGTTTTAAAGTCGTCACAAAACGTGAACCAACTCCGGAAGAATGGAATGACTTACTTTTTGGATGGAAAATAGTGAAACATGTTAAATCAAATGCCATCGTTTATGCAGGCAAGGAATCAACGCTTGGAGTCGGAGCAGGTCAAATGTCCCGAGTTGATAGTTCAAAAATCGCCATCTGGAAAGCAGGTGAAGCAAAGCTATCACTAGAAAATTCGATTGTCGCATCAGATGCCTTCTTCCCATTTGCCGACGGGCTCATTGCTGCTGCTGATGCAGGTGCTACAGCAGCTATTCAACCAGGTGGCAGTGTAAGAGATGAAGAAGTTATCGCGGCTGCAAATGAAAGAGATATTGCGATGGTATTCACCGGTAAAAGGCATTTTAAGCACTAGAATTGCCATTAAGGAGTGTTCTTAAAGTCTAAGGATTATGGTTCATTTAGGCCTTCTTAGGCATTTTTCTATATGTTGCTACTATCATGTTTTTATCTATATTTCGTAACACATAATACTATGAGAAAACCACTTCATTTATCGCTATTCATCATATTCGGGCTTTTCGGGTGCTATACCGTTCCTGAAACAGGACGATCTGCATTGACGATAATACCTGAAAACTCGCTAGCCCAACAATCAAAACTAGCGTTTTCTCAAATGAAATCTCAAAAGAGAATTTCTCATAATAGACAATATAATAACACCGTCCAAAGAGTTGGGCGACGTATCGCGACTGCTGCTGGGCATCAAGTTCAATCAGCCGATTGGGAATTTATTGTCTTTGACGATGCCAGCCAAATCAATGCCTTTGCCATGCCAGGGGGGAAAATCGGTGTTTATACGGGACTGCTAAACCTTGTCTCATCGGATGACGAACTGGCATTCGTTATGAGCCATGAAGTTTCACATGTTGCCGCTCGACACTCCAATGAACAAATGTCTCAGAAAATCATGTTGCTTGGAGGCGGTTTTCTTCTAGGTAAAGCCATCGAAGACCATAAACTTAAAAACATGATACTCGCTGCCTATGGAGGCCTGGGCACTCTTGGAACACTCCGTTATGGTAGAAGCCATGAATCTGAAGCCGATAAAATTGGTCAACGCATTATGGCTAGAGCCGGCTATGATCCTCGTGCATCCGTAACATTTTGGCAAAAAATGATGTCCAGTTCAACAAGGCGCCAAACACCAGAATTTCTGTCTACCCATCCAGCCGATCACAATCGGATTAACGCTCTTAGAGCTAATCTCCCATTCGCTATCACTGAATTTGATCTATACAATTCAACACGATAGATTTACTATGAATAATAAACACAGACACACTAAAGTAATTTTTACGATTGGGCCCTCAACTATTGATGAAAGCATAATTCAAAACATCATCCTTGAAGGAGTCGATATTTGCCGAGTAAACATGGCTCATGCAGACCACGAATGGGCAAGAATGGCAATTAAGAAAGTTCGCAGTGCTTGTAAAGAAGTTGGCAGAGAAATCGCGATTCTAATGGACATCAAAGGCCCAGAAATCAGGACCTCTCAAATAGAAAAAGATATCGACCTAAGAGTAGGTGCATTCATTGACATTATATCAGATGAAAAGAACCTGAAGCAACTTGATGATGATATTCCTGTCATAGGAACTAATTACCCAAACTTCCATCACGATATTAACGTGGGACAGGTAATCGTCGTTGATAATGGCCTGTTGCGATGGAAAGTTAAGAGTATTGAAGGCGAAAGAATTCGTTGTGAAATAGAGAATAATGGTACACTTGGAAGCCGAAGGCACATCAACCTTCCTGGAGTGTATGTAAATTTACCCGCGCTCACGAACAAAGATAAAGGCGATGTTAAAATTGGGATCGAAGAAGGGATTAATTTTTTCGCTCTATCTTTTGTAAGAGAAGCAAATGCTGTTGAAATACTAAGAAGATATCTAGAAGAAAATGGTTCAAAAGCGAGTATCATAGCAAAGATTGAAGAACAAAAAGGTATTAAAAATCTTGATGAAATCATACAAGCATCCGATGGGATAATGATTGCTAGAGGCGACCTCGGCATAGAGTGCCCGATGGAAGAATTACCGATCATCCAGCACAAAGCTGTTAAGAAATGCATACTTCAAGGAAAACCAGTCATTGTTGCCACTCACCTTCTAGAATCAATGATAGTAAATCCAGTTCCTACAAGAGCTGAAGTCAGCGATGTCTCCACCGCCATTCTACAAGAAGCCGATTGCGTCATGCTTTCTGGAGAAACAACGACAGGAGCACACCCTCTTGAGTGCATCAAAGTTATCAATCGGATTTCCAATCACATTGAATCCATTGTTGAACCTCACCTCACCGAAGACCTAAAACTCAAACACCCAAAAGCAAAAATGCTTAGATCTGCAGCAGTTCTCGCAATGGAACTCGAAAAAGCAAGTATACTAATTTTCACAAGAAACAAATACATCCCACAGCTTCTATCATCCCTAAGGCCCAATAAAGTTCCAATTTATGCCTTCACTGATGTGCCTCACATCTTCAAGCAAATGCTCCTACTCTGGGGAGTTGAACCTTTCCTTATGGATTTTTCTGAAGACTCTGAAATAACAATACAAAGAGCAATCGATAAGCTAAAAGTCAACAAATGGGTATATGCAGGCGACTATATTGTAACGCTTACAAATGTCTTCGCACATGACAAAACTATTGAAAGTATCCAGTTGAGAGAAGTTGAAGATGACATCTCAACCTACTGTGACCTAACAGCCGATTAAAATTTATTTTAAATCAATTAGATACGCACTTGAACGCCAGATGCGGACATCTCTTGTTTTACTTCACTTATGGTAAATTTACCAAAGTGAAAAATCGACGCCGCTAAAACGGCACTCGCATGGCCTTGTTTCACAGCATCTACCATGTGACTAATTTCTCCTGCTCCACCAGAAGCAATAACGGGAACCTCTACTGCGTCACTCAAAGTCCTTGTTAAATCAAGATCATACCCGTCTTGAACACCATCATTATCCATACTGGTTAATAAAATCTCGCCCACTCCACGTCGAACAGCATTAACTGCCCAATCGATCGCATCAAGATTTGTTTTATTGCGCCCACCATGGGTATACACATCCCATCGACCCGTTTCTAAATTCTTTTTTGCATCAATTGCGAGGACAATACATTGATTCCCAAAATGACTAGCTGCCTCATCTATCAAGTTAGGGTTATTAATCGCAGCAGTATTCAAACTAACTTTATCAGCTCCTGCATTCAGCATATCGCGAATATTTTTCACATTCCGAAGTCCCCCACCAACGGTTAATGGCATGAAACATTCTGAAGCTGTCTGCTCAACAACATGATGAATAATTTCTCTAGCATCGGAAGAAGCCGTGATATCAAGAAATACCAATTCATCAGCACCTTGATCTTGATAAGCCTTTGCAATACTTACCGGATCACCTGCGTCACGGAGTTCCTTAAACTTAATCCCTTTAACAACCCGTCCAGCATTAACATCTAAACACGGAATGATACGCTTGGATAACATTATGCCTTAACGTTTAATAAGTGAATTTATATCGTCGCAGAAACCACAAGCTTAGCTTGCAACCAATTAAGCTTCAGCTTCTACAATATCTGGATCAAAAGATATTGATAAACGATAAACTTGATTAGGTCTCATTACCAATGAATGATCACGAGAAAGAACTTGTAAATAATGAATATTACCAAAATAAGTCCTGTAATCTAAATTTTGAGTAACCACTTCGGTCTCAAGCCAAGTTGCTTGAAAATCATCTTTTATAACCTGCACCCTCAATCCCTCCTGACCTATCATTGGACTTGATCCAATTCTAAACTTAGAGTGTGGAGTCGCAATAGCGATAACGTAGCGCATACTATCAAGTGTAACTTGACTTTTAACTGTAAACGAAAAATCACTTGTAATTTTATTTCCTGAAAAGGACCAATTAACCTTACAGCTACCAAGACCATTAACCATCTTAAGGTCGGTATTGATTAGTTCAGGTTGATCGTAACGGAAATAAAAAGATTTTCTCAATCCCATTCCGGCAACACAATTTTTACCATAAAAACTTGGAACAACTACATTATCCCCAAAAGTTAACTCTGGCTGCATAATTGGCATATAACGATTCACCGGCCAATCAAACACACCAGGGGAGTGAGGGAACGCTAACGAATCAGAATTTATTGGCTTCTTATCCCCAACTAACGGTAATTGAATAAGCAATCCTGTTTCAGGATTTTTATAAATAAACAGGCCGTGCTCTTTCTTATGCTTTTTATCAAAAGCAACATATCGAACAGATGATTTTTGAGCTACTACAGGCGGCTTAGCAAGAGACTTATTTTCAATTGAACGAGCTAACCTCGCCCACTGAGACAAATATCTAGCTGCATCAAAATTTGCCATTCGAGTTGTGTGCTGATCAACCGTGCTTCTTTCGCCATCACGAATGACCAAATCACCCTTTTCTTGATCTAAATAGCTAACAAAAAAGTAATGGAATAATTTTCTAAGTGTAAGAATATAAAGGGGACGTTTCTCTTCTTTAATCCACCCGTCTCTCAGTGCTTGAAGAATCAAGCTGATGCAATGCATCTGACCATAAACGCCAATTGAACGTCCATATGCCCAAGCAAGACCATCATGCCTTGTCATATCAGGAATCATACGAACATATTTTTCTACGTAAGTTCTAAGACTAGGCAGTTTTCTCTCCCGAAGATTGACGTTACTGTGTAACTGCAAAGCTTGGCGGATGAACACAAAACTCATCACTCCGTAAATATCAAAAACGCCACCAAACTCATCAGAGTCTTCATCACAATAACCAGCTGAACTATTTTCATCAATCCGAGCTAAAAAACGTTCAATTAAGCGACCTGTTTCATCTTTTTTCGAAAGACCTAAAGTAAAACGTGCAACTGCCTTAGCAATATTGAATGCTTGGAGATGGTTTGTATAATCAGAACGATGCAACAATCGACTATCAATTTTGTCCTGAGTTTCTTCAAGTAGACGTTCCCAAGCAGGATTTTTTTCTTTATTCGTACCAAAGGACAACATCCCTAATGCACTAAATGCCAATCCATTCTCTTGGTCAGAATTATTAAATGACTGGAAAGTAATACAGCGTGCAACTAAATCAACCAAATCATAATCGCCATGCTTCTCTTTATCTGTAGCACGATAATACTCGCCTATGGCTAAAGCAGCATGCCCCGACTCATCTATTCTAGAATCCTCATCGCCAAAAGGCTTAACGGATCCATCTTCATTTATTGACCCTAGATTTTGTTCGAGTATTGACTCGGCCAAATCTAAGCACTGATCAGCAAAATTTTGCATAGGCTACGATGTTTTGTGCTAAATATAATTAGTTGTTTTGTTAGTTTGTGAAAAGAGGTAATGCTTTAGATCGTGCTATTTGTCAACAGCTTATTAAATCAAGAAACTCATCATTCGTTTTAGTTTGGGACATCCTTCCAAGCAATGTTTCCGTTGCATCTTCTATTTTCTTAGGGGCCAATGCTCTTCGCAAAAAGTGAGATTTCTTCAAAACGTCTTCCTTCAGTAATAATTCTTCCTTACGGGTACCTGAAGCAGCAAGGTTAATGGCAGGCCAGTGGCGGAGTTCAGCAACTTTCCGATCGAGAACCATTTCCATGTTTCCCGTTCCTTTAAATTCTTGAAAAATCAATTCATCCATCTTACTGCCAGTGCCAATTAATGCAGAAGCAATAATTGTCAAACTTCCAGCTTCCTCAGTATTTCTAGCAGTCGAAAATATCTGTCGAGGTCTTTCCAGCGCACGAATATCAAGTCCACCGGTCATGGTTCGTCCACTACCACTTTTGGAAGAATTATGAGCCCTCGCTAAACGAGTTATTGAATCCATCAATAAAATGACATCTTTACCTACTTCCACCAAACGCTTGGCTCGCTCAATAGCAAAATCTGCAACCCTCACATGATTAATCAAATCTTCATCATTAGAAGAGGCAAATACTTCAGCCGGAATACTCCTCTTGAAATCAGTCACTTCTTCTGGACGCTCATCAACTAACAACACCATCAAATGACAATCCTTGTTATTTTCCAACGCTCCAAATGCAATATCCTGCAATAAAGTCGTCTTTCCCGTTCTTGGTGGAGCAACAATTAATCCTCGCTGGCCTCTTCCTATCGGACAAAAAAGGTCAATCACTCGATTACTCAAACGGTGATCCTTTGTTTCCAGTTTCAACCACTCATCTGGAGCAATAGTGGTCAGTTGTTCAAAACGAAACTTCTTCTTTCTTTCATCCACAGGTAAACCATCAATTGTTTCCACAAATCGAACTTTTGGATTCGGATGCTTTGGATTCGGAAGTGCATTGCCCACAACATAACTACCTCGCTTTATTCGAAAGCGCTGAACCAACTCACGAGGTAAAAAGGGGTCATCCGAACGGGGACGACCATTACGTTTAAGACTAACTAACTGACCAGACTTGTTACTCGATGGCTCGAAAACACCTTCTACTCTAATTGTTTCAACTGATTTTTTTTCTTCTGGTTCCATAGTAAAGACAGCTAATTGTTCCAATAGCCTTCTTTAAAAGTTTGCCTAACATCTGATAAACACTTTGTGGAATATAACCACTAGAAAGTATCAAGTTTTAGGGTAGATTGTTTAACCACACACGGTTAATCAACAATTATTAGACACGATTAGTGAATATAAAAACTCAGCTTGTCAAATAAAAACACTAAGCTATTTTTTTAGCTGAGCACTTGTTTTACCAAACCTTCGCTCCCGGTTCCCATAAGTGTCAACGGCTTTCCTTAAGCGATCTGGACCAAAATCAGGCCAATACACCGGTGTAAAGTAATATTCACTATACGCACTCTGCATAAGTAAAAAGTTGCTGACTCGACACTCACCTGAAGTCCGGATCACTAAATCCGGGTCAGGTAAATCACTCGTATATAAATGTGCATTCAATCGGCTCCAATCAAGATCATCCAAACACTCCTCACCCTTCTGGACCTTTTCAGTATAAGCTTTAACCGCATCAATAAGTTCAAGGCGAGATCCATAATTCAATGCCAAGGTTAACACGCTTTCATCAAGATCAGCAGTAGCCTCTATCGTCTTATGCAACTCCTTCTGAACCCCCTTAGGCAATTCATTCACACGTCCAATAACATTCAGTCGAATCCCTTTTCGAACCAACTCATCTCGCTCTTTCTTTAAAAACGTTCTCAACAAAGTCATCAAGGCATTAACCTCAAGTTTTGGTCTATTCCAATTTTCAGAGCTAAAAGCGTAAAGTGTAACATATTTGATACCCAACTCCTTGCAAGCATCCAGGATTTTACGGACATTTTCGACACCCTTCTTATGGCCTTCAATCCGAGAAAAACCACGCTCTTTTGCCCAACGACCGTTGCCATCCATAATCATCGCCACGTGCTCTAGTCCATTCTTAGTCATACCTCGAACAATTTTCGCATTTAAACCAAGTATGTAAAGAAAGAAGATTTAATATTAGAGTCAAAGCTTGTATTTTCACCCATTCAACGCAATATCAATGCCATGAAAAACAAACATCAGGTCTTTTCGAAAGCATCATGCTTCCTGATCGGTTTTATTGCCCTAATTATGGGTGCGGCCGTCCCTATTTTTTTTAAATCAATAGATACCGACGTACTAACTTTAGCCGGCGAGGACACCATGACTCTCTCTCGCCTTCAAGATGAGTTTCTGAATCAAGGAAAAATCGGTCCTTCACAATTAATAACTGATGAAGATTTCTCAACCGAACAACAGCAGAGAATCCTTACTATATTAGACGATAATCCAAT